>NZ_WODC01000008.1 GCF_009729555.1 Pseudodesulfovibrio alkaliphilus
TACATCCGCAAACAAGAGCAGGAAGACAAGCGAATCGAACAATTGAAATTCCGCCTTTAGGCGGTTCTTAAAGCCGCTTTGAGCGGCTCACAAACTCAAGCCCCCGGCTTTGCCGGGGGTCATGACTGGGTCAGTTTTTCAAGCGATATGTGCGGGCCATTTTGCGTCGGCCACATACCCTGGAGATATTGGCCTGGGAGGGCGTTGAACGCAATGAGCTGACCAGGCCATTGGAGGATGTGCGGGCCAGGAGTGCACTTGAATTCTTTGAGTGGATGGGGGCGGATCCGCCTGAAGATGTGGATCTCGTGGCTCTGGTCATTGTCATGGCCGGAGCTATGAACTTTCTTGCTGTAAGGTCCAGGTTTTACAGTACCCTTGGCGGTGTTGATTTGCATTCTGATCAAGGGTGGGAACGTATTGACCGGGTAGTGGACCAGATTATGGAAGGTGTGCTCATGCGGTGAAAAAGGAGAAGCCCGGCTTGGGCCGGGCTTCAGCGGATGCGGCGGTGGTTACTTGCCCCGTTTGGTCCAGAGCTTCATTTCTTTCATCTTTTTGCGTCGTTCCCGTTGCAGGGATTTGCAAACCAAAGGGAGCTTTTTCTTGTAGCCGAACTTTTCTCGATACTCCTCGGGAGTGAGGTCGTGGCTTGCGAGATGCTTTTTTGTGAGAATTTTGAATGGCTTTCCGCAAACACAACAGAGGATCGTTTTTTCGCGGATTGCCTTCTTGGGGTCCAGGGATGCATCCTGTTCGATCTCGATGCTCCCGTCCTCGGCAATGGCCTTGATGCCTGCCGCAAGCTTTTGAACCATGGACGTGATCTCTTCCTCGGTCATGGTCCTGACGCTTGCCTGTGCCTTGACGATCTCCAGTGCTTCTTTCAAATGGTCGTCCATCGTTTCGACTCCTTTACTGTGGTTCATTTGCGAGTGCCGGCATACCATTTTAGTCGCTTCAATGGCAGCGAAGGCAACAACATGTGCCGTGCATGCTTTACTTAAAGATGACCAACTCCGAGCGCTGGATCATCAACCGCCTTTTAACCTATAGCACGATTCGCATTGTGTTTGTCAACATTGATTTCAAAAAGGAATGGTGTAATCCTGTTCGTCACTGCATTCCATATGGCCAGTGGCGTTTCCTGTTTCGTCTTATAACCGCATCGCTTGCCATGGTGGCGCACCTGACGTATGTAGCCGTGAGCGAGGAACCTCCTTTCCGACGCGCCCGGACCGTTGCGAAGCGACGCCTGTCGTGGGCTTCAGTTGCTTTGGTTTGGGGCTTTCAAACTGCTGCGTAGGCTTGAGCAGCTTGACATCATATTCCAATGGAGAAGCTCATGGGACTAGAGAACGGCAAGGTACACAAGTTGGAAAGAGTGAATGCAGATGAGACGCCCGTCGTTGACGAGGAGGTCTGCGCCGGTTCGGTTGAGGCGCATAATGACATGAGCAAGGTGGCGATGATAGTGTCGCTTTTGGCCGTATTGTTGCTTGTGATCTTTTTTTTCGGCATGAACCGGAACATTGCCGGACTCTCTGATGAGGTGAAAAATCTTGGCTCGCTTCGCGATGAGGTTTCCAGCCTTGATCAGCGCATGATCCAGATGCAGGCGGATGTCCCCGTGCACATCAAGCGCATGATAGCTCACGATATGGTCAACGAGATGGCTATGAAAGCCGCCTATCTGGGGGAGACCCTTGATTCCGAATCCCAGCGTGCGGCCATGCAGTTGATTCTCAAGGAACTGCAGGGCGTCAGGGCCGGGCTGGAAAAATAGCACTGATCAGCTATCGTTTTGGGCGCACCGACCAGGTCGGTGCGCTTTTTTTTGTTGTTTATTGGTCAGTGTTGATCAAAATGGCATTGACAGGCGGGAGTTTCTTGTTTATTGATCAGTTGACTATCAGTAAACAGCAGTGTGTGTCAAAAATGAGTAAGCCGTATGTCAGTCTGCGCGAAGTGGGGCGCTTGCTGGATGTTCCTCCATCCACTATTGTTTATTATAAGGATAAGTTTCAACGCTTTATTCCGTCTGTGGGAGGCGAGGGGCGGCGTCGTCGGTATCCGGCGGCTGTTGTGGAAGTATTCAGGAGGATACGTGAAATGTTTGCGGACAATTGTTCAGTTGATCAAATTGAGCGGGAGTTGGTTTTAAGGTTTGGTGATTTGCTTGGAGATTCTTGTTTTGATCAATGTTCTGATCAGTATGTTGATCAGCGCGTTGGCCGTTCTGCCGTCTCGGGATGTGGTGTTCATGGTTCCTGTCGCCCGGAGGCAGGAGGCGTTCTTGACAAGATCGCTGATGCGCTGGAGAACCAGTCTCTGTTTCGTAGCGAGATTCGCTCTTTGCGGGACGAGGTGGATACTTTGCGCAGGGAGCGTCGCGAGGTGGAGCGGGAGTATTCCACCAAGGTGTCGGCTCTCGAGAAGGAGATCGCCGAGCTGCGCCGTCGCATGGCGTCCCGTGCCTCCGGTGGTGGGATTGATTTCCCCCCGGCGGAATTTTTGTCCGGTCCGTTGGTCATATGCTCCGAAGGCGAATATCTGGGGGTTCAGGGGAAGGGTGGAAGGCCTTTTTCTCTTCAGGATTTTGTTCGGCTCATTGAGCGGAAGATGTCCGAATCCATGGATGTCGAGATTTCCTGGCGTCGTCAGGACGGTCATTGGGTTCTGGTTGTTCGTACCGAGGACAGGCCCCGTAGGCGAGAGCAGAACATCGTGTTGGTCTCTCGCAGGACCGTGACCCCCAGTGGCAACATTGTCACTGAGGTCACGCGGTTGAATATCGACGGCAATGACGCTCCCGATGCGCTCCTGTTGACGCTTTTTCGCCAGCTCAGGGCAGTGTTCAACGGCTGATTTTTTTCCCTCGTGACAACTCTAGAAAAAATCTTGATTCCTTTGCTTGTTTCGCATATATAGCAACTGCTAAAGGTGCCACAGGTGGAAGGTTCGCCGGATCGATGGAGGAGAGGTATGCCCCAGGTCGCTGCTAGAATTACTCATGATCAGGAAAAATGGCTCAAGGATTATTTCAAGACCAAGAGCGCCGGGGCCGAGTTCATCCTGCCGTGGGCGGTGGATGTGTTCTTCAAGTCCATCAGGAATGTTTCAAGCGATTTTTCCGTCGCAGAGCTCAAGACCATACTCGAATCCCACCGCGAGGTGAAGCTTTTACCTAACCAGTCCAAGCAGGCTTATCTGCTCCTGCGGGTGGAGGAAGCGTGCGAGGAGCACAAGGTCCACATTCAGCATGGTTCGAGCAAGAGCAACCTTGAGGTCAAGTTGAGGCGTCTTACGGATCTCCAGGCCACGGCGCTCATGATCTGGGCCACCGCCTTCTGGGTCAGCAAAGCCTGGAACGGTGTCTCTCTTGAGGATTACGTCAAGCTTTCCTGTGGGTAAACCCCGCCGCTCTCCGGGAGCGCTCCCGCGTCGATACCCCTTTTCGCATCGTTTCGGCATTTTATTCGGGGCGCTATGTCCTTGTGGATGGGCACGATGACCAGACCTCCTTCCATCCTGACCATAGCCGGGTCCGATTCCGGAGGTGGGGCCGGAATCCAGGCCGACCTCAAGACCATCGCCATGCTCGGCGGATACGGTGCCAGCGTTATCACTGCGCTAACGGCCCAGAACACTCGGGCCGTGACAGGAATCCAGGCTCCATCGGCCAAGTTTGTGGCCCTACAGCTGACGACGGTGCTTGACGATATCCGTATTGACGCGGCCAAGACCGGCATGCTTTTTTCCGGCCCCATCATCAAGGCCATCGCGCCCATTCTGGCTGAGCGGAGGTTCCCGCTGGTGGTTGACCCTGTCTGCGTCTCCACCTCCGGGGCCAAGCTGCTCAAGGACGAGGGCGTGGAGGCGTTGATGGATCTGATCTTTCCCCTGGCCGATCTGGTCACGCCCAACAGGCCCGAAGCCGAGTTGTTAACCGGAATGACCATTCGCAGCCGCGACGACGTGTTCCGGGCGGCGCGACTCCTGCTGGGGATGGGGCCGAAGGCAGTGCTGATCAAGGGAGGGCATGCCGACTCCCTGGCCGTGACAGACTGGTATGTGGCCGCCGGGGCCGAGCCAATGCCCTTCATGCAGCAGCGTGTGGACACTGGCTGCACTCACGGCACCGGCTGCACCCTGTCTGCCGCCATCGCCACCGGGGTGGGGCAGGGCCTAGCCATGGATACGGCCATTTTGCGGGCGCAGAAGTATCTCAATCTGGCTCTGCGCTCTGGATACCCTCTTGGCCAGGGTGGGGGGCCCCCCAACCATCTGGCTCCCTGGCTCAAGGAGTGCGCCCGGGCTGAGATACTGGGCGGGCTCGAAAGGTTGGGGCGTCGGCTTGTGCTCATGCCGGGCCTTGCGCCCCTGGTGCCCCGGACTGGAGCCAATGTGGCCGTGGCGCTGCCTCATGCCGACGACGATTCCGAAGTGGCCGCTTTTTCCTGCGGCATTGTCCGCTCGCGGCGGGGCGATCTGGTGGTGGCGGGTTGCCCCGCCTTCGGCGCTTCGGCGCGAACCGCAGCCACGTTGCTCGCCTGTAGCCGACTGCGACCCGAAACGGGTTGCGTCATGACTCTGGCCTTGCCTCCCCGGCTCCGGGCGACGCTGGAGCGTTTTGACGTTCCGGTGGCATGGATGAACAGGGAGCACAAACCCGGGTATGTGGGCGAGGATGACGGCCGCTTCGAGAGCTGGGCGGCTTTTGAAGCGATGCGTGCCCACGCTGACCCGGCTTCGGTGCAGGCGGTGGCCGACCCGGGGGGCTTTGCCGGTGAGCCGGTTGTCCGGCTGCTGGCCAAGGACATTCCTTCCCTTGAGGCCGCGTTGTGCAGGATTATCGAGCGTATGGGGACGGATGAGGACGATTGAACCGCCTTTCGCTCCGCCGCGCAAGGTGACGATGGTTGACATATTCCGCAATGCTTGCTTAATAAGCACGTTCTTTTCGCGGGCGTGGCGGAACTGGTAAACGCGCCAGATTTAGGATCTGGTACCTTACGGTTTGGGGGTTCGAGTCCCTCCGCCCGCACCACGTCATGCAATACAATGCGCCCGTCGGGCGCTCCAGGAGGATACGTCGCGATGGAATACAAGGTGGAAGAAATCTCCCCGGTCAAACGGAAGATCATGGTCGAAGTGCCCGTCGAAGAGGTCAACGCCGCCCTGACGGCCACGATCGCCATGTACCGCATGCAGGCGGATGTCAAGGGCTTCCGCAAGGGAAAGGTGCCGTCCTCGGTGGTGGAGGCCAAATACCGCAAGCAAGTGTACGGCGAGGCCACCACCGACCTGATCAACTATCAGATCAATGAAATCCTGAGCGGTTTGTCCATGCAGCCCATGTCGCGTATCGATGTGGATGCAAAGGAATTGGTCCGCGACGAGGCTTTTAGCTATACCATTGCCTTTGAGGTCGCGCCCAAGCTTGATCTGCCCGAGTACAAGGGCCTCAAGGTCGACGAGGTCAGGGCCACGGTGGACGATGCCGAGATTCTTGAGGTGGAGAAGCGCATCCTGGAGAACAACGCCGAGGTCAAGGTTATTGAGGATGTGCGTCCGCCCAAGGATGGCGAAGTCGTCTCCGTAAGCTTCGGCGCCTATCGCGACGGCGAAATCGTCGAGGGCATCAAGGCCGAGAATTTCGACATGGTCCTGGGACAGAAGCAGGCGCTGCCAGAGTTCGAGGACCTTCTCAAGACGTTGACCTCCGGCGAATCCGGCGAGACGGACATCACCTTTCCCGAGGATTTCATCAACGCGAATCTGGCCGGGCAGAGCGTGACCATGAAGGCCAGGCTGCATGCAGTCAAGGAGCGCATCACCCCGGAGATGAGCGACGACGTGGCCAGAAAGGCCGGGTTCAAGGATGTCGAGACCATGCGTAGCGGTATCCGTGAATCCTATCTCTCCCAGCGCAAGCAGATGCACAAGTCCGCTGCCCAGAGCCAGTTGTTGGCCACCATTATTGAGGGAATCAGCGACTTTCCGCTGCCGCCGTCCATGGTCGAGGATCGCATCGATAGGCTGGTGCAGGATCTGGAATACCGGCTCGACCGTCAGGGCAAGGGCCTGCAGTCCCTTGGCAAGACCCCGCAGCAGATCCGTGACGAGTTTAAGGACGAGGCCGAGCGGACCGTCAAGACCGAGATATTCCTGCTGGCCGTGGCCGCTGAGGAGGGCCTTGACATTTCCTCCGAGGAGATCGAGTCCACCCTGACCCAGTTGGCCATGCAGACCCGTCAACCTCTGCATGAGTTGAAGAAATATTACGAGGACAACAATCTCATCGTCCCTCTCAAGGACCGCCTGCTGTGCGACAAGGCTTCCGAATTGATCTACGACGCGGCCGAAGTCACGGAGATCGATCCGCCTGCAGCTTCTCAGGCCGAAGAAAAGCCTGCCAAAAAAGCCCCGGCCAAGAAGGCCGCAGCCAAGAAGGACGCGGACGCCGACGAAGCCTCGGTAAAGAAGGCTCCGGCCAAAAAGGCCCCGGCCAAGAAGGCCCCGGCCAAGAAAGAAGAGAACTAGCCTTCAGGACTGCCGATACCTGCGGCGGCCCGGTCATCCGGGTCGCCGCTTTCGTGTCGGACGCCCCTTGACCCGGGCCGGTTCATGCCTATCTCCCTTAAGAGCTGAGATAGGCCTGGCGGGAACTTTCCCCTTGTCGTTCAAGGCGATTTGCCGCATACTAAACGAACCGGAAAAGAGTCGGAGCCCGCTTTGCCCATGCTTTCCGTGCTGGCACGTAAGGTTCCTGGCTCCGACGGCCGATAAACTACAAAATGCTCCCAAGGAGACGGATATGGTCGCCATTCCGATGGTCATTGAAACGACCGGACGCACCGAGCGCGCTTACGACATTTATTCCCGGCTGCTCAAGGACCGCATAATCCTGCTTGGCAGCGCCATCGACGATCATGTGGCCAGTCTGATCTGCGCCCAGTTGCTCTTTCTCGAGTCCGAGGACCCGGAGAAAGAGATATACATGTATATCAACTCACCGGGAGGTGTGGTGTCCGCAGGCATGGCCATTTATGACACCATGCAGTATATTTCGGCTCCGGTGGCCACCCTGTGCCTGGGGCAGGCCGCAAGCATGGGGGCCCTGCTCCTGTGCGCGGGCGAGCCGGGAATGCGCTATGCGCTGCCTCACAGCCGCATCATGATCCATCAGCCCATGGGCGGCGCCCAGGGGCAGGCCTCGGACATCCACATCCACGCCAAGGAGATCCTGCGGCTGCGTGATGAACTCAACGAAATCCTGACCCAGCATACCGGGCAAAAACTTGAAAAGATTCGCGAAGACACGGAGCGAGACTACTTCATGTCGTCTGAGGATGCCGTGACGTACGGCCTCATCGACAAGGTCATGCGCTCCCGTGCGGATGCGGAAGAAAAACGCAAGGGGTAGGTTCCCATGGCCGATATCAAGAAATCATCCGATCTGAGCTGTTCGTTCTGCGGCAAGACCCAGGTTGACGTGCAGCGGCTCATAGCCGGGCCGGACGTGTACATATGCGACGAGTGCGTCAGCCTGTGCAACGACATCATGGCTCAGGAGACCATCAGCGAGGAGTTCGAGGACGGCCGTTTGCTGCCGCCTCAGGAAATCAAGGCGCTGCTCGACGAATATGTCATCGGCCAGGAGCAGGCCAAGAAGATCCTGTCCGTGGCCGTGCACAATCACTACAAACGCGTCTTCTACGCTGCCGCCAGCGCGGGGCCGGACGAGGTGGAGATCGACAAGAGCAACATCCTGCTCATCGGCCCCACCGGCTCGGGCAAGACGCTCCTGGCCCAGACCCTGGCCCGGGTGCTCAAGGTGCCTTTTGCCATCGCCGACGCCACCACCCTGACCGAAGCGGGCTATGTGGGCGAGGACGTGGAGAACATCCTTGTCCAGCTCCTGCAAAACGCTGACTACGACATTGATGCCGCCAGCCGGGGTATTATCTACATCGACGAGATCGACAAGGTGGCCCGTAAGGGAGACAGCCCGTCCATCACTCGCGATGTGTCGGGCGAGGGTGTGCAGCAGGCTTTGCTCAAGATCATTGAGGGTACAGAGGCCAACATTCCGCCCAAGGGCGGCCGCAAGCATCCGCAGCAGGAATTCATCCGCATGGACACCTCGAACATCCTGTTCATCCTCGGGGGCGCGTTCATCGGCCTGGACAAGATAGTCCAGCAGCGCAAGCAGGGTTCGGGCATGGGCTTCGGGGCCAAGGTGGAGGCCAAGAAGGAAATGGATCTTGGCGAGCTTATGGGGCTGGCCGAGCCCATGGATCTGATCAAGTTTGGCCTTATCCCCGAGTTCGTGGGGCGCATTCCCATTCAGACCGCTCTGCAGGATCTGACCGAGGAAGATCTCGTGCGCATCCTCAAGGAACCTAAGAATGCTTTGATCAAGCAGTACAGCAAGCTTTTCGAGCTGGACAAGGTGGAGTTGCGCTTCACTGAAAATGCCTTGATCGCCATCGCCCGACAGGCCATCCAGCGTAAGACTGGCGCTCGCGGCCTGCGCAACGTGCTTGAGAGGACCATGCTCGACATCATGTACAAGCTGCCCTCCCTTTCGGGGGTGCGCGAGTGCGTGATCAACCAGGCCGTGATCGATAACGGCATGGAGCCGCTGCTGCTTTATCATCAGGAAGTGAAGTCCGCATGATAGCGGAGCGGGGTTGGTTGACAACCCCGCTCCGGGCCTTATTTCCCTTTCGTCACATGCCGCTTTCCGCCATCCCGGCGGCGTCGGCTTCGATCGCAACTCTCGGAGGAATCCATGCCGACTTTCGGATTCGACGGCAAGAAGTCCCCTGAATCCATGACCCTTCCCATGATGTCCCTGCGGGAGGTGGTCATGTTTCCACGGTCCATTGTGCCATTGTTCGTGGGCCGCGAGGCCTCCATCAAGGCGATAGAGACCGCGGTGTCCGACTTTGGCAAGCAGATATTCCTTGTCACGCAGAAATCGCCGGAAAAGGAACACCCCGAGCCGGACGACCTTTACGCCATCGGCACAGTCAGCAAGATATTGCAGATGCTGCGTCTGCCCGATGGCACCATCAAGGTGCTTTTCGAGGGCGTGTCGCGTGCCACCTGGGAGCCCGCGGTCAAGGCTCAGGCAGCGGAGCAGGAGGGTGAATTCCCCAGCGCACAGGTGCGCCTGCTGGCGGAGCCGGATGCCGCAAACGCCGAGGCCAGCGCCCTGGTGCGGGCCGTTCACGAATCCTTGGACGAGTTTGGCAAGGTCAACAAGAAGGTGGCGCCTGAGGCCATTCTGGCCATGTCCACCGTCAAGGAGCCGGGACCCCTCGCCGATCAGGTGATGCCCCACCTCAAAATCGACTTTGGGCGCAAGCAGGAAGTGCTTGAGGAACTCGACCCGACCCGTCGGCTCGAGCGCGTCTACGAGATGCTGCTTGGGGAAATCGAGATCGTCTCCATCGAGAAGCGCGTCAAGGGGCGCGTCAAGGAGCAGATGGAGAAGAACCAGCGCGAATACTACCTCAACGAGCAGGTCAAGGCCATCAACAAGGAGATGGGGCGTGAAGACGACCCCCAGGCCGAGGCGCAGGAGCTTGAAAGCCAACTCGAGGCCAAGCCCATGTCCGAAGAGAACCGCGAGCGGGTGCGCAAGGAGATCAAGAAGCTGCGCACCATGCAGCCGAGCAGCGCGGAATACACCGTGGTCCGTAATTATGTGGACTGGGTTCTCGACCTGCCCTGGGACAATATCAAGGACGACAAGGGCGTAGACATCAAACAGGCCCGTAAAATCCTCGACGAGGACCATTTCGGCCTCGAAAAGCCCAAGGAGCGCATCCTCGAATACCTGGCAGTCCAGTCCCTGGTGGAATCCATGAAGGGTCCGATTCTCTGTTTTGTCGGCCCTCCAGGCGTGGGCAAGACCTCCATTGCCAAATCCATCGCCCGATCCATGGACCGCGAGTTCCTGCGGCTTTCCCTGGGCGGCGTTCGCGACGAGGCCGAGATTCGCGGCCATCGGCGTACCTATGTGGGTGCCATGCCGGGCAAGATCATCCAGTCCCTCAAGCGGGTCAAACACAATAATCCGGTCATCTGCCTGGACGAAGTGGACAAGATGAGCGCCGACTTCCGGGGCGATCCCTCGGCGGCCTTGCTTGAAGTGCTCGACCCGGAGCAGAACTACGCCTTCAACGACCACTATCTGGACCTGGACTATGATCTGTCCAAGGTGTTCTTCATCACCACTGCCAACAACCTCGACGGCATTCCGCTGCCGCTGCGCGACCGCATGGAGATTATCCGGCTGCCCGGCTACCTGGAGAACGAGAAGGTGGAGATCGCCAAGGGATTCCTGGTGCCGAAGCAGCTCAAGCAGCATGGCCTGAAGGAAGCGAACATCAAGTTCTCCGACAACGCCATCCTGGATGTGGTGCGCTACTATACCCGCGAGGCGGGCGTACGCAACCTGGAGCGCGAGATCGCGGCCATCTGCCGCAAGTCCGCCATGAAGGTTGTGGAGGAGGGAGACCGCGACAAGGCCATCCACGTTACCAAGCAGGGATTGGAAAAGTTTCTTGGCGTGACCAAGTTCACTTACGGCGAGCGCGAAAGCGAGGCCCAGGTGGGCGTGTGCAACGGTCTGGCCTGGACCCAGCTGGGCGGCGAGATGCTGCTGGTGGAGGTGGCGCTCATGCCCGGCAAGGGCAAGGTGGAGATCACCGGCAAGCTCGGGGATGTCATGCAGGAGTCTGCCAGGGCGGCGCTCTCCTACATTCGGGCGCGCTCCGACCTGCTCGGCCTCAAGGCGGATTTCTACAAGCGGGTGGACATCCATATCCATGTGCCAGACGGAGCCACGCCCAAGGACGGCCCCAGTGCGGGCATCACCTTGACAACGGCCCTGATCTCCGCGCTGCTGAACATTCCGGTGCGTCACGACTTGGCCATGACCGGCGAGATCACCCTGCGCGGACGAGTGCTGCCCATCGGCGGGCTGCGCGAGAAGCTGCTGGCCGCCCATCGCGGGCTGATCCAGACCGTGCTTATCCCGTCCGAAAACGAGAAGAACCTCAAGGACGTTCCCAAGGATATCCTCAAGGATCTCGAAGTGATTCCGGTCAAGACCATGGACGAGGTTATCGACCACGCCCTGGAGTGCGGGGGAGAGACCATCCTCTGTCCACACCACGGCGAACCGCCTGTGGCCAATGAGCTGCTCAAGGAAGACCAGCGCAAACCCGCTCATCAATAGCGCATTCGGCCTTCCAGGCTGAACACTGCCTCACCAATCCGGGCCGGACGGTATTGCCGTCCGGCCCTTTTCTGTGGCAGGAGAAGGGGCATGATAGCCATCGCCAGAGACACGCTGAGAATACTTGAGGACGCGGCGCGGACTGCTTCGCGCAACGCCTATGCTCCTTACAGCAATTTTCCCGTGGGAGCTGCGCTGCTGGCCGAGGACGGCGAGGTTTATGTGGGCTGCAACGTGGAGAACGCGTCTTTCGGGCTGACGGCCTGCGCCGAGCGATGTGCGGTGTATGCGGCCGTGTCCGAAGGGCGCGGCCGGGGGGATTTCGCGGCGTTGTTGATCTTTGTACCGGGAGATGTCTGCCATGCCCCCTGCGGGGCCTGCCGTCAGGTGCTCAGCGAATTCCTGCTGCCCCATACTCCGGTGTACTCGGCCTGCGGCACGGGCGAGATAGTGGCCTGGACAATGGACGAACTGTTGCCGGACTCCTTTGAACTGCCGGTGTCCGGCGCGGAGTGACCGTGCTGCCCCAGGAGATGATCCGGGCCAAGCGTGACGGCATGGCGCTTCGCGAGGAAGACCTGCGTGGCTTTGTGGCGGGCATGGTGGACGGTTCCATTGGCGAGGCTCAGGTTGCCGCCTTGGGCATGGCCATCTATTTTCAGGGCATGGGCAGCAAGGAATGCGCGGCCCTGACTAGCGCCATGGCCCACTCCGGGGCGGTGTTGGAATGGGATTTGGACGGCCCGGTGCTGGACAAGCATTCCAGTGGTGGAGTGGGCGATCTGGTCAGCCTGGCCCTTGGTCCCATGGTTGCGGCCTGCGGGGCTTATGTGCCCATGATCTCCGGGCGCGGCCTGGGGCATACCGGCGGCACCCTGGACAAGCTCGAGTCGATCCCCGGCTACCGGACCATGCCCGGGCGCGATGAATTCCGGCGGGCCGTGCGCCGGGCCGGGGTGGCCATCATTGGACAAACCGACGACCTGGCTCCGGCAGACAGGATGTTCTACGCGGTCCGCGATGTCACGGCCACCGTGGAATCCATTCCCCTCATCACCGCATCCATTCTCTCCAAAAAGCTGGCCGCCGGGCTCGACGGGCTGGTCATGGACATCAAGACCGGCAGCGGGGCGTTCATGGTCACCAGTGATCAGGCCCGCCAGTTGGCCGAGAGCATCGTCAGCGTGGCTGCTGGGGCCGGACTGCCCACGGCAGCTCTGATAACTTGCATGGATGAGCCGCTGGCCCCGTGCGCGGGCAATGCGTTGGAGGTGCGTGAGGCCGTGCGCTACCTGACCGGCACCAAGCGGGACCCGAGACTGCATCAGGTCGTCCTGGCCCTTGGCATGCGTCTGCTCATTTTGGGTGGTTTGGCTGCCGACGAGGACGGGGCGCGGGCCATGCTCGAGCAGACGCTTGATAGCGGGGCGGCCGCGGAACGGTTCTTGCGCATGGTGACGGAGCTGGGAGGTCCGCCTGATTTTGTGGAGCATTTTGATGCCTATCTGCCTGCGGCGCGGTCCACATGGCCTGTGCGGGCACAGACAGAGGGATTTCTCGCTGCATGGGATACCCGAGCCCTGGGCATGGCGGTGGTGGCTCTGGGCGGCGGGCGGACCAGGGTGGGGCAGGGGGTGGACCATACGGTGGGCCTGACTTCCATCGCCCGTGTCGGTACCGAGGTCCGGGTCGGAGACGTACTGGCCGTTCTCCATTGCGCTTCCGACGAGGAGGGCGGCGGCGCTTCGGGCCGGGCTGCTCGGGCCGCAGTGCTTGATGCCGTGCGCCTTGGGCTCGAGCCTTCTGCGCCGGGTCCGCTCATTCGCGAATTGATAACACCCGTGTGAGCAGAGGGGCTTGCCCTGATCCGCCGCGTTCGAAAGGACGAGAGTTTCCGGTCACGCCTTGAGCGACAATCCTGTCCGCAGTTCATCGCCGGGCGACAGTCCGATGGCCGCGACGGCCTGGTAGGTCGCAGACCCGGCGCTTTGCATCATCTTGAGCCCCTGGGTCGACTGGTTTGCCGCCGAGGTCAATCCGGCCAGATTCTGGGCCGCTGTGTGCTCCAGTTCCTTGGGGTCAATGCCTCTGGCCTGTCGCTCGCGCTTGCGCCGCTCCTCTTCCTCTTCGTCTCTTCTTCGTGCCCCGGCGGTCTTGTTCGGCAGCTTCTCAGTCGCGTTGGACAGACTCGACTGCATCTTCACACCCGTGATTTTTTCCAGCTCTTTTTCGATTTCACGGATACGGGTCTTCTGTTCGTCAGAGGGCTGTCCTTCGCTCATGGTCAGAATCTGAGCCAGGAGATTCTTGAGGTAGAGAACGCGTTGTTCCTCTTCTTCCGAGAGCTGTTTCCGGGGCGCAATGTTGGATGATCCGAGCTGGAGTTCTTCCTCGGTCTTTTCCGATTCCAGGGTCATGGCTTCGTCGGTCACGGTGCGGACGAGTCCGCGGGCCGGACGCGTCGATGTCCCCCAGGTTTGGGATGCCAAGGTGTCGGTGGATATGTGCATTTTTGCTCCTTGGGGAAGGGATTGCCTAGGAGCATGACAAGCAAGAATTGTTCCCGAGCATCTTTTGCCGGGGTGCGGACAAGGGCATAAAAAAAGCCCCTCGTGGCGAGGGGCTTTTCCGGTTATTCCAGCTTTGAGGTGATGTTGTTGCGTATCCAGTTATCATCCCACCATTCGATGGGCTGGACCGGGACGCCCGAGATGTTGATCTCGTAATGCAGGTGGTCGCCCCCGGCCAGTCCGGTGATGCCGGTGTGGCCCACGATGTCGTCCTTGGACACGGTCTGACCGACCTCCACTTCCATTGAATTGAGGTGGGCGTATATCGATTGCAGCCCAAGGCCGTGGTCGATGACCACCACATTGCCGTAGATGCCCAGGAAGTCGGCAAAGACGATGGTTCCGTGGTTGCCGGCAGGCACGGCCGCGTTCTTGAGGCTGGCAAGGTCAAGGCCCATGTGGGTCTGATGGTCCACGATCTTTCCCTGATAGTAGTAGTCGCGGGCGTCGGCGAAGCGTGCCCTGTTGGCCGCATTTGGCAGCCGGGCGAATGGGCCGCTCCAGAGCATGGTCGGTGAGGTCTGGCGCCCCAGTTCTACCAGCGTGTCGCGGTTTTGCTTGCGTAACTCCCTGTTAATGAAGAGGTACTGGTCAAGCAGGGTGCCGGAGTTGGGCACCAGCCCCTGGAACTCGGGGATGGTGGTCTCGAAGAAGGAGTCCGACAAATTGATGCGGTCCTTGCGGAATTGACGCGGGTTGGCGTGATGGCTGAAGGTGCGCGAGGCGGTGTTTCCCGCTTTGTCCGTGGCCTCGATCATGGGTTTGAATGCCGACGGAGGGGTGTCCCAGGGCATGGTGAACATGCAGTGGTAGAGGTTGTCGCCTTCGGGCTGCTGATAGGCCGGGAAGAACCGTTCGCCCACTCGGATGCCTGCACTGACTGCAGGCTCGGACAGGGTGAAGACCATCAGGCCGCTCCCGCCCTGGTTGAGGTTGTTGGTGTGGGATTGCACAAAGATTCGCGGCGGGGTGGCATCAAAGACATAGTCCTTGTGGGCAACGGCCACTCCGGCCGCGCCAAAGGGGTAGATGGAGGCGTCTCTCGCTGTGATTTCGATGGAGAATTCTCCTTCGGCAATCTCTCCGCGGGCCAGGTCGATGGTCTCTTCGGTCTGCATGGAGCCGCCCGGGAAGGTCCGGTCCGCAAGCACGGTGCGTTTGCCTTTCTGGACCACGGCCACCACAATGGATTTCAGGCCGCTGCCCGGATCCTCGACCGCGATGGTGATCTTTGCCTCGCGCCCCAGATAGGGGCCGTCCGGGGCGACGGAGATCGTCGGCGGAGTCGTGTCCTTGAAGAGCATGAATCCGCCCGCCGCAAGGGCGAGGACAACTATGATCGCCGTGAGGGCGACGGAAAACCCTTTGCTGCCTTCTTTTTTCATCTGACTGCCACTCTCTTTGCTTCTGGTGTGCGTTTGAAATATTCTAGACTAATTCTATACAAGTCGAGAACGGGAGACAAGAAGAATGGGGAAGAAATCCGTGAACAGACGCAGACAGGGCGGCGCAGCCCGGCGGGCGGCATCGCTCCTGCGGGGGGCAGTCGCCCCGGACAAAGGCGGAGGGGGGCTAGTCCTTGTCCAGTGCGTCCATGAGATTGATGGTCAGGCGCAGGAAGTCCGCTTCGGTGAGAATCCCTCGGAGTTGGCCGTCGTGCACTACGGGCAGACAGCCGTACTTGTGATTGAGCAGGGTTTGGGCTGCCACCTTGAGCGAGGAGTTCTCGTCAACGGTCTTGATGTCGGTACGCATGATTTCCCGGATGGGGATGCCCGCGTCGATTTCACGCTGGGTCTCCGGGTCCATCTCGGCCAGACCGGAAACCGTGGCTGCCAAGACATCCCTGTTCGTCACCAGTCCGGTGAAGATGTTGTCCACGGTCACGATGGGGATATGGCGGATTCGTTGGAGATCCATCAGTGCGCGGGCGCTTTGCAGGGAGTCTGTTTCGCGTAGGGAGAAGACTGGCGCGGTCATGAGATCCTTGACTCTGAGCATGAAGATCCTCCATTTCGTGAATGTTTTCAGTCAACATTAAAGACGGTGCCGTGTCAAGGAGCAGACGAGGATTGATCAATCGGTCAATGCCCTCGGTTGACTTTGGCTGCGGAATCTGTTCAGCATCCCGCAGACATTTTGCAAGTGTCCGGGTGGGCCTTCCGCCGGGGGAGTAATATTTTTTTCGGGAGACGGCATGGTTGATCCGGTGAGGTCCAGAGAGCGCATGGTGCGCGAGCAGATCGAGGCACGCGGCGTGGCCGACCCGGCTGTGCTCGACGCGTTGCGGTCCCTCCCCAGACATCTCTTCGTGGAAGAGGCGTTCGCCTGCAAGGCATACTCGGACGGCCCTCTGCCCATCGGCGAAGGGCAGACCATTTCTCAGCCCTATATCGTGGCTCGCATGTCCGAACTGCTTGAGGTCAAGCCGGGCATGACCGTGCTGGAAATCGGCACCGGCTCGGGCTATCAGGCCGCCGTGTTGGCCCATATGGGAGCCGATGTCTACACCGTGGAGCGTATCCGCAAGCTTTTCTTCACCGCACGCAAGCGTTTCACGGACATGCGTCTTTTTTCCATCAAGCTCAAACTCGACGATGGGACCATGGGCTGGCCCGAACATGCGCCGTATGACCGCATCATCGTCACCGCCGGAGGTCCCGAGGTGCCAGAGCCGCTGATCGGGCAATTGGCCGATCCCGGCCGCATGGTTATTCCGGTGGGCGAGTCGCGTCGCTTGCAGCGGCTGGTCCTCGTGGAGAAGATTGATGGGCATATCACTCATTCCGATCACGGCGGCGTGGCCTTTGTGGACCTTGTCGGCCAGTACGGGTGGTAGGTTTCATGTCTGGCGACAAGGCAACTTTGGCCCAGGCCTTCATGGCCAGCCCTGGCCCGCGCAACAAGCGCGAGGCCGCGCTGCTCTGGGCCAAGGGCGTGTGCATGGGTACAGCCGACATTATTCCCGGCGTCTCCGGCGGTACAATTGCTTTCATCACCGGCATCTACGGTCAGCTGGTGGACGCCATCCGTTCCTTTGACGCCGTTTTCGTCCGTCGTCTATTCGATTTGGACATTGCCGGGGCGCTTGCCTCGGTCCACTTGCGTTTTCTGGCGTGTCTGCTCCTTGGCGTTCTCACTGCCGTGGTCGGCATGGCCCAGGTGGTGAATTGGCTGCTGCACAGTCATCCCATAGAGATTTGGGCACTCTTCTTTGGCCTGATCGCGGCCTCGGTGTATGTGGTCGGCCGGGAGATACGGCCCCTGAATGCGGTCAATCTGGCCCTGACGGCGTTGGGGGCGGCGGTCAGCTATGCTCTGGTAGGCATGATTCCCGTGACCACCCCCGAAACCTTGCCCTTTATATTCCTGTGTGGGGCCATCGCCATCTGCGCCATGATCCTCCCCGGCATCAGCGGTGCCTTTTTGCTCCTGATGCTGGGCAAGTATGAGTATATAACCGGAACCCTGAGGAACCCCCTGGCGGCGGACAACCTGTTGGTCATTGCGGTCTTCGCCTGCGGGGCCGGAGTCGGCATAATTGTCTTTTCGCGTATCCTGCACTATCTTCTTCATAGATGGCATGTGGCCGCAGTGAGTGTGCTCACCGGCTTCATGCTCGGCGCCCTCAGAAAGGTCTGGCCGTGGAAGGAAGTGCTTGAGAGTGTAGTCATCGGTGGCAGGGAGCGTGTTCTGCGCGAACACAATGTGCTGCCCGATGTGGATGGCGGCTTGTTCGTTGCCGTCGGTCTGGTTTTGGCCGGAGTGGTTGTCGTTCTGCTGCTGGACAAAGTGTCGCGCAGCGGAAATAAAGCGTGAGCCCGCCTTGCATGGCGGCGGAAAACATAAAGCGAGTAAAGCGATGAGTGGTTGCAGTTCAGGTTCTTGCAGCAGCAGTGGCGAGAAGAGCGCGGCAAGCGCCAAGATGCAGATTCAGGACGAGATGATCCGGTCCACATTGCAAAAGATCAAATACAAGCTCTTCATCATGAGCGGCAAGGGCGGGGTGGGCAAAAGCTCAGTCTCGGTCAACGTGGCCGCGGCCCTGGCCGCCAGGGGCTACAAGGTGGGCCTGCTTGATGTCGACATCCACGGCCCCAGTGTGCCGACACTGCTCGGCCTCTCTGGCGCCCTCGACATCAATCGGGGATCGTTGATCCTTCCCAAGGAATACAACGAGAACCTGCATGTGGTTTCCATGGAATCCCTGCTCAAGGACCCGGATCAGGCTGTGCTCTGGCGAGGTCCCATGAAGACTTCGGCCATCCGGCAGTTCGTATCCGATGTGCAGTGGGGCGAGCTGGATTTTCTGGTGGTCGATTCGCCTCCCGGCACTGGCGACGAGCCCATGACTGTTCTCAAGACCGTGCCCGAGGCCCTGTGCGTGGTTGTCACCACGCCCCAGGAGGTGTCTCTGTCCGATGTGCGCAAGTCCATAAATTTCCTGCAATATGCCCGCGCCAACGTCCTTGGCGTGGTGGAGAACATGAGCGGGTTGGTCTGCCCGCATTGCCACGAGTCCATCGATCTGTTCAAAAAAGGGGGAGGCAGGGATCTGGCTGAGCGATACGGCCTGGAATTTCTGGGAGCCATTCCCCTGGACCCGGCCACGGTTGTGGCTGGCGATATGGGCAGACCTGTGGTATTGCTTGAAGAAGAATCTTTCGCCAAACGTGCCTTCATCCAACTGGCCGACACCATCGCCGAAGCGGCCCAGAAGAGTCTCGAAGCCGCCTCGACCAACACCTAGGTGGTGCGATGAGAAAGGATATTTTCAACCTGCCCAACTGCCTGACCATGGCCAGGATTCTTGCCGCTCCGGTGGTGGTTCTGCTGCTGTATTTCGAGATGTGGTTCGGGTTTAGGCTCGGGGCTTATGGTGCCTTTGCGGTGTTTGTCGTTGCCTCGGTCACCGACTATTTTGACGGCAAGATCGCCCGGGAGCAGAATATCATCACCAACCTGGGCAAATTTCTCGACCCTTTGGCCGACAAGCTGCTTATCTGCTCGGTGTTGATCATGCTGGTTCGTCTTGGCCCGGAGTGGCGCGTTCCCGCATGGATGGTGATCATTATCATTGGTCGCGAGCTGGCTGTGACCGGCATGCGTGCCGTGGCTGCAGAAATGGGCGAGGTGGTCGCGGCAGACACGCTTGGCAAGGCCAAGACCCTGCTCCAGACCCTGGCCACGGGCTTTTTGATATTTCATTACCCCCTGCTTGGTTTTGATCCCCGCCCCGTGGGCCATGCGCTGCTCTGGGCGGCCCTGGCGCTCACGGTTTTTTCCGGCGGGAATTATCTGTACAATTTCTATAAAAAGTGGTTAAAAACTGCAGAGAATTGAACAGCGAGACGATGGCCGCAATGACCGACCGCAATTCCGTGAATCATCTTGTTCGGATCACGAACTGCCTCCAGACCATTCTGGACCTGGAGCCCCAGCTTGAAAAGCTGGAGCACGGAAACTCCCTGCTCGACGAATTCACCGTGCTCAAGGCCTTTCTCGAAAAAATCGACAAGGTGGACTTGAGCGAGGAGGATGTGGTGCGTATCGAGAGCGCGACGGCCAACTTTCTTAGGGAGTTGCAGGGGCCGCTGACCCGGATGGGCGCGATGTCCAAGCAGGGGCGCAGGCTTCAGTAGGGCTATGCACGGGCGTATTATTATTGTCGCACTGCTGCTCTTCATCAATCTGTTTCTGCTGTTCAGGCTGATCTGGAGCGATCAGGGCGTTTTCGCCTACCTGGAACTGAAGGGTCGATACGAGTTGCTCCAGGGGCGCATTGAGGCGGTGGACAGGCGGAGTCTGAACTTGAGCCAGGAGATCCGTCGGTTGAAGTCGGACCCGACATATCAGGAGAAAGTCATCCGCGAGCGTATGAACTTTGTCAAACGCGACGAAATCCTTTACATCTTTCCTGACGAAACCGCCAAACAGCCGGGAGATGCAGCCCATGAACAAGAAAATTGAGTGGTATCAGGAAGTTCTCTCTCTTGAGCCAGGGTCGAGAATCTTTTTCGCCCTGGCCAAGCTGTTTGTGGAAAACGGTAATCCCGAAGATGCCATCATCACCCTCAAGCGCGGCCTGGACAGGCATCCCGACTACCTTGAGGCGCGGATGCTCCTGGTAGAGCTTTTGACCGAACTGGGGCGCGAGGAAGAGGTCCACGATCAACTTGAGCGCGTGACCAGTTCCCTGCGCGACTATCCGGCCTTCTGGCGGGGCTGGGCCAGGAGTCTTCCTCCGGAGCAGCGGGATCTGGCCGTATTTTTGATGCTCGTTTCGTCCAATCTTACCGGGGACACCATCAAGTGGACGGATGTGGTCTTCGAAGGTATCAGCACCCTGGCCGACAGGCTGGTGGGTGCACCGTTGCCCCCTCCCTCCGACTGCCCGCCGCCGTCCTATCTGCCCCGCGCAGCAGCCGAGCCTGGAAGGCGTGATCGAGGCGCATCGGCCCGACCCGGTATGGGCTCGTTCCGTACAAAAACCATGGCCGACCTGCTCGCCTCGCAGGGCGATACGGCTGGTGCCCTTGAAATCTACCGCGAATTGCTGCATTCATCCGTTTCGGACGATCGGCGCAGCGAGCTTGCCGCCCGCATCACCGAATTGGAGGCGCGGCTGGCCGAGGCCCCGGAACCGGGCAGACGCGAGGATGTCTTTGGCGTCCATGCAAAAAACCGTCTCATCAGCACCCTTGAAACCCTGGCTGCGCGTTTCGAGGCCCGGGCTCAGAGCTGATAACCCCTGACCGCGCCATGGGCGTTGCCGTGCGGTAGTGCGTCTCGTCGTGTGGCTCAATCGGTAATAGATGAAGTATACCAGCGTAACAGTGCTTTTGGTTCTGGCTCTCGGCCTGTCCGGTTGTTCCATGTGGAGATCGACGACAAAGTATGTCAAGAAATCCTGGGAGACCACCAAGGACTATATCGACCCGCCGCCGCAGATCGACACAGACAGCTACCAGTTCAGCAATCCCAATCAGGAGAAGCTGGCCCGGCTGTTTACTCCGGTGGACGGTCCACTGACCTCCCTTGGCCGGTTCGTCAACAATACCGACACCATCCCGGACGTGGATTGGATGGACTTGCTGCTGGCCCGGTTCCCATGGGTCCACCGCGTTTTGGTCACCGATGACGAGGGGACCATCATCTTCATGCAGCCCGAGGTGCCGGTGAAGAAGATCGAGAATCCTCTCGTCTTTGAGGCGGTCTGGCGCGACATTACCCTTTTGACCGTTGTGGACTATTCCGATCTGGGACCGGAACTGTATATCGGAAGGCCCTATTTCAAGGATGTTGAGTTCCGTGGACTGGTAGCAGTGGGATTCGACCCCCGGACCTTGCTTGGTCTCAGTCCCTCGCCCGAGGAACTGGTGATCATCCACCCCGGCGGCGGAGTGTGGTCCCGCGGTGCCATTGCGGACGAGGAGGCCCTGCTTGCTCTGCCGTGGGAGGACATCCTCAGGAAGGAGGTGGAAGGGCAGGTGGAGGTTGGTGACAAGAACTACACTTGGCTTGTCCGTTACATCGGCGACAATTGCTACGTCTACGCCACCGAAAGCGTCGATCCCAAGGCTTCGAGAAAATCCTGGTGGTTCTTCTAGCATGAGCGCCTGGGGAAGCGACTACATGAATCCGAGGTCAAAGGAAGTGACGATGCCGCAGCAGGTCACGGTGACGGAGCACATTCTACTGCACCAGAAGTTGATTCCCGGGGCCACGGGGCAGTTTACCCGGCTGTTCAACGAGCTGGTCCTTTCGGCCAAGATCATCACCCGTGCGGTGACCAAGGCCGGGCTGGTGGACATCCTCGGCTTCACGGGCGATGTGAATATCCAGGGTGAGGAGGTCAAGAAGCTTGACGATTATGCCAACCGCATCCTGATCCACCGGCTGGCCCGTTCCGGTGTGCTCTGCGCCATGGCCTCCGAGGAGAACGCGGACATCATTGAGGTACCGGAGTCCCTGCCTCGCGGCGACTATATCATCATTTTCGACCCCCTGGACGGCTCATCCAACATTGATGTCAACGTCAACATCGGCACTATTTTCTCCATCTACAAACGAAAAAGCGACCCGCAGGGGCCGCTTATGTCCAGCGATGTGTTGCAAAAGGGCAATGAGCAGGTGGCGGCGGGGTACATCCTTTACGGTTCGTCCACCATGCTTGTGTTCACCTCGGGCGACGGAGTCCACGGGTTTACCCTGGACCCGAGCGTGGGCGAGTTTTTGCTCTCGCATCCGAATATACGCATTCCTGAGCAGGGCAAGATATATTCTGTCAACGAGGGGTATGAGCGGTACTGGGATCGCGACACGAAGAAGGCTTTAGACTACTTCAAGTCGCCCAAGAATGCCTTGCGCAAGCCATACAGCGGCCGTTATATCGGCTCTCTGGTGGCGGACATCCACCGCAACCTGCTCTATGGCGGTATATTCATGTATCCTGCAGATCTGCGAGATCCCAAGAAGCCCAGCGGCAAACTGCGCCTGACGTGTGAATGCAACCCCATGGCCTTCATTGTTGAGCAGGCGGGCGGGTTGGCCACCAATGGTTCCACCCGTATCCTCGATATCGAACCGGACCATCTGCACCAGCGCATTCCGTTTTTTTGTGGTTCCCTCAACGATGTCAGAGTGGTGCAGGAAATCTTCAACGCCGAGCGCAGAAAGAAAAGCCGCTGATGCGCATTCTCGGAATCGAGACTTCCTGCGACGAGACCGCCGTGGCCCTGGTCGAGGACGGGCGACTGGTCGGGGAACGCCTGGCCACGCAGATTGATGTTCATGCGCTCTTTGGCGGCGTGGTGCCCGAGATCGCCTCGCGGGAGCATTTGCGCGTGTTGCCGCGTTTGTTTGACGAGTTGATGACCGATACGGGGTTGACCCCTGCCGACCTTGACGGCGTGGCCGTTGCCCGTGGACCGGGGCTGCTCGGCAGTCTGCTGGTGGGGTTGAGTTTTTCCAAGGGGCTGTGTCTGGCCACCGGGGCGCCTCTTGTTGGCGTCAATCATCTCATGGCCCACCTGCTGGCTCCGGGGCTCGATGGGGCGTTGCGCTTCCCGGCTCTGGGTCTGCTCGTCTCGGGTGGACATACCCATATTTATCTCCTGCGTTCGGCCACCGACTTCGAGCTGCTGGGGCGCACCCTGGACGACGCTGCCGGGGAAGCCTTCGACAAGGTGGCCAAGCTCCTTAACATTGCCTATCCAGGTGGCCGTTTCATTGATATGCTTGCCAGCGAAGCCGAGCCGGACACCGCGCTTTTTCCGCGGCCCTATGTGGATAACGACAACCTGGATTTCAGCTTCAGCGGCCTGAAGACGGCTGTGGCCAATCATGTGGCTGCTCACCCTGAGGTGGTACTTGACAAAATGGCCGGGGCAGAGGGCCTGGCCGGAATCTCCGGTGTGCGCAGGCAGGAGCTCGCCAGAATTTGCGCCTCCTTCAACTGGAGCGTGGCCCAGACATTGAAGATCAAAGTGGAACGCGCCTTGGAACGGACGCAAGGGGTGTGCAGCCTGATCGTGGCCGGGGGCGTGGCCGCCAACTCGGCGGTGCGTCGGACCATGGCCCAGGTGGCTGATTCGGCCGGGGTGGCACTGACCCTGCCCTCCCTTTCGCTGTGCACAGACAACGCGGCCATGATCGCCTATGCCGGGTGGCTTCTGTTCCGGGCCGGGTATCGTCACGGCCTTGACCTGGAGGCGGTGCCCCGGGGCAGGGCAATCCCCGAGGACTGGTCCGTCTGCGGCGACAAGCGGACCATGGAGTGGAAATAATCTGCTGCGCCTTGACAGCGGGGCATCCGGAAACCTATTTTAGAAAAATACCTTGAACCCGAGCCGTCCCCGGCCAGCATCCCCGGCCTTGAGCCCGTCACCGGGACAATTCCCGGAAATGGATCTCGAATCGTAAACGATGCAGGGGTGGGAGACGGCGCAAAAGGAGAATTCCATGGCCAATCAGATCACCGACGGTAATTTCGAGCAGGAAGTTCTGCAGAGCGATGTCCCTGTCCTCATCGACTTCTGGGCCCCTTGGTGCGGGCCCTGCCGGGCCATGGGCCCTGTCATCGACGAGCTGGCCGAGGAATATGCGGGCCAGGTCAAGATCGCCAAGATGAACGTGGACGAGAATTCTGCCACTCCCGGCAAGTACGGCATCCGGGCCATCCCCACCTTGATCCTTTTCAAGGACGGTGAGGTGGTGGACCAGAGCACCGGAGCGGTTTCCAAGAGCAGCATCAAGGAAATGATTGCGAAGAAGGCGTTATAGCAGATGAAGGTATATGACGCCGTCGTCATAGGGGGCGGCCCGGCAGGGATGACGGCTGCCCTGTACCTCTTGCGCTCGGGCGTGAAGACCGCCATGGTGGAGAAGCTCTCCCCTGGGGGACAGGTACTCATGACCTCGGAGATCGAGAATTATCCAGGTTTTCCCTCGGGACTCCAAGGGTGGGAATTGGCCGACAGGTTTGCCGCCCATCTGGAGAGCTATCCACTTGAGCGGATCAACGACGAGGTCAGGGGCATCGAGTTCGGAACCCCTGTCCATACCATCAAGGTGGGCGATGAGGACATTCAGGCCCGGGCCATCATCCTCGCCACCGGATCTCGCTACCGCAAGCTCGGCGTGCCCGGTGAGGACCGGCTGGTGGGGCGCGGAGTGTCCTATTGCGCCCTGTGCGACGGCAACTTCTTTCGCGAGCGCGATGTGGCCGTCATCGGCGGGGGCAACTCCGCCCTTGAGGAGGCCCTGTATTTGGCCCGTTTGGTGAACAAGATCTACCTCATCCATCGGCGTGAGGATTTTCGGGGTCTGCTCTGTTATCAGGAAAAGTGCTTCAGCCATGAAAAAATCGAGGTGCTGCGCAGCACGGTGGTCGAGGAAATAGTGGGGCACAGTTCCCTTGAATCTCTTGCTCTGCATGACCTGAACACCGGAGAGCGGAAGCAGTTGGTCGTGGACGGCGCCTTCATCTTCGTCGGGTTCGAGCCGATCATGGATTTTGTGCCCGAAACGGTGACCAAAGACCGCAACGGCGTCATTACCGATGTGGAGATGCGCACCAACATTCCCGGAGTCTTCGCGGCGGGCGACATCCGCTCCAAGATGTGCCGTCAGGTGGCCTCGGCCGTGGGCGACGGCGCCACCGCCGCCACCGCCGCCTTCTCCTATCTCGAACAGCTGGGCCAGTAGGAGCCACCATGCGGTCGTCCCGTTTCATTGCGTCCTTTCTTTTTCTTTGGCTGGTGTCAGGATGCGCTCTGATCGACATGTATTTCCTGCCGCCGCCCCAGGATACTGCCCAGGAACTTTACGAGGCGGGCGTGGACGCCATGGCCGCCAAGGAGTATGATAACGCGCAGAAATACTTCTCCCTGCTCAAGG
The DNA here is from genome assembly GCF_009729555.1 of Pseudodesulfovibrio alkaliphilus. Taxonomy (NCBI): domain Bacteria; kingdom Pseudomonadati; phylum Thermodesulfobacteriota; class Desulfovibrionia; order Desulfovibrionales; family Desulfovibrionaceae; genus Pseudodesulfovibrio; species Pseudodesulfovibrio alkaliphilus. Next base: position 25,231 of record NZ_WODC01000008.1, read on the forward strand.
ATCGGTTCCCGTTCAGTCCCTATGCCTTGAAAGCGGAGCTTGGCCTTGGCGATGCCTACTATCTTGATGCGGAATACCTGCTTGCCCTGGACGCCTATAAGGAATTTGAGGCCCTGCATCCGAGCCACGAATCCATTCCCTATGTTCTTTTCCAGATAGGCAGTGCCAACTTCAATCTTTTCAGGTCCATTGACACAAGGCAGGACAACATCAAGGAAGGGCTTGAGTACTTTTACCGGCTCCAGGAACGCTACCCGGATTCGGAGTACTCCCAGGTCGCAGCGGACATGATTGTTCGAGGCCGTCGCATCCTGGCGGAACATGAGGTCTATGTGGCCGATTTCTTCTGGCGTACCGGGCAGTACGGCCCGGCCTGGCATCGCTATCAGTATGTGGTTGAGAACTTTCCTGACGTGTCGGACCTGCGAGATTATTCGCGGGGCAGGGCGGAATATTCCTATTTCGAGTATCAGAAGACCCTCTCCGAGGAGGAGCGCCAGCGTGTTCAGGGCAGTTGGCTTCGCTGGCTCAAGAAGTGGTTGTAACAGGTTAATCGCGAGGCCCCAGGCCGCATCCGGCGTATGCGAAATCCATCCTTTTCCTTTCCCGACTGGGTTGGCGACCTTGTCCCGGACGACGAGCTGTTTGCTCGTGCCTATACCGACATTTCCAACCGTAACAGGGCGTGGATGAAGACCGGCATCGCCCGGCTGCACGATTGGTATGGCCCGCGCAAGGCCACGCGCACAACGATGGCCCTGCGCTGGCGTTCTGGATTCGATTCCCGCCAGGTGGCCGAGGCCGTGGATTTTGCCGTGGTGCTCTTTGATGGCAGCCTGTTATCCCCGTCGCGCCTGTTGGCTGCGCTGATTCCTGCCATCGCGGTAGGGGTTGGCAATGTCCTTGCCGTCCGGGTGAGCAGCGGGACCCCGTGGCGCAAGGCTATCCTGACTGGGCTCGAGCTGGCCGGGCAGGAGCTGGTGGTGGACATGTCCGAGCTGCAGGCCAGACGGTTGTTCGGCGAGCTGCGCGAGACCAATCGCTCCGGCGCCGTGGCTGTGCTCGGCCCCCGGGCTGCGGTCATCAAAACCAACGAATTGCAGGCCGCGTCGCGCATTTCGTTTTGGCGGCCGCGTTACACCCGAGCCGCCGCCATCTGGATGGAGGAGGCCGACACCTTTGACCTTGAGGCCCTGGCGTTCATTCATCCAGATATCGTCTTCAGTGTCTTCGGGGTCGAGCCGGAGCTGCCTGCCGAGAATTTTTCCTACGAGGGCGATGGGTTCGACAACTTTTTGGACGCCATCATGGAGGTGGCCTACGTCCCGGCCGACCGCGCTGAACAGACGCTGGGCCGGGCAAGGATCGTCTTTGGGCCGGGGCAGGAGGGGTGCTGGATCTGGCCCGACCTGCACCCGGAACATTTCCAATACCAGTCGGTCGCCTGGACCGCCGGAGAGTAACGTGAGCAAGACCAATGCCCCCTCGGCAAAGATGCTTGCCGCCCTGCGCAATATAGGCATCATCGCCCACATCGACGCGGGGAAAACCACGCTGACAGAGCGTATCTTGTATTATTCAGGCAAGATACACAGGCTTGGCGAAGTCCATGAGGGAACGGCCACCATGGACTACATGCCTGAAGAACAGGAACGCGGCATCACCATCACCTCGGCTGTGACTTCCTGCCAGTGGGGGCCGTGCATGATCAACATCATCGACACCCCGGGCCATGTGGATTTCACCATTGAGGTGGAACGCTCTCTTCGTGTGCTCGACGGCGCGGTGGGGGTGTTCTGCGGGGTCAGCGGGGTCCAGCCCCAGTCCGAGACGGTGTGGCGCCAGAGCGAGTCTTACCATGTGCCCAAGCTCGCCTTTGTCAACAAGATGGACCGGCCCGGGGCCGATTTTGCGGCCGTGGTGGAATCCATTCGGACCAAGTTGCGCACCAATCCTCTGCCCGTGCAATATCCCGACGGCGAGGGTACTGAGTTTGCGGGAGTCTTTGATCTGGTGGGGATGCAAAAGCTGCGCTTTGATCAGGCGTCGAGCGGTCTTGAATTTACATGTACCGACCTCACCGATGCGGAGCGTGACCGCATCGCCCCTTGGCGCGAGAGGGTCATCGAGGCCGCCGCCGAAGAGGACGAGGAAATTCTCGAACTCTATCTTTCGGGGGCGCAGCCGGACCCGGTGCGTATCCGCGCCGCCCTGCGCCGAGCCACTCTGGCTAGGTCCATCGTGCCCGTGCTGGTTGGTTCGGCGCTGCGCAATATCGGCATCCAGCCAGTGATGGACGCCATTTGCGAGTATCTGCCGAGCCCTTTGGACGTGCCTCCGGCCACCGGCGTTGACCCCGAAACCGGCAGCCGGAAATCCTATCCGGTTTCCGCCAGGGAGCCGCTATCGGCCCTGGTCTTCAAGGTGGCCATGGATTCCGGCCGCAAACTGGCCATGATGCGTCTGTATTCCGGCCAGTTGGCTGCGGGCGACACGGTCTGGAACATCACTCAGGGAGAGGATGAGCGGGTGGCGAGACTTTTTCGTCTGCATGCGGGCCGCAGGGAAAAGATCGACACCGCCTTTGCCGGCGACATGGTGGCTGCGGCGGGTATGAAGTTCGCCCGCACAGGCGATACCCTGTGTCTTCGTCAGGCCCCGATCCTCCTTGAGCAGATAGGCAACTACAAGCCGGTCATCTCTTTGGCCATTGAGCCGCGTAATTCCGAAGAGGGCGACAAGCTTGACGAGGTGTTGGAGAAATACCTGCTCGAAGACCCCACCTTGGATCTCAGGCATGACGAGGAAACGGGGCAGATCATTCTTTCGGGCATGGGCGAGCTGCATCTTGAAGTTGTTCTGGAGCGGCTGCGGCGCGAGTATCGGCTCGACCCGCGTGCGGGCAAGCCCCAGGTGGTCTATCAGGAGACCGTGGCGGCCCGGGGGCGGGGCGAAGCTCAATTTCGGCGGGAACTGGCCGAGGAGACGCATTTTGGCGAGGTCTCCCTGGCCGTCGAACCCCTGGACCGAGGGGCGGGGCGAGACATCTCCTTTGAGGTCGATCCCGACCAGTGGCCCGCTCCCTGGCTCGCGGCTGTGGAGGAGGGGGTGGCGGACTGTCTGCAAAGTGGTGTTGTCCGGGGGTACCCGGTCCAGGATGTGCGGGTGCGTGTGCTCGCCCTTGGACGCAAGGATGGCGAGTCCAGTCCCGTTGGCTACCGCATGGCCGCCATGATGGCCCTCAAGGAGGCGCTGGCTGCGGCCGCTCCCAGGTTGCTGGAACCCATCATGTGGATCGAGATATCCGTACCCGAGGAGTTTGTGGGCGACGTGGCCGGTCTGCTCGGCTCCAAGGGGGCCAAGATCGAAAACATGTTCGACAGAACCGGGCAGAAGATTGTCCAGGGCTTGGCTCCGCTGGGTCGGCTTTTCGGTTTTTCCACGGATCTGCGCTCCGCCACGCAGGGCCGGGCTGGATTCGTCATGACCTTCTCACGGTTCGATGTGCTGGAGTAGGTCTTGAACGCACCGCGTCGAGACAGGATACCGCTTCGACAGCGCAAGGCCGACTGGTGGACCGGGGCCAAGCGCTGGAGCCGATTGTGGTACCTGCGCCTGATGCGTCAGAATTCCTCGCCGCGCAATCTTGCGGCGGCTATGGCCCTTGGCATGTTCATCGGGGCCATGCCCATCATGCCCTTTCAATCGGTGGTGGTAGTGGCCCTGGCTTTTGCCTTTCGGGTCAACAAGCTGGCCGCGTGGCTGGCCACCTGTTATTCCAACGCGGCTACCATGGTCCCGTTTTACTATTTTCTTTTCAAGGTGGGCCGGGCTGTCACCGGGGTTGAAGGCGTGACCTTCGACGCTTCCAAGCTGGAGATGGAGCAGCTCATCAGCGCAGGCTGGGACCTGTTTCTGGTCATGTTCGCCGGGGGGCTGGCGGTAGGGATTCCCGCTACTGTGGCCACCTATTTCCTGTCCCTTTTCATCATCAGACGCTATCGCCAGCGTCGGGCCATCCGGCTGCTGCGCAAGAAGACCCTGGGTTGATCCCCTGGTCTTCTTTGCGTCATTTTACCGTTTTCTCATCCATACAATTGCCTTTTCTTTGGATAGAGCGTACTAATTCGCGGTAATCCATGATATTTGTGAACCTGATCCCGCGCTTTGAATGCGCCTGACAAACGGAGTGACGTTCATGTCTATCGGTCCACGCAGCATCATTGTTCTTTTGGGATGTGCGGCCATCGCATGTTTTGCCGGTGCCGCCCTTGTGGGCGGCTGGGCCGCCTTTGGCGGCGCCGCGGCGTTAATCATGCTTCTCTCGGCTGTGGCTGTCTGGCTCGTGGTCAGGGACAATAATCGGCTGCAAGAGGCGGTCGAGTCTCTGACGGTGGGCGACGAGGATGGCGCGGTTCTGCCTGTGCTTGCCGGACTTGGAGAAGCCTTGGGGGCATTGCGTGGCGAGAAGGGGCTGCTTGAGACCGCTCTCAAGGCGCTGGGGAATCCGGCGTTTCTGTGCAATCGCGAGGGGCGAATCCTGCTGGTGAACAAGGCGTTGCTCGACATGCTCGGCAAGCCGTCCGCTCAGGTGGTCGGGTTTCCGGTGGGACAGGCCGTTTACGGCAAGGGCGATTCTCTGACCGAAAAGGCGCTGCGTTCTGCCAAGTCTGTGGCCGAGGATGCCGAGGTCTCTTTGTGGGATGGCCGTCGGGCGATCCTTAAGTGCTTTGTCTCGCCGCTGCACGATGAGGCCGGGAAATTGACGGGTGCGGTGACTTCCTTTGTGGACCTGGCCGAGGTGGTCGAGCAGAGGCGCGAGGTGGAGCGCCAGCGCGAACGCATGGCACAGGCGGGTCAGCAGATCAGTACCCTGGCAGAGCATGTGGCCTCGGCCACGGAACTGCTTTCGGCCGCTGCCGATGAACAGGCCCAGGGTGCGCAAAAGCAGCGCAATCAAACTTCCTCCGTGGCCACGGCCATGGAGGAGATGACGGCAACGGTCATTGAAGTGGCCAGAAACGCCAGCGCTACCAGCGATGCGGCGGGAAAGGCCCAGGAGTCGGCCACCGAAGGGGCGTCCATGGTCTCCAGGGCCGTGGAGGCGATCAATGAAGTGTCCGAGGCCGCCGGCCAGCTCGGTCACGAGATCGGCGAACTCGACGCCCAGGCCGGAGAGATCGGCCGCATCATCAGCGTGATCAACGATATCGCGGATCAGACCAACCTTCTGGCACTCAATGCGGCCATTGAGGCGGCGCGAGCGGGCGAGGCGGGTCGTGGATTCGCCGTGGTGGCCGACGAGGTGCGAAAGCTGGCCGAAAAAACCATGGCAGCCACCAAGGAGGTGGAGGAGGCCATCGGCACTATCCAGTCCCGTTCCCGTCATGCCACCGAGGCCATGCGCCGGACCGAGCAACGGGTGGCCGAGAGTACCAGTCTCTCCAATCAGGCAGGCGAAGCCCTGCAACACATCATGGGAAGCATCGGCGACATGGTCGGCCGCGTGACCCAGATTGCCACGGCCGCAGAGCAGCAGTCATCCGCAGCCGAGGACATCGGCCGCAGCATTGAGGACATTGCCGAGATAGCGGGCGAGGCTGACGAGGCCGCCGGACAGGCCGCGAGCGCCACTCGCGAGCTGGCCGGTCTGGCCCAGGAGCTGCTTGAGGTGTCCAATGAATTTCGCGATGGAGGCGGCGGGTCCCGGTTGCGCGAGTCCCAGGGACGAATGAAAGGGGTGCTGCCCAAGCTCGCCCAGGCTTTTGTCCGCAAGAAATACGGCGACAAGGTTTATGACGCTGTGCAAAAGGAGATGGGCAATCCGGTGTTCCTGCCAACAGAGAGCTACCCCGATCAGGCGTTGCTTCAGATGGCCGAAACCGCCGCCGCCGCAGCAGCCATTACCGTGCGCGATTTCTTCATTGAGTTCGGTAAGTATTCCATCAAGCGGTTTCATGAGATGTACCCGCGCCATTTCAAGAAGGAGTCCCTCAAGGAATTCTATCTGCGCATGAATGACATCCATGCCCAATTGACCAAGGACCAGCCGGGCATCAAGCCTCCCGTGTTCACATATGAAGACAAGGGGGAGGAATTGTTTATGAACTACAAGTCGAGCCGGGGGCTGTTCGACTATTTCGAGGGCATCCTGCTTGGGGCGGCCGAGTTCAAGGGGGAGAAGGTCACAGTCAGGGTCAAACCCTTTGACGAGACTTCGGCCCGGGCCGAAATCGTCTTTCAGAGCAAGGGATAAGACGCCAGAATTTCGTGGCGAACGCATTTTATAATGGGCTTTGGTCAATGCTTCCTGTGATACTGCAAGCAGGGGTGGGCGCATCGGTCCGGCGCTTTTGCCTCGGATGAGTGTACAGCGACGATTCTTGAGGAGCGAGACGTATGTCCGATGATCTCAACAGGCAGATATTCAAGGAAGAGGCCTACGACCTTTTGGGTGAACTGGAGGGAGCGCTGCTCGAACTTGAGGAGTCCCCGGACGATATGGACACGGTCAATCAGATATTCCGTGCCCTGCATACCATCAAGGGATCCGGGTCCATGTTCGGGTTCGAGGAGATCGCAGCTTTCACCCATGAGGTGGAGTCCGCCTTTGACATGGTTCGCAACAATGCCCTTGAGGTGACCCCTGAGCTGTGCGGCTTGGCCTTGCGCTCTCGCGACCACATCAAGCGCATGCTTGGCGCGGCCGAAGGGGAGGAGGTGGACCCCGCAGAGCACCGGGCCATTCTCGATGGCCTCAAGGAACTGGCTTCGGGCGAGCCCGCATCGCCGGAAGTCGGGGAGCAGACGCCTGCGGGGACCGAAGAGGCCGGGGTGACCGCTGCCGAGTCGGTTTCTTCACAGGGTCGCCGCCTGTATCGCATCGGTCTGACGCCCCGCACGGGCGAGGAGCCGGACGAGACCCGATTGGAGTCGCTCTTTCTGGAGCTTGCCGGGGTGGGGGAGTTCCGCATCCTCGGGCGGCCAGTGGAGACCGTGTTTGGCGGATGGGAGCTTGGGTTGACCACAGATATCGACGCCGACAGTGTGCGCGATATATTCTTTTTCGCGGATGCGGACCTTGATGTGGAAATTCTGGACGAGCAGGGTGCCCCTGTGCCGGTTACGGGCGCTCCCGAGGCTCCTTGCGCCGTACTGAAGCCGGTCGACGGCATGGCGGACGACGCCGTGTGCGAGGACGAGGACGCCGGGCCGCCCAGGCTCGGGGAGATTCTTGTCAAGTGCGGCGATGTGACCGAGGCGGACATTCAGGAGGCCCTCAAGAAGCAGAAGCCCCTGGGTCAGATTCTGGCCGAGGAAGGCAAGGTGCCTCCCGAGAAGGTTGAGATGGCCGTGCGGCGGCAGGCTGAGGCCAAGGAGCTTGATGCCAGCCGCAAGCAGCAGGAAGCCCTCTCCAGCATCAGAGTGGCGGCTGACAAGCTGGACTATCTGGTGGACCTTGTGGGCGAGTTGGTTATTGTCCAGGCCCAGATCACCCAGGTGGTCAGTGAACGCAGCGACCCTGTCATGACCGCTCTGGCCGAGGAACTGGAACGTCTAAGCGACGAGTTGCGTGATTCCACCTTGGGCATCCGCATGCTGCCCATCGGCACCTCGTTCAGCAAGTTCCGCCGTCTGGTACGTGACCTCTCGGCCAATCTGGGCAAGGAAATCGTTTTGACCACCGTGGGGGCGGACACCGAACTGGACAAGACCGTCATCGAACGACTGGGCGATCCTTTGGTTCATCTGTTGAGAAACAGCATAGACCACGGCCTGGAGCCACCCGAGGAACGCCGGATGCACGGCAAGCCGCCTCACGGGACCATCCACCTCTCGGCCGAACACTCCGGCGGCGAGGTGCTCATCCGCATCAATGACGACGGCAGGGGCATGGACCCCACGGTTCTCAGGGAAAAGGGCATTGAGCGGGGGCTCATCGCGGCCGATGCCGAACTGTCCAAGAAGGATCTGCTCAAGCTTATCTTCGAGCCCGGGTTCTCGACGGCCAAGGCGATCACCAACGTCTCGGGACGGGGGGTGGGAATGGATGTGGTCAAACGGGCCATTGATTCCCTGCGTGGCGCCATCGACATCGACTCCACCCTGGGCAAGGGGACATCCATTACCATTCGTTTGCCCCTGACCCTGGCCATCATCGACGGACTCCAGGTGCGGGTCAGCGACGAATATTACGTCATTCCGCTTTCCCTGGTGGAGGAGTGCGTGGAGCTGTCCGCCAGCGACATGGATGAAAATTCCAGGCAGCGCATCCTGCACCTGCGCGGTGAAATAGTACCTTATATCCATCTGCGTGAGTGGTTCGCCGTGGACGGAGAGAGCCCGCCCATAGAGCAGATCGTCATCACCGGCGTGGAAGGGAGCCGAGTGGGGATCGTGGTGGACACGGTCATCGGCGAGCATCAGACAGTCATCAAGAGCTTAAGCCGCGTCTATAAGGATGTTGAGGGCATCTCGGGGGCCACCATCAAGGGGGACGGCTCCATTGCGCTCATCCTGGACATTCCGAGTCTGGTCCGGCGGATCATTGCCGAGTCCGACTGAGGGGCGGCAGTCATTCCTGGGGGGTGTGCGCATGGCAAAGAAGATTCGTGTTCTTATCGTTGATGACTCCGCCGTGGTCCGCAAGACCCTGGAGGACATCCTTTCCTCGGATCCGGGGATCGAGGTTATAGGGACGGCCGTTGATCCCTATGTAGCGGCGCAGCGTCTCAAGAACGAGGTGCCCGATGTCATCACTCTGGATATCGAGATGCCGCGCATGGACGGGTTGACTTTCCTGCAAAAGCTCATGAAGCAGCATCCCATTCCGGTGGTCATCTGTTCCTCGGTGGCAGAGCAGGGGACGAGCAATGCGCTCAAGGCCCTGGAATACGGCGCGGTGGAGATTATTACCAAGCCAAGGGTGGGGACCAAGAAGTTCCTTGAAGAATCGAGTATTTTGCTTATCGATAAGGTCAAGGCCGCAGCTATTGCCCGGCCAAGGAAGTTCAAGGCAGAGGCCCATCCCATCAAGATCAGCCCCAAGCTCAATGCCGATGCAGTATTGCCCATGACACGACCGCAAGCCCTGACCACCACCGAAAAAATCTGCCTTGTGGGTGCGTCCACCGGGGGCACCGAGGCGCTTCGCGTCTTTCTTGAGTCCCAGCCTCTGGGGTGTCCGCCCATCGCCATCGTCCAGCACATGCCCGAGCACTTCACTGCCGCCTTTGCCAAGCGGCTGAATGCCATCTGCCCCATCACGGTCAAGGAGGCAGCGGACGGCGATCCCATGCTGCGCGGTCAGGCTCTCATCGCGCCGGGCAACATGCACATGCTGCTCAAGCGCAGCGGGGCCAGATATTATGTGGAGGTGAAATCCGGGCCGCTTGTCTCGCGTCACCGGCCTTCGGTGGACGTGCTGTTTCGATCCGGCGCACAATACGGCGGGGCCAATGTTGTGGCCGCCATCATGACCGGCATGGGCGACGACGGTGCCAAGGGCATGAAGGAGCTTTACGACGCCGGAGCGTTCACCATCGCCCAGAATGAGGCCACCTGCGTGGTGTTCGGTATGCCCCAGGAAGCCATCAAGCTCGGAGGGGTTCACAAGGTGCTGCCCTTGCAGGGCATTGCGGCCGAGATAGTTCGCGTCTGCGGTTAGCCTTGCCGATCCACCTTGGCGCTGTGACGATAGGCCACCACCCGGACGGGTTCAGTGGTGATCATCCCCTCGCTCATTATGGTGTCCAGAGCGTCCATGAGCGGGGCCAGTCGATCCGGGTGATCGACGATCTCCACCACCACGGGCAGGTCCTCGGAAAGACGCAGTATCCTGGCCGTGTGGATGCGGCTGTTGGCCCCAAAACCGCTCAAGCCGCGAAAAACCGTGGCCCCGGCCAGTCCCATGGCCCTTGCGCGTTCCACGATGACCTCGGCCAGCGACCGTCCCTGATGCGTGTCGTCCTCGCCGATGTAGATGCGGATGCGTTCGGCCTGTTCCAGCAGTTGCATGGTGTTCTCCTTTGGCTCTAGAGCAGTCGTCCCAATGCGATGCCTGCAAGCACCAGGGCCAGTCCGGCCACGCTCTGGCCAACCACGTTGAGCAGGGCCATGGCGTACTGGCCGATCTTGACCAGCTCGGCGGTCTCGAACATGTAGGTGGAAAAGGTGGTGAACGCGCCCATGAAGCCCGTCAGGGCGAGAATGCGTACATGGCTTCCGGGCAGCAGGCGGTTTTCAAGATAGCCCCAGACGGCTCCGAAAAACAGGCAGCCGATCATGTTGACTGCGAAGGTGCCAAGAGGAAAGGCTGTGCCTGCCAGCCGCTGGGCGACGCCGGAGAGCCAGTAGCGCGACACGGTCCCGGCCGCGCCGCCAAGGGAGAGATACAGGAGTTTCATCAGCATGGTGTCACCGTGGCGGACCATAACAGGAGGGGAGGGGAAAGCCAATGCCCTTGGAACGGGAACTGAAGTACGCAGACGTTGATCTGGTGGCACTGCGACGGGCTTTGTCCGCTGGCGGGGGTGATTCCGGCGGCGGACGTTACTTCGAGTCCAACCTGGTCTTTGACGGCCCGGGGAGGCCGCTGCGGTCGTCCGGTGTGCTGTTGCGTCTCCGGCTGCGCCAGGGCCAGGCCGTGCTCACGGTCAAGCGTCCGCCAGCCGTGGCAGAGGCTTCGGCGCTCAAGGTGTTCGAGGAGTTGGAGACCACGGTGGGTGATTTTTCGGTTATGCGTCAGGCTCTTGAGGCTGTCGGCTTCGAGGCGGCCTTTGCCTATGAAAAGGTGCGGGAGAAATGGCTCTTTGCGGGCTGTACCGTCTGCCTGGACCACCTTCCCTTTGGCGATTTTGTCGAGATAGAAGGCGATGAAATGTCGGTGCCCCGATGCGCCGAAGCCCTGGGGCTTGATCCGGCAACCGCGACCAGGGCCACCTATCATGCCCTGAACCTGGAGCGCCAGGGGGACGATGGCGGGGAGTCGGACGAGAATTTCGTCTTTTCGTCGGAGGAGAGGGCCAAGTTGCTGGCGGAAATCGACAGAGAATGAGTTTCGTCCCTCGACAGGCGGGGCAAAGGAATTTATATTGGACCTTGAAGAAAACCGAGGAATGGCGGAGAGCGACTCATGAGCGACCCCCTTGCAGGCGACCAGGCCACGCCCGGACTCCGTGACGAGCGTGAAGTCAGGGAGCCGCGGAAGTACAAGGTTCTTTTGCATAACGACGACTACACGACCATGGATTTCGTGGTGGAGGTACTGGTGCGCGTGTTTCACAAGAACGAGGCCCAGGCCACGGCCATCATGCTGGCCGTCCACAATCAGGGCTTCGGCGTTTGTGGCACATATACCGCCGAAGTGGCGGAAACCAAGGTGGACATGGTCCACAGGCTGGCCAGAAGCGCGGGTTTTCCCCTCAAGTGCAGCATGGAAGGTGAATAGCGATGACGATGCTGAGCAAGGAACTCGAAAGCGCATTGACGGCAGCGGTCAACGAGGTCAGGCGGCGCAATCATGAATTCCTGACCCTGGAGCATCTGCTCTTTGCCATCGCCTCCGGCGAGCAGGGAGAGGAGATTCTTGAGGCCTGCGGTGCCGAGATGGACAGACTGCGCGACCAGTTGGGAAGGTTTTTCGCGGAAAACATGGAAGCCCTGCCCGCGAACACCGAGACCGAGGTTATCCAGACCCTGGGCGTCCGCCGTGTTCTTCAACGCGCCGTGTGGCAGAAAAAAGCCTCGGGAAAGAGCGTGGTCGAGGTGGGGGATGTGCTGGCCGCCATGTTCGATGAAGAGGACTCCTACGCGGTCTATTTTCTGCGCACACACGACGTGTCGCGCCTGGACATCCTTGAGTTCATTTCTCACGGTATGTCCACGGGCGAGGAGTGGGGCAACCTTGGAGGCGAGCGGCGCGAAGTCCGCCCCGAGCCCACGGACGGCAAGCGGGGCGACAAGAAGAGCCCCCTTGAGGAATACACGGTCAATCTTACCGAGCGGGCGGCCCAGGGACTCATTGATCCGCTCATCGGCCGGGCAGCCGAGCTTGAGCGTACGGTTCAGGTGCTTTCACGCAGACGCAAGAACAATCCTATCTTCGTGGGCGACCCTGGCGTCGGCAAGACGGCCATGGCCGAGGGGCTGGCTCTGATGATCGTCGAGGGCCAGGTTCCGGGGGATTTCCTTGAGTCCGAGGTCTATGCCCTGGACATGGGCTCGCTCCTGGCGGGAACCAAATATCGCGGCGATTTCGAGGCCCGGCTCAAGAGTGTCCTTGCCCAGCTCAAGGCAACCAGGGGAGCCATTCTTTTCGTGGACGAGATCCACACCATCGTGGGTGCGGGCTCGGTCAGCGGTGGGAGCATGGATGCCTCCAATATTCTCAAGCCCTTGCTCCAGTCGGGCGAGATCCGTTGTATCGGTTCCACCACTTTCGAGGAATACAAGAACCATTTCGAGAAGGACCGCGCCCTGTCGCGCCGGTTCCAGAAGATCGAGATCGCCGAGCCGAGCGTGGACGAGACCATCGCCATCCTCAAGGGGCTCAAGTCCCACTATGAGAAGTTTCACGGTGTCAGCTACACCCACTTCTCTCTCAAGGCCGCGGCCGAATTGTCCGACCGCTACATCACTGACAGGCATCTGCCGGACAAGGCCATTGATGTCATGGACGAGGCGGGTGCCCTCTACAAGCTCTCCGCACGCTCGCGCAAAGGCGACCGTATCAAGGTGGCGGACATCGAAAAGGTCGTGGCCCGCATGGCCAGAATTCCGGCCCGCAGGCTGACCGTGTCCGACCGCTCACGGCTCCAGCACCTTGAGGACGACCTCAAATCCGTGGTCTTCGGTCAGGATGAGGCTGTTCGTGCCCTGGCCAAATCCATCAAGCGTTCCAGGGCGGGTATGCGTCAGATGGGCCGTCCCGTGGGCAGCTTCCTGCTCACCGGCCCCACGGGAGTGGGCAAGACCGAGCTGGCCCGCCAACTGGCCAAGGTGCTCGGCATCGGGTTTCTGCGCTTCGACATGAGTGAATACATGGAAAAACATGCCGTGGCCCGGCTCATCGGTGCGCCTCCCGGCTATGTGGGCTTCGACCAGGGCGGCCTGCTCACCGAGGGTGTGCGCAAGAAGCCCCACTGCGTGGTGCTTTTCGATGAGATCGAGAAGGCGCACCCGGATGTCTTCAACATCCTGCTCCAGGTCATGGACTACGCCACCCTGACCGACAACAACGGGCGCAAGGCCGACTTCCGCCACGTCATCCTGCTGATGACCTCAAACGCGGGCGCACGCGAACTCTCCAAGGGGGCCATCGGCTTCCAGCGCGACAAGGATTCCGACCGCAAGGGCGGGGCCATGAAGGCTCTGGAAAGACTCTTCAGCCCCGAGTTCCGCAATCGGCTCGACTCCATCGTGGCCTTTACGTCACTGGAACAACCGATCATGGAGCAGATCGTGGACAAGTTCCTCAAGGAACTCAACGACCAGTTGCAGGATAGGCGCGTGGTGATCACCCTGACGCCCGAGGCCCGCGCCCGGCTGGCCGAGATGGGACACGACCCGAACATGGGCGCACGGCCCATGGGGCGTGTCATTCAGACAGAAATCAAGGATGTCATCGCCGACGAGCTGCTTTTTGGCGAGTTGTCCAAGGGCGGGGTGGTCACGGTGTCCCTGGCGGGCAAGGCCGTCAAGCCTGCAAAGACCGGCAAGTCCCTCAAGCCCGTGTCCGGATCGGGGCGCGATGGGACTGGTGAATTCGCCTTCGCCTATGAGCCGGTCGGGGGGGCGGCAGTAGCCCGGTGATACGAACGCTCCGCCGAGCGGCGGATGCCGTCTGCGGCGCTTGAGAACCCATGACCATCTACAGGCTCTTCGAGGAACCCATCTTCCCCGACCCGGCGGAAGCCGAGCCGGACGGGCTGCTGGCTGTGGGCGGAGACCTCAGCCCCCAGCGGCTGCTGGCCGCCTATGCCTCCGGCATCTTTCCCTGGTATGGCGAGGATTCGCCCATCCTTTGGTGGTCGACCGATCCCAGGCTCGTGCTGCGGCCGGAGCGTCTGCATCTATCGCGCAGTCTGCGCAGGGTTCTGGATCGCGGCGTCTTCGCCTTCACCATGGACACCGCCTTTGAGGCGGTCATCCGCGCCTGCGGGGCCGTATCCAGGCCCGGTCAGCACGGCACATGGCTTGTGCCCGAGATGGTGGATGCCTATGTGGCGATGCACGATCTTGGTTACGCCCACAGTGTGGAGACCTGGTGTGACGGAAAGTTGGTCGGCGGTCTGTACGGGGTGTCCCTTGGGTCGGCTTTTTTCGGCGAGTCCATGTTTCACGCGGCGCCCGATGCCTCCAAGGCGGCATTTGCCGTGCTTGCGCGTCAGTTGGCCCGGTGGGATTTCACCCTCATCGATTGCCAGCAGACCACGGCCCACATGCTCCGTTTCGGGGCCGAGGAGATGCTGCGCTTTCGATTCCTGGCCCTGCTGCGCGAGGCCATGTCGAACCCTACGCGCCCTGGCCGCTGGGTGCTGGACAAGCTTTGGTGAATCCGTCGGCTTCGTTCTGGCTATTCCTGAACGATGGGCGGGTGTTGGCTCAGGTCGAAGAACCCCCGAAGCGGAATGTCGAGCAGATAGCTCGGAATCTTTTCGAATTCGATGAAGCCCACGCTCTTGCCGGGCTGGGCTTCTGACAGTCCGCACAACCCGGCCGGAACCGGAAAGCTCAGGGGCGCTGAACGGATGGCCGCGAGTCTTGTGGAATACTGCGCCTTCAGATAGTCTACAATGCGGTCGCGCTCGGCGTCGGTGAATGCCTCCATGACCACCCGCCGGGCCGCCTCGCCGGGCCGGGGGACAGTGCCGTCGAGCAGTTCGCTCCAGGGGAGGGCGGCCTCTTCCGTCTCGCTCCAGCGGCCGCGGAAGAGATGCACCGATACGTCCCGGCGGCCTTTGAAGCTCTTGACCACCATGAAAAGGGTATGGGCCTGGGCCACGGGCGGCGGCGACTGCGGGGAAATGATGTCTATATCCATGGAACTGCTCCGGTCAGGTTATTTCGGGGTATGCTCCATCAGTACGTCTTTTGACGGTTTTTCTCAAGCACACGGTGCGGGACGCGGATGCCACCATTCAAGCTTGTCAGCCAATACACTCCCATGGGAGACCAGCCCCGGGCCATAGACCAGCTCGTGACAGGCCTTCGGGACGGGGTGCGCGATCAGGTGCTGCTCGGAGCCACGGGCACGGGCAAGACCTTCACCATGGCCAACGTGGTGGCGACCCTTGACCGGCCCGCCCTGGTGCTGGCGCCCAACAAGACCCTGGCAGCCCAGCTCTACAGCGAGTTCCGGGGATTGTTCCCGGAAAACGCAGTGGAGTATTTCGTCAGCTATTACGATTACTATCAGCCGGAAGCCTACCTTCCTCATTCCGATGTCTTCATTGAGAAAGACTCGTCCATCAACGACGACATCGACAAGCTGCGCCACGCCGCCACCCACGCCCTGTTGACGCGGCGCGACGTGCTCATCGTGGCCTCGGTCTCCTGCATTTACGGTCTGGGTTCGCCCGATTTCTATGCCAAGATGGTCATCCCGGTGGAGGAGGGGCAGGCCATGACCATGGAGTCTCTGCTTTCGCGGCTGGTGGAGATCCACTATGAGCGCAACGACTACGACTTTCATCGCGGTACCTTCCGGGTGCGCGGCGATGTGGTGGAGATCATCCCGGCCTATAGCCGCGAGAAGGCGCTGCGCATCGAGTTCTTCGGTGACGAGATCGACTCTCTTGCCGAGACCGACCCTCTCACTGGCGAAGTTCGCGACCGGCTGCGCAAGACGGTCATCTATCCCGGCAGCCACTTTGTTTCGGACCGAGAGAACCTGGACCGGGCCGTGAACGACATCCGCGACGAATTGCAGCAGCGGCTGGCCGAGTTCAAGGCTGCCAACCGGCTGGTAGAGGCCCAGCGCCTGGAGCAGCGGACGATGTATGATCTTGAAATAATTGAAGAGCTTGGCTTTTGCAGCGGTATAGAGAACTACTCTCGTCACCTGGACGGTCGCAGCAAGGACCAGCCGCCCGCCACATTGCTTGATTATTTCCCCGAGGATTTCATCCTTTTCGTTGACGAGTCGCACATCGCCCTGCCCCAGGTGGGGGGCATGTTCAAGGGCGACCGTTCGCGCAAGACCACCCTGGTGGACTTCGGCTTCCGTCTGCCTTCGGCCCTGGATAACCGGCCGCTTGATTACCAGGAGTTTCAGTCGCGCATTCGTCAGGCGGTTTATGTTTCGGCCACGCCCGGCCATCTGGAGCTGGATCTCGCCCAGGGCGTGGTGGTGGAGCAGATCATCCGGCCCACCGGCCTGCTTGATCCGCTGGTGGAGGTCCGGCCCGTGGCAGGGCAAATCGACGACCTGCTGGGCGAGTGCAAGCAGCGGCAGAGCCGCGACGAGCGCGTGCTTGTCACCACCCTGACCAAGCGCATGGCCGAGGACCTCAACGAATATCTCAATTCCATGGGCGTGCCCTCGCGCTACCTGCATTCGGACATCGACACCCTGGAACGCATGGCCATCATCCAGGCCCTGCGGGCTGGCGAGTTCTTCGTCCTGGTGGGCATCAATCTGTTGCGCGAGGGGCTGGACATCCCCGAGGTGTCGCTGGTGGCCATTCTGGATGCGGACAAGGAAGGTTTTTTGCGTTCGGCGCGTTCGCTTGTCCAGACATTTGGCCGGGCTGCTCGCAATGTGGATGGCCGGGTGGTCATGTATGCCGACGCCGTCACCGGCTCCATGGCCGAGGCCATGGACGAGACCGCCCGGCGGCGCGAGCGGCAGCAGGCCCATAATGAAGCCCACGGCATCACCCCGGTCACCATCCGCAAGAACCTGGGCAACCTCTTTGCCGACGCTGGCGAGGCCAAGGGGCGCGGCAAAAAGCTCCCGGCCATTGAGGACGCCCCGCCCGGAGCCTCGGCCAAAGAGTTGAACACCCTGGTCAGGCAGCTTGAACGGCAGATGCGCGAGGCGGCCAAAGAGCTGGAATTCGAGCGGGCAGCCGATCTGCGCGACCGCGTGGCCCTGATTCGCGAGCGCATCCTCGAACTGGGGTAGGGGTGTTCATCGTGTTTGATTGTTTAATCTTTTAAGGCAAACAGAATTATGGCATCACCCGAAATCCTCCGGCGCACGGCCTGGCTGCGCGAGCGCATCGAGTACCACAACCACCGCTACTATGTCCTTGACGACCCGGAAATCTCCGACGCCGAGTTCGACGCGCTCTTCCGGGAGCTTGAGGGGCTGGAGGCCGCGCATCCCGAACTGGACGACCCCAACTCGCCCACACGGCGTGTGGGCGGTGCGCCTGCGGCCGCCTTTGCCCCTTACGAACACGCCATGCGTATGTACAGCCTGGACAACGCCATGGCGCTGGACGACTGGTTCGCCTTTGTCGGACGGGTGTCCAAGGGGGTGGGGCGATCCGACGTGGCCTACTGGACCGATCCCAAGATGGACGGACTGGCCGTGGAGGTGGTCTACGAAGCCGGGCGTTTCATCCGCGCTGCCACCCGCGGCGACGGGAACATCGGCGAGGATGTGACCCACACCATGCGTACGGTCATGAATCTGCCCCTGACCCTGCGCGGCCCGGATGTGCCGGACCTGCTCGATGTGCGCGGCGAGGTGGTCATGTCCAATGCGGATTTCGCGGCCCTGAACGAGCGTCGTCGCGAGGCCGGGGAGGTTCCCTTTGCCAACCCCAGAAACGGCGCGGCCGGGGCCGTGCGCCAGCTCGATCCCAAGGTGGCTGCCTCGCGTCCGTTGCGTTTCCTGGCTTACGGGGTGGGGCGCGTCCAGTGGGGGTCGCCGCTCTTTGCCTGGACCAGCCAGCATGAGATCATGGCCGGTCTTTCCCGGCTCGGTTTCGGCATCCCGCCCGAGGCCCGGCTGTGCGGCTCGGCCGATGAGGTGGCCGCGTATTTTTCAAGCCTCATGGAGCGGCGGGCGGCCATGCCCTTTGAGATCGACGGGGTGGTTGCCAAGGTGGACAGCCTTGAGCTGCAACGCACCCTGGGCTTCACCTCGCGTGCGCCGCGCTGGGCGCTGGCCCTCAAGTTTCCGGCCCTTCAGGCCAAAACCGTGCTGCGCGACATCCGCATCCAGGTGGGTCGTACCGGCGTGCTCACCCCGGTGGCCGAGCTGGAGCCGGTGCCCCTGGCAGGCGTGGTCGTGTCCAATGCCACCCTGCACAACAAGGGGTACATCGCGGAGCGCGATTTCCGCATCAGCGATACGGTGCTCATTCAGCGGGCCGGCGATGTCATTCCCCAGGTGCTCTCCGTGGACCTTAAGCGGCGGCCCGAGGGGGCCGAGGCATACGTCTTTCCCGGCGAATGTCCTGTCTGCGGCGCCGAGGCCCGCGAGGACGGCGAGGCCGTGCGCTGCACCAACCCCATCTGCCCGGCCAAGACCGTGCAGCGCATCATCCATTTTGTCTCCAAGGCAGGGCTGGACATGGAGGGCGTGGGCCGCACCTGGGTGCGGCGGCTGGCCGAGGACGGTGTACTGCAAAGCCCGGCCGACCTCTTCGCTCTCGATAAGACCGTGCTGCTCCGCTACGAGGGCATGGGCGACCGTTCGGCCGCCAAGTTCATTGAGGCTGTGGAGCGTGCGCGTACTTCGTCTCCGCTGTGGCGGCTCATCGCGGGCCTGGGTATCCGCCATGTGGGCGAGCAGACCGCCCGGACCCTGGCCGCCCATTGCCGCGACCTCGACGCCCTTGCCCAGGCCGATCATGAGGAACTGCTTGCCCTGGACGATGTCGGTCCGGTGGTGGCAGACTCCATCCGTCACTTCTTTCACAGCGCCGAGGCGGCCGACTTGCTGCGCCGTTTCCGCGAGGCGGATTTCTGGCCCGAGGGCGGCCCGGTCCTTCCCGATGCGGGCGATGGGGCGGGCGAGGCTGCGCCGCTGGCGGGCAAGGTGTTCATCTTCACCGGCAGCCTGCCCTCCATGACCCGCGACGAGGCCCGGCGGCTGGTGGAGGAGCGGGGCGGCACGGCTGTCAATACCATCTCCAGGAAGGTGGACTACGTGGTGGCGGGCGACAAGGCGGGCTCCAAGATCGCCAAGGCCGAAAAACTGGGGCTCACGGTCATTGACTTTGCCGGGTTCCTGGCCTTACTCGGGGAACGCGACTGATTTTTCAACACGATGCAAGCAAGGAGAGACGCAATGGCAACCAATGTCGTCATATTGGGCGCAAAGGGCCGCATGGGTGATACCCTGGTCAACATGGCCCTGGCGGATGAGGAACTGAACCTCGTGGGCGCGTGCGAGCGCGAGGGCAATGCGGGGGGCATCGATCATGACGGGTGCATCGTCTCGGATTGCCTGGAGGAGCTGCTGCCCCAGGTGCCGGGCGCGGTGGTCGTGGATTTCACCATGCCGGAAGCGTCCGTGGCCATGGCCGGGATAGCGGCCCGCTTCGGCAACCCGGCGGTTATCGGCACCACCGGCCTGAGCAAGGCCCAGCAGGCCGAGCTGGCGACCATGGCCAGGGACGTGCCGCTCTTCTGGGCGCCCAACATGTCCGTTGGCGTCAATGTCCTGCTCAAGGTGCTGCCCACCCTAGTCCGGCTGCTCGGCCCGGACTACGACATGGAGATGGTGGAGACCCACCACAAGATGAAGAAGGATTCGCCAAGCGGCACGGCCCTCAAGCTGGCCCAGTGCCTGGCCGAGGCCCGCGGCTGGGAATATGACGAGGTCAAGCGCCACTGCCGCGACGGCATCATCGGCGAGCGGCCCCGCAAGGAGATCGGCGTGCAGACCCTGCGCGGCGGCGACGTGTTCGGCGACCACACCATGTATTTCTTCGGCCCGGGCGAGCGCATAGAGATCACCCACCGCGCCCACTCCCGCGAAACCTTTGCCACCGGAGCCCTGCGCGCCGCCAAATGGCTGGCCAACCAGAAACCCGGCAGACTCTACACCATGGCCGATGTTTTGTAGCCTGTCGGGATTTTTGGGAATTGAAAGGGGAGCCTTCGGAAGGGGGCTCCCTTTTTCTATACGGTCTCACGCGAGGGGGTGAAGGGTGGTCGGCGGGCAGGCGGAAGGCGAGGAGGGTATTTGGCCCAAGGGCTTGTGCGGCCGTGGCTGATTCTCTATGCTTCTTTGAAAATCGCATAATCCGGAGAAGCCATGACCTGCTGCAAATGCGAAGAGCTCGGATGGAATGATCCGCAACCTGTTGTCTATACTGACCCGGAGGATGGCAACGAATATTGCCTGTTCCATGCCCCGGCAGAGCACAAGGGCATGTCTGTTGATGTATTCAATGCACAGGTGTCCGAACGAATTCAGGCCGTCATCGATCTAGAAAACGAAAAGGCTTTGTGCGACCTGAGCGGAGCCATTTTCCCTGGAGATATTTGTTTTGAATCAGGTAGTGCATTACCTAATATTTCCTTCGAGAAAGCCCGCTTCGAGGGGCACGCAGTTTTTGACAAAGCCTGTTTCGGGAAGATCGCAATGTTTGTCGAAGCCAGCTTTGGAGGGAGAGCAGCTTTCTACCAAGCCAGCTTTGGGGAGTACGCATTGTTCGACGAAGCTAGCTTCAGGGGGGGAGCGTTTTTCAGCGAAGCCAGTTTCAAGGGGAACGCATATTTCGGCAGAGCCCGCTTTTGTGGGGGAGCATATTTCGACGAAACCCATTTGGTGAGGGTCGTATTTTTCAACGGAGCTAGCTTTGAAGGGAACGCATCTTTCAGTAAAGCCAGCTTCGGGGGGAACACCTCTTTCCACGAAGCTAGCTTCATGGGGAACGCAGATTTTTCATCAGCACAGTTCAATGGCCCCATCCGTTTTCATTCAATCATAACAGATGATTCCATCCTCAGACTCGCCTATTGCACTGTACCCCCTTCAGCCATGACCTTCGAGAATTGCGATCCCACCTGCCTTGATCTTGTTGATCAGCGCGACCTCACGCACATTCATTTCATCAACTCTTCGTGGGAGAAGAACGGGCGCATCAAGGCGTGTACTGAAGATGATCCCGGAAGGCTGCAATCAACCCGCGATTTCTACCAGCGGATGAAGGCCAAGTACAAGGCCGAGAACAACGAGTACGAGGCCTCCAAGTGGCATGTTGCGGAGAAAGAGGCGCAGTTGAAGCTGCTCGGCCAGGCGACAAAGCCAATTCGGCAGGCATTGAAGGAGGTCGGGCAGGGGGCTGCGATAAAAGACGCCTGGAAGGCTTGCCGGTTGGAGCGAAATTGTCTTTCGGTGAAGACGTTCTTTGCGGCGCTTGTTATGTGGTTGTCGCCATTTTTCAACGCTGCTGCCGAGAGGCTGACTTTTCGGGCTCTGTGGCTCTACAAGTATTCCAGTGGATATGGCGAGAAGCCATTTCATGCGCTTTTCTGGCTTGCTGTTCTGGTATTGTTGCCAGCGCTGCCAGTCCTCTTCCCTGGCAGCATGCTGTATTACCTGCCGCTCATGCGGGAGTATCCTGGCAGCGATGTCTGCGTGGTCACCCGCTTCCTGATAGTCATTTGGCAGCTCCTCATCACCGCCCAGGCCGCTCTTTTTGCCTTTGCGCTGCGGAATCGCTTCAGACGGTAATTCTGATCAAGCCGTCAGTCTGGCGAGACCAGGAGCCAGCCGCCCGCCTCACAATATCGGCGACAGCAGCCGGGCGAACTTGACGGCGGTCTGGTAGGTCACGCTCTTGCGGGCGTATTCGTCGGTGTCTGTTTCCACGCAGCGTTTGAAGTCGGCGAGGAACATCTGCTCCACCTGGGCGCAGAAGGCGCGGTCCTCCACCAGCATGGTCATCTCGAAATTGAGGCGGAACGAGCGGTTGTCGAGGTTGGCCGTGCCCACCCCGGCCAGTTCGTCGTCGGCCAGAAAGACCTTCTCGTGCAGAAAGCCGTCCATGTAGCGGTAGACGCGGATGCCGGGCACGCTGCTCAAGTCGTGCAGGCTGGAGTATCCGGCCAAGTAGACCAGCAGGTGGTCCGCCTTTCTGGGAAGCATGATACGCACGTCCACCCCGCGCATGGAGGCCAGTTGCAGGGCCTTGGTCACCGCGCTGTCCGGCACGTAGTAGGGGCTGGCGATCCAGAAGCGCTTTTTGGAGGCGTTGATGGCCCGGATGAACATCAGGGAGCATGCTTCCAGGTTGTCGGTGGGGCCGGTGGCCAGGGTCAGCACGTCGGCCTTGCCCACTGTCTTCGGCATGGAGAGATCCTGGACGTAGAGCTCGCGGGTGGCCCAATACCAGTCCTTGGTGAAGCTTAAGCGCACGCCGAGCACGGCCGGGCCGCTGATGCGCAGATGGGTGTCTCGCCAATGGCCGAGCTTCTTGGAGAGGCCGAGGTATTCGTCGCCCACGTTGTGGCCGCCCACAAAGGCGGTGTGGCCGTCCACGATGACAATCTTGCGGTGGTTGCGGAAATTGAGCTGGAAGCGGTTGCCGCGTCCACGCCTGGTATGGAAGGGCCGAACCTCGATGCCCGCCGCGCTCATGGAGCGCCAGAAGTCGGCCGGGGTGTCGTGGCAGCCGATTTCGTCGTAGAGGAATTTGATTTGTACACCCTGGGCCGCCTTGCCAAGCAGCAGGTCGCGCAGGCGGGTTCCCAGGCCTTCGGCCCGGACGATGAAGAACTGGAGCAGCACATAGGACCGGGCCGATTCGATGCTTTTGAAGACGGCCTCAAAGGTGGCCTCGCCGTCCACCAGCAATTCCAGCTCGTTGCCGCCGACAAAAGGGATGCCCGCCAGATGCTCGAAGGAGCAGCGCGGCGCATCCGGCCTGTGCCGGGCCGAGAGCGCCCGGACCCGAGGCAGGTCGTGGCGGTTTCTGACCATTTCCCGAAACCGTTTTTCGCCCACGCGCATGGCCTCCACATAGCCGTGGAACTTCCTGCGGCCGAATATCCAGTACAGCGGCAAGGTGATGAACGGAAAGGTGACCAGGGAGATGGCCCAGGCAATGGAACCCTGAGGGGTGCGGGTGTCGCGCACGGCCCGGACCGCCGTGGCGATGGCCACCAGCTCGATGCAGGTGTAGGTGATGCTGAACAGGGTAAGCAGGAATTGAACGTCAGTGGATTCCATGACTTCGGGGTAGCAGGTTTTTTCGGGAAGTGGAACAGCCATGCTTGCCTCGGGCCGGGTTTTGTGGTCAGCGTTTGCCTTGGGAGGAAAACAGGCCATGCAGTCCGCTCGCAGTGCGCATCCCTTTGTTGCGGCCCCGGACAGGACGCTCCTGCGCCTGGCGGTGCCCGTGCTTTTTTCCCTGGTGGCCGAGCCGCTGACAGGGCTTGCCGACACCGCCTTTGTGGCCCGGCTGCCCGGCTCAGAGCCGGTGGCCGCTCTGGGTATCGGCACCGTGGCTTTCTCTTCCATCTTCTGGGCCTTCGCCTTTCTCGGCATCGGTGCCCAGACCGAAGTGGCCCAGGCCCTTGGGCGCGGCGATCGAGGCCATGCGTCCAAGGTGGCCTCACTGGCCGCCTTCATCGCTGCATGTATCGGCTTGTTTCTGGCGCTTGTTTCCATGCCCTTCCTCGACGACTTCGCTATTCTGCTCGGGGCAACGGGCGAAGTGGCGGGGCATTCCCGCGAGTACATGTTTTACCGACTGCTGGGTGCGCCCGCCGTGCTGGTGTGTCTGACATGCTTCGGCGCATTGCGCGGGGTGCAGGACATGCGTACGCCGCTGCTTGTGGCTGTGGGAATCAACGCGCTTAACGTGCTGCTCGACTGGCTGCTGGTCTTTGGCGTCGGGCCGGTGCCGTCCCTGGGCGTGGCCGGGGCGGCCATCGCCAGCACCATCAGTCAGTATGTCGGAGCCATCTGGGTTCTGGCCGCCGTTTCGACCCGGCTGGGGCTGACGCGCCGGGTGCGGGGCGCTGGCGCGGCCAAGCTGGTGCGCATAGGCGGCGACCTCTTTGTGCGTACCGGCGTGTTGCTGGTCTTTCTGGCCCTGTGCACCCGGGTGGCCAACAAGGCCGGGGCCGACGAGGGGGCGGCCTATCAGGCCATCCGCCAGACCTTCATCTTCACGGCCATGTTTCTCGACGCCTTTGCCATCACCGGCCAAACCCTGGTCGGATATTTCCTCGGTGCGGGCAAGCTGAGTCAGGCCCGCCGTGTGGCCGGGCGGGTCTGCCTGTGGAGTCTTTGTACTGGCGTGGTCCTTGGTTGCGCCATGCTCGCTGCCACGTCGGGAGTGGCCTGGCTGCTGGTCCCGCCCTCTGCCATGGCCGTGTTCGGTCCGGCCTGGGTCGTGGTCGCCCTGATGCAGCCCGTGGGCGCTCTCTCCTTTGCCACAGACGGCATCCACTGGGGAGCAGGGGATTTTCGCTACCTCAGGAACGCTATGGTGGCGTCCTCGGTTCTTTGCGGGGCGTTGATCTGGGCGCTGGAGCTGGTGCAGCCCGCCCAGGTGCTGGTGGTCATCTGGTGGATTACGATGCTGTGGGCCGCTTTGCGGGCAGGGTTCGGTCTGGTGCGGATCTGGCCCGGTGCCGGGCGGGCTCCGCTGCGGCGCGGTGCGGGATATTGACCCTTGCGGCTGCGGGAGGGATGTGTGTCAGCGTTCGGCCAAAAAATTGAACATGAAGGCGTAGGCGTTGCGCATTTCCTTTTCAAGTTCGTCCAGGTGCGCCTTGGCGCTTATCATGTCTTCGGCCTTTGAGGCCTTTTCCAGCATCAAACAACAGTCGCGGACGCGCTCCACGCCCATGGTGGCCGCGCCGCCCTTGAGGGCGTGGGCCAGATGGCGCAGCCGTTCCACATCGCTCGATTCCAGGGCGTTTCTGATCTCGGCCACCCGTTTGGGTTCCTGGGCGATGAATACCGTGAACATGCGCTTGAGAAAGGCGGTTTTGCCGGACATGGATTTGAGGAAGCCGGGGCTGATGATTTGCTCCGTCATCGTGACAGAGGCAAAGGCGGAAGGCGACGGGGCGGCTGGGACGTTGCCCGCCCCGGCTTGACCGCCGTGTCCGTTATCCCGGCTTGCGCTTTTTGCCACGTTTACCCCTTCACGCACACCAGAGGGAGTGTCCTGGCCACGGGTGCGGCCAGTCCCGCTCCGGCGGCACTGGATGTGACTTCATCTATATCCTTGTACGCTCCCGGCGCCTCTTCGGCAATACCCCGGCTCGACATTGTGCGGACAAACACACCCTGATGGCGCAGACTTTCCATCAGATCGCGGCCGACAAAGCGCCGTCGGGCCTCGGTGCGGCTCAAGACCCGGCCTGCGCCGTGGCAGGCCGAGGAAAAGCTCCTGGCCTCGCCTTCAGTCGTTCCGGCAAGGATATAGGAGGCAGTGCCCATGGACCCGCCGACCAGCACCGGCTGACCTGCACCGCGCAGGGCGGCGGGAAGGTCGGGGTGGCCCGGGCCGAGAGCCCGGGTGGCCCCTTTGCGATGCACGAACAGGGTTTTCTCCTTGCCGTCCACCCTGTGGCTCTCGGCCCTGCAGGTGTTGTGGGACACGTCATAGAGCAGATCAAGCCGGGCGGTTGGAAAGATGTCGGCAAAGACCTCGCGCACGAGGTGGGTGATGACCTGCCGGTTGGCCAGGGCGCAGTTGATGCCAGAGCGCATGGCGCCGAGATAGCGGCGGCCCGGCTCCGAGTCTATGGGCGCACAGACCATCTCGCGGTCGGGCACCGGAAGATACGGGTTGGGAGCAGCGTTCTTGCCCTTGCGCCGGGCCTTGCCGCCTGGGGCCAGCTCGTCGATGAAGTCCTGGCCGATCTGATGCCCCAGCCCTCGGGAGCCGCAGTGGATGGAGACCACGACATCTCCCTCCTTCAGGGCAAAGGCAGCGCTCCGGGCCGGGTCGAGGATCTTTTCAACCCATTGCACCTCTAGATAATGGTTGCCGGAGCCCAGTGAGCCGAGTTGATCGCGTATGCGTTTCCCGGCGTGGGGCGAAACGTGACCGGGCACGGCTCCCGGCATGCGGCCGCCGTCCTCGATGCGGCCAAGGTCCGCGGGCTGGCCGTAGCCCCGGCCTACGGCCCACACCGCGCCGCCTTCAAGCATGGCCGCGAGGTCTTCGCCTTCAAGGATGATGGTTCCGCCCCGGCCCACCCCGGAGGGTACGGCACGGAAAAGGGCGTCGGCCAGTTCCTCGCGCCGGGCCAGGATGTGGTCGCGGGTCAGGCCGGTGAGCAGGGTGCGTACCCCGCAGGAGATATCGAACCCGACGCCGCCCATGGAGACCACGCCGCCGTGCGCCGGATCAAAGGCGGCCACCCCGCCGATGGGGAAACCGTAGCCGGAGTGGGCGTCGGGCATGGCCATGGCCGCCCGCACGATGCCCGGCAGACAGGCCACGTTACGCAGTTGGGTCAGGGTCTTGTCGTCCATGGCCCGCACCAGCTCAAGGCTGCCGAAGACAATGGCCGGGACGCGCATCCCGCTGGTCATGGGCAGATGCCACTCGAACTCGCCGTGTCGGGCCAGGCCGTGCAATGTCATGTGGATCCCCTGTCTGCGTGGTATGAAGAGGCACCATATCCCGGCGGTCTGGCGGGGTAAAGGGACGGATGAAAAAGATCCATGTCATGGACCGAAGCGATCGTCGGCCCTCTGGCTGTTGAGAAAGGCCCGATTGCTCCGATGTTTCAAAAAAGGCAAACTCTCGCGCATTGTCAATACGCGTCGGTTTTTAAATCGCATCGTTTCACCCGAACCTTTCTCAACGTCTGCCAGAGAGTTACCTGCCGCCGTGCTTTCTTCCTTTTTTGATGGTTTTAACCAGGGTGGCGACTTCCTTCCAGCGCTCCTTTTCGATACGCCCGGAGGTTTTGGTCTGGCGCTGTGCAGCATACTCCAGTTCCTGCCGCATTTTCTTCCAGCTGGCTAACCGCTCAGGATGCAGCTCTCCCCCTTCCACTGCCGATAAGACCCTGCATCCCGGCTCATGGGCGTGGGAACAGTCCGAAAAGCGGCAGTCCCGTGCCAGGCGTTCGATGTCCGGGAAGGCCGCGTCCACGCCTCCCTGATCGTCCCAGAAGGCTATTTCGCGAATGCCGGGATTGTCGATGACCATGCCTCCCTGGGGCATGAAAAACATGTCTCGGGAAGTTGTTGTGTGTCTGCCCTTGCCGTCGCTTTGGCTTACCTCCCCGGCCGATCGTACCGCTTGGCCGGCGAGCCGGTTGACCAAGGTGGATTTGCCCGCCCCGGAAGAGCCAATCAGGGCTATGGTGTTTCCGGGAGCGATGTATGGTTCGAGTTCTACCGGGCCGGAAGGGTCCAGAGCCGAAACCAGATGGATTGGCACGCCTATGGCCACGGTCTCTGCTTCGGCCTTGCAGTCGGCCGGGGAGGGATGGATGTCGGCCTTGGTCAGAACAATGGCTGGTCTGAGTCCGCAATTGTGGACCAGGGTAAGGTAGCGTTCCATGCGCGCCGGGTTGAAGTCCTGGTCCAGGCCGCAGACAATCAGCACCGTGTCCAGGTTGGCGGCCATCACCTGCTCGCGCCTGGCTGCCCCGTTGAGTTTGCCACGAGCCCCGGCCGCCCCCCGTGCAAGGGTGTTCCTGCGCGGGAGCACCGCGCTGAGGACAGAGTTGTTGAGCACAACCCAATCCCCGGCAACGGGATATGGGCCTTGCCGATGGGCCAGAGCGCCCGATGCAGTGACAAGTATCTCCTCCATGCCTTGGCTGACAAGAAAGCACCCTCGCCTGACACTGGTTACACGCGCTATGTCCTTAAGGTCGTAGCCCAATGTTTCAAGCTGGTTATGAAAGAAAGAACTCCAGCCGATTCGGTTCATGAAATGACAATCGTTTTGTTGCGTTGCTTTGTTCATGGCTTACAGCTCGTATCTCGTAAGTGGTATAAGCAAAATGAGGAGTTGTCTCATGCACTGGGAATTGCATGGTGCTCCATGGGCATTCGTGTCGCGAGTGAAGATGTGGCTGCGGACAAAGGGCAAGACAAAAGAGCAGGGCCGAACGCACGGCTCGATAGGCAATGGACCGGCCAAATCGGGTGATCGCGGCCGGGAGGGATGTGATGATGCAGTCGCCTAGCGGTCGGCTTTTTTGTCCGAAGCCGTCGGCGCACTCTCCAACAATGAGCGGGGCAAAAAATCTCCTAAATGAACAAGTTGAACAAGTTCCGTTTCAAGTCGCTACTTCTGCGGCGAAACAATGTCAACTGCCGCATGTCAAGGGCCTCGGGCAGGGGAGCGCATTGATCGATGGGCCGGGCGCCCAAACAAAAAAGAGGAGCCCGAAGGCTCCCCCTGGATGTGGGCGAGGGTGGTCAGAGGTCGTAGAGCTTGTCGCCGCCAATGACGTTGATGCCGTTCTTTTGCAGCAGCTCGATGCCCTGGTCTGTTCGGTCGAAGCGGAAGATAAGTACGGCCCTGTCGCCGTTTTGGGTGACAAAGGCGTACATGTATTCCACGTTGATGCCGTCCTCCTGGAGCATGCTGAGGATTTCGTGCAGTCCGCCCGGTTGGTCGACGACCTCCACCGCCACCACTGAGGTGCGGCCCACGGTGAAGCCGTTTTCCTTGAGCGTGGCCTTGGCTGTCTCGAAGTCCGAGACGATGAGGCGCAGGATGCCGAAATCCGAGGTGTCGGCCAGTGACAGGGCGCGAATGTTGACGCCCGCCTCACTCAGAAGGCGGGTGACCTCGGCCAGACGGCCGGCGCGGTTTTCAAGAAATATGGAAAGTTGATCTACTTTCATGGTGGTATCCTCGCTTGTGCAGACGGGTTAGGCTTCGTTCCTCTTGTCGATGATGCGCTTGGCCTTGCCCTCGGAGCGGGCGATGGTCTTGGGTTCGACCAGCTTGACTCTGGCAGTGACGCCGAGGAATTCCTTGATGTTCTTGGTTACCTTTGATTCCACGCGTTGTAAATTCTTAATCTCATCCGAGAACATGGATTCGTTGACCTCCACCTGAACCTCCAGGGTGTCCATGTTGCCCTGGCGTTCGATGATGAGCTGGTAGTGGGGTGTCAGCCCTTCTGTTTCGATGAGGATGGATTCGATCTGGGACGGGAACACATTGACGCCCCGGATGATGAGCATGTCGTCGCTGCGGCCGGTGACTCGGCGCATGCGGGCCGTGGTCCGGCCACACCGGCAGGGGGTGGTGTTGAGTCGCGTCAGGTCGCGGGTGCGGTAGCGGATGAGAGGGATGCCTTCCTTGGTCAGCGTAGTGAAGACCAGCTCGCCCTCCTGGCCCGCGGGAAGCACCTCGCCCGAGTCAGGGTCGATGGTCTCGGCCAGGAAATGGTCCTCCTGGATGTGCAGCCCGTCCTGGGCGTCCTCGCATTCGATGGCCACGCCGGGCCCCATGATCTCGGACAGGCCGTAAATATCTATGGCCTTGATGCCGAGCTTGGCCTCGATGTCTCGCCGCATCTCCTCGGTCCAGGGCTCGGCTCCGAAAATGCCGATACGCAGGGGCAGTCTGCGGATGTCGATGCCCATTTCTGAAGCGCTTTCGGCCAGGAACAGGGCATAGGAGGGAGTACAGCAGATCACGTCGGACTCGAAATCCTTGAGCAGCATGACCTGTCTGCGGGTGGCCCCGCCGGAGACGGGCACCACAGCCGCGCCCAGGGCCTCGCCGCCGAAGTGGGCGCCCAGACCGCCGGTAAAGAGGCCGTAGCCGTAAGCGTTGTGGATCATGTCCTTGGGCGTGGCTCCCGCGGCCACGAAAGAGCGAGCCATAAGCTGGCCCCAAGTCTTGAGATCGCGCTTGGTGTAGCCTACCACCGTGGCCTTGCCCGTGGTGCCGGAGGAGGAGTGGATACGCACGATCTGGTCGCGGTTGACCGCGAACATGCCGAAGGGATAGTGGTTGCGCAGATCCTGCTTTTCCGTGAAAGGCAGCAGCCGGACATCCGCCAGGGTGCGGATGTCAGAAGGCTTGAGTCCTCTTTCGTCGAATTTTTTCTTGTAGAAAGGGACGTTGGCATAGACGCGCTCGCACAATGCCTGAAGCCGTTTGAGCTGAAGCCGCTCCATATCCTCGCGGGGAAGGGTTTCATATTTTACGTCGAAAATCATGCTGGTCCTCCTTGGCCTCGGATCGGCCGCAATGATCGAAATGGAAAAACCACGGCCCCTCAAGCCCGTGGTCGCTATCGTCGTGGTGCGCCGCCCGCATCCAGGGGCCTGCGGTGGGAAAACGCAAGCCGGAAATGGCGCGGCCGCTGGGAATATTTCATAGCCGGAACTTTGCCTCATGTGCCCCGTCGAGTCAAGCGGTTATGGGGTTTGCGGCGGTTGCTCCGGCTGGCGGGGCTTGCATTCGGGACGCTTGCGGGGTGGACTCGCGGTGCGGCTTGGGGCAAGGTTGTGTGCAGGGATGGCGCAACGCCCTCGCGTCAGGAGGCGGAAGGAGGAAAAACATGGATTTCAAGGAACTGGTGGCCGCAAGCCGTACCCGGCGCATTTTTGACGAGTCAAGGCCTGTGGGGTGCCGTGCCCTGGAAGGGCTGGTGGATTTGGCCCGCCTGACACCTTCGGGAAGAAACCTGCAGCCGCTGAAATATGTGGTGGTGGCGGACGGGGGGCTGTGCGACGCGATGTTTCCGCTGCTTGGTTGGGCCGGATATTTCAAGGACTGGCCCGGGCCGGGGCCGGGCGAGCGTCCCACTGGCTATATCGTCATCCTGCTTGACAGGACAATCGCCGATTCGCCCGGATGCGATCACGGCATCGCGGCTCAGACCATCATGCTCGGTGCCGCGGACATGGCTCTTGGCGGCTGCATCATCGGCACCGTCAATCGCAGCAAGCTGATGAAGCTCCTCGGTCTGGCCGAGACATTCGAGATACTTCTGGTGCTGGCCTTGGGCGTCCCTGCCGAGGAGGTGGCGGTGGAGCCCCTTCCCCCGGACGGAAAAATCGAGTATTGGCGCGGCACAGACGGCAGGCATCATGTGCCAAAACGCAGCCTCGACGAGTTGATCGTCGGCCGTCATTTCGGCGACGCCTCGGAGTCGTGATAACCTCATGAATGTTGGGTGTATGA
This sequence comes from Pseudodesulfovibrio alkaliphilus, assembly GCF_009729555.1. Classification (NCBI taxonomy): domain Bacteria; kingdom Pseudomonadati; phylum Thermodesulfobacteriota; class Desulfovibrionia; order Desulfovibrionales; family Desulfovibrionaceae; genus Pseudodesulfovibrio; species Pseudodesulfovibrio alkaliphilus. Next base: position 56,292 of record NZ_WODC01000008.1, read on the forward strand.
AAAAAGAAAGCAAATTCAGTACAATGGTCACAGTCGACAAGGCCAGACTCCTGGCCGGGTGGCTTGATGAGAAGCAGGGGACGGACATCGTCATCATGGATGTGAGCGGGCTCAGTTCGGTCACGGACGCGACCATTGTGGTCTCGGCCCGGGGAATGAAGCATGCCCAGGCCTTGGCTGACGCCCTGCTGGCCCGTGCAGCAGAGAACTCCCTCGAGTTCCTGGGCATGGAGGGCTATCAGTCGGGTGAATGGGTTCTGGTGGACTTGAACGACGTGCTCATTCACATCTTCCAGGCCGAGTCGCGTGAGTTCTACAATATTGAGGGCATGTGGTCCGAGGCCCCCAGGATCGCCAGCAACGCCTAGCCGGAGACCCCCATGACCAAGCCGAAAAAGACCCTGTTGCTCATTCTCGACGGATGGGGCATCGCCCCGGACGGAGAGGGAAACTGTGTGACCCGCGCCGCCACGCCGAATCTGGATCGGCTGCTGGCCGGGCATCCGTCCACCCGGTTGACCTGTTCGGGCCGGGCTGTGGGGCTGCCCGAGGGTTTCATGGGCAACTCCGAGGTGGGACACATGAACATCGGAGGGGGGCGTGTCATCTATCAGGACATGACCCGCATCGACATGGCCATTGAGGACGGCTCCTTCATGGAGAATCCCGTTCTTAAGGAACTCATGGCATCGACTCGGGCCGGGAGCGGGCGGTTGCATCTCATGGGGTTGGTCTCCGACGGCGGGGTGCACAGCCACAGCAACCACGTTTACGCCCTGCTCGAAATGGCCCGGCTTCAGGGGGTTGGCGAAGTCTTTGTCCACGTCTTTCTGGATGGGCGCGACACGCCGCCTTCCAGCGGCCTCAAATATACACGCCAGTTGATGGAGAGGATGGAGGCATTGGGGGTGGGCCGGGTAGCCACGGTTTGCGGCCGTTACTGGGCCATGGATAGGGATAAGCGGTGGGATCGCAATGCGGATGCCTACCATGCCCTGGTCAGCGGCCAGGGCGTGTCCATGGCCGATCCCCTGGCAGGTATCCGGGCGGCCTACGAGGCGGGTCAGACCGACGAGTTCGTCAAGCCGGGCGTCATCGCGGGGGTGAATGGGAGCATCGGCGACGGTGACGGCCTTTTCTTCTTCAATTTCCGCGCCGACAGGGCGCGTCAGATCAGCCGGGCCATCTTCGACCCCGACTTTGCGGAATTCGACAGGCCCGCGGTGCCCCGGCTGGCCGGGTTTGCCACCATGACCCGTTACGAGGAGGGAACGCCGCTGCCCGCCGCATTTCCGCCTCAGAGTTTTGATGGCACGCTGGGGGAGGTGGTTTCCGGGCTGGGCCTTCGCCAACTGCGCATCGCCGAGACCGAGAAGTACGCCCATGTCACCTATTTTCTCAATTGTGGCCGCGAGGAGCCTTTTCCGGGCGAGGACAGAGTGATGATCCCTTCGCCGCGAGAGGTGGCCACCTATGACCTCAAGCCGCAGATGAGCGCGGAGCAAGTGACCCAAACGCTCATGGAGCGGCTGCCGGACTATGACCTGTGCGTGTGCAATCTGGCCAACCTCGACATGGTGGGGCATACCGGCGTCATTGATGCTGCCCGCACTGCCTGCGAGGTGGTGGACGACTGCGTCGGACGTATTGTCGCCGCAGTACTCGGTCTGGGCGGTCGGGTTTTGCTGACTGCCGATCACGGCAACGCAGAACAGATGCTGGCGGAAGACGGCACTCCCCACACCGCCCATTCGACGAATCCCGTTCCTTTGGCGCTCATCGAAGAGGGCGGCGAAACAACGGTACTTGATCCGGGCATCCTCGGTGATATTGCGCCCACTCTTCTCGCCCTGTGGGGCGTGGACGCTCCCACCGCCATGACCGGCAGAAACCTTGCTAGAAAAGGATAGATCCATGTCCGCATCCAAGAAGCCTCTCACTCCGGTAAAGCCTGCGGGCATGGAGCTGATCTTTCTTTACCCCTGTCCCCATTGCAGCCGTGAGGTGCCGCTCATCGCGCCCTCGCGTCCGGCCATGGCCCAGTGCGACGCCTGCCGTGAAAACTTTCCCATCGTGCCCGTGGACGACAGGACCATCCGCTACTTCAAACTCATTCTGGCTGGAGGCAAAGCCTCCATTGACCCGGATTTTCTCTAGTTTTCCCCTCGTTGCTGCCGGGATTCCCGGTCAGAATCGGCCGCTCAATAGTCTAGACTTTTTCTAGATAAATTGTCTTCTCACTGAATTCATTTGCTATTTCAGACAGCGTGCATAGCCGTCGATTCTTTGTGATGGCATGTGCGTTTTGGCCCTGCATTTGCTTGGGCATCGCATCGATTGCGTGAAATTCAAATGGGGAAGTGTAGAGATGATGATCGAAAAGACCGTTTTTGTGGCTCGATTCCTACCTGTCGTAGCGGTGTGCGCAGGGGTGATTGCCTGGACCGAACCCGCGTTGGCCGGAACGGATGATGTGACAATTCTGTCAGCCCGCGTGGCCCTGCTGACTTGGGCTTTGATCGGTACCGGCCTGTTGGCCGTGGTCGGAACAGTGCTCGGCGCTGTGGTCTGGTCGCGTATGACAGCAAGCAAATACAGTGAGTTGGGAATTTCTTTGCAAAGAATCGCGGCCGGAGGATCTCGGACGGCCCTGCCCAGGGCAGGTGATGACAATATTGGAAAGATGGCTGGAGCTGTGCACCAGATTGTCAGTTTCATTGGTGAGTTAGAAAAAAGGGCAACAGAGAGCGAAAATGTAGCCCGCGAGGCGTCGCTCAAGGTTAAGTCCGCCCAGGACATGGCTGCTGCGGCTCGTGAACAGGGAGAGGCGGCCCGCTGCCATGGGCTGCTCTCGGCTGCCGAGTCGCTGGATGTGTCGGTGCAGGCCATTCGCGGTCAGTCCGGGCTGCTTGACGCGGCGTCGGACACGGCCAGCCGGGGGGCGGCCGACCAGCAGCGTTTTATCGCCGAGGCTGCTTCGGCCTTGGAGGAGATGAATGCCTCGGTGGCCGAAACGGCCACGAACGCCGAAGCGGCCGCCGCGGACGCGCAGAGGGCCATGGAGTACGCGCGGGGCGGGGCCGAGGTGGTCTCGCGCACCCTTGGCTCCATCCGCTTGGTCTCCGACAACTCGCGGTCGCTGGTCGAGCGAGTGGCCGGCCTGGGCAGTCAGGCCGAGGGAGTGGGGCGGATCATGGGCGTGATTTCGGACATTGCGGACCAGACCAATCTTCTGGCTCTCAATGCCGCCATTGAGGCGGCCAGGGCGGGCGAGGCCGGGCGCGGATTCGCCGTGGTGGCCGACGAGGTGCGCAAGCTTGCTGAGAAAACCATGACCGCCACCCGCGATGTGGGCGTGGCCATTGAGGGCATTCAGGATCAGGTGCGCCAGACCGTGTCCGGCGTCCGGGATATGGGCGTCTTGACCGACGAGGCCGCCGCTCTGGCCCACCAGTCGGGCGAGGCCTTGGACGAGATCGTCGCCTACGCGGGGACCAGCGCTGACCGCATCCGTGCCATCGCTTCGGCCGCGTCCCAGCAGTCGATCGCCAGCGAGGATGTGACCCGCACCATTGCAGAGGTTCATGCCATTTCGGCCGCCACTGGAGAGTCCATGGCCGAGGCGGCAAGGGCAGTTGCCGTCCTGACCGAGCGGGTGGAGGATCTGGCCACCATGACCGACATGTTCAGACTGGTGGGCCGGGGCCGGGTGCAAGAGGTGCTGGGTGCATTGACCGCCTCGGCCGATATGCGTTCCCGCGAGCGCTCAAGGATGGAGGACGCCCTGCGCCGTGTCCTTAAGGCGAATGATTTTCTAGAACTTCTCTACGTGACGGACGAAAAGGGGCGTCAACTGGTCAGTAATATGGGCGGCAAGGTCGCGGGCTATGGCGAGGACGCAGGGGCCTTTGGCTCCCATTGGGCATCGCGGCCCTGGTTCTCCGGGGCCATGGAGAGTCGGACTTTTTTCATCTCTGATGTTTACGAGTCTTCCGCCTCGGGGGAGAGCTGTATCACCGTGTCCTGTCCCATCATGGACGGGGATGGCAGGATCATCGGCGTCATCGCCGCTGATGTGCGTGTGGGATGATGGCGCCCGGAAGGATGTCTCTCTTCGGGCCGGAAGGGCGATGCGCCTTTCCGGTCCATTTTGCCGTTGTCAGCTGCGCCTTGCACCAAGGCGCATCAGCAGGTTGCCCGCAATGATGAAGCCGAGCCCGGTCAGGGTGGAAGGCAGAATGTCTTCGCCCACCAGAAAATGGATGAAGACCAGGGAGAGAAAGGGGGAGAGAAAGATGAGGTTGGCCACCCGGGCCGTACCGCCGCCGTCGGGCATGGCCGCATATTTCATGGCCGTCAGCCATAAGGCGAAGGTCACGCCCATCTCGAAGACGCCCACATAGGCCGCGCCCAGCATTCCGGCCGGGCTTGGAGGCGGCAGTTCCGAGAATATCAGCGTGGCAGCGAGAATGATGGGCAGTCCGAAGAGGAAGTTGAGAAACAGTCCGGTGACCGGGTCGAGCGTACTGCGGGTGCTGTATATCCAGTACAAGGCCCAGATGATGGTCGACCCCAGGGCCAGGACCACGCCCAGGGGATCGGAAAAGGTCATGGATTGCAGGTTGCCGTGGGTGGAGATGACCAACACGCCAGTATAGCTGACAAGGATTGCCGCCGCATCCACAAGGCGGAGACGTTGGCCCAGCAGCGGCACGGAGAGCAGGGTCAGGGTGATGGCCCACGTGTGGTTGAGAGGTTGTGCCTCCTGGGCGGGGAGCAGATCGTAGGCCATGAACAGGATCATGTAGTACAGGGCCGGGTTGAGTGCGCCGAGCAGGGCGCAGCGGGCCATGTCCCTGGCCGGAACACGAAGGGCCGCGCCAAGCCTGCCTCGGACCGCCAGAATGGCCGCCAGGACTGTCAGTGATGCCGTGCAGGCGCACAGGAGCAGCTGGAGCGGATCAAGATGGCGCAGGGTGAGCTTGAAGGCCGAGGCCACGGTGGACCAGATGGCCACCGTGGCCAGGCCGAAGAGCAGGGCCTTTGTCCGGGCATTCACGGCGCAGGGACTGACCGGCTAAACGATGATGTGTTTTTTGATGTAGGACACGGCTTCCTTGGGATCGTCGGTGATCTTGAAGAGATCCAGGTCCTCTTCATTGCAGAATTCGTTGGCCACCAGTTGGTCGCGGAACCAGTCGACGAGGCCGCCCCAGAATTCGCTGCCCATGAGGACGATGGGAAAGGGCTTGATGCGGTGGGTCTGGATGAGCACCAGGGCCTCGGCCAGTTCGTCCAGGGTGCCGTACCCGCCGGGCAGGGCCACATAGGCCATGGCGTATTTGATGAACATCAGCTTGCGGATGAAAAAGTAGCGAAAATCGCAGCGGACGTTCATGAACGGGTTGTTGTGCTGCTCCATGGGCAGGTGGATGTGCAGACCGATGGACTCGCCGCCGTTCTCAAAGGCCCCCTTGTTTCCCGCTTCCATGAGGCCGGGGCCGCCGCCGGTAATGACCGAGAACCCGGCCTGGGAAAGCATCTTGGCCAACTGCTCGGTCTGCTTGTAGAGCGGATGATCCGGCTTGACCCGGGCCGAGCCGAACATGGATACGGCCGGGCCGATGTCGGACAGGGTCTCGAACCCGTCCACTATCTCGGCCATTATCTTGAAGAGTCGCCAGGACTCCTGCATGGAAAGATCGTCGATCATGTACTGTTTGGATCGGTGAATCATGCGTTCTCCTCGTCGTGTGTCGGGTCGGAAGGGATTTGTTGCCACCTTGCCCATTATGGGGCATGAAGACCGGGGCGGAGAACGGGTCCCGCCCCGAGCCATTGTCCAGATACACCGAATCTTTTCCTTTCGGAAGCGGATTGTTCCTGTCGGAGCCGCCCGAAAGGGCATGCGAGGATTTTGATGAAGGTCACATTCATGGGAGCCGCCCGAACCGTGAGCGGCTCCTGCTACATCATCGAGTGCGCGGGCAGGCGGTTCGCCTTGGACTGCGGCCTGCACCAGGGCAACAGGGAGATCGAAAAGCGCAACTGGAACCTGGACGAGTACGGGCCCAGAAAGCTTGATTTCATCCTGCTCACCCATGCCCACATTGACCATAGCGGCCTGCTGCCCGCCCTGGTTTCCAAGGGGTTTCGCAGCCCGGTCTATTGCACCGGGCCGACCCGGGACCTGGTGGAGATCATGCTGCTCGACAGCGCCTACATTCAGGAGATGGAGGCCGAGTGGCTCAACCGCAAGTCCTTGCGTGTCGGATCAAAGACACACAAGCCTCTGTATGCCATCGGCGATGCTGAAAACGCCATCCCGCTGTTGACCACGGTTGACTACGGCCAGACCTTCGAGCCCGTGCCGGGCATACGGGTGACATACAAGAACGCCGGGCACATCCTGGGGTCCGCCTTTATCGAAGTCGAGTACGATCACGAGGGCAGGCGCACCAAGGCCGTTTTTTCCGGCGATCTCGGCCGCCCTGAACAGCTCATCGTTCAGGACCCGGATGATGTGGAAGCCGCGGATTTCATCTTTCTCGAATCCACCTATGGCAACCGCAACCACCCGGACAAGGAACGCAGTCTTGATGAGTTGGCCAAGGCCATCGAGTACAGCTATGCCAACAAGGAGAAGGTGATCATCCCGGCCTTTGCCGTGGAGCGCTCCCAGCAGATCATCTATAGCCTCTTTTTGTTGCGCAAGCAGGGCCGACTGCCCCACGACATGCCCGTCTACCTGGACAGTCCCCTGGCCATCAGGGCAACGGAAATATTCAGGAAACACCCGGAATATTTTGACGAGATAACCAGGGAATACATCAACAACGGCGAACACCCCCTGGACCTGCCCAACCTGCACTTCACCGAGAGCCGCGAGCAGTCCCAGGCCATCAACGAGTCCAAGGGTCCGGCCGTGGTCATCTCGGCCAGCGGCATGGCCAACGCGGGCCGGGTCAAACACCATCTGCGCCACAATCTCTGGCGGCCCGGAGCCAGCGTGGTCTTTGTGGGCTGGCAGGGTGTTGGCACTCCGGGCCGCAAGATCCTTGGCGGGGCAAAGAAAATCCGTCTCTTCAGCGAGGAGGTGGCCGTCGCGGCCAAAGTCTTCACCATCAACAGCTTCTCCGGTCATGCCGGTCAGGACGACCTGATGAACTGGCTGGGTTCGATGCAGGGCCGAAACGTCCAGGTCATTCTCGTGCACGGAGAGGCCGAAGTGCAGAAGGAATTCGGCGATCTGATCGGCCAGCGGTACGGATTCGAGGTCCATATTCCCGAATATATGGAGGAGCTTGAGCTGGCTCCCGGTCACGAGATGGCTGCCGTGGTGGACTTGGCTGTGGCCCGTCCCCGCGTGGATTGGGAGTTTCTGCTGCGCGATTCCGAGAACCTCTATGCGGAGCTTCGCAAGCGGGCCAAGGAGGTTCAGAACCGTCCGTGGGTGGATCAGGTCGACCTTCGCGACAGGCTGCTTGATGTCAATCGCAACCTTGTGGAACTCATCTCGGAGATGTAGCCGGTGCGGGTGGTCGGAGGTCGCTTCAAGGGGCGGTCCATCAGGACTTGTGAAGGACCGGGATACCGGCCCGCCACCATGAAGGTGCGCGAGTCCGTTTTCTCCATGCTCGCGGCCCGTGGGGTGGATTTTTCCACGGCCCGGGTGGTGGACATGTTCGCGGGCAGCGGGAGCCTGGGCATCGAATGCCTGAGCCGCGGAGCGCCCCTGGTCTGGTTCATCGAGAAAAGTCCACGGGCCGCCGCCCTCATCCGTTCCAATCTTGCCGATTTCGGGGTGGATAAATCTCGGGCAAGGGTGGTCTCAAGGGATGTTTTCATGGTATTGTCAAGTCCGCCCCAGGCGCCATTTGACCTGGTTTTCATCGATCCGCCCTATGGCCGGGATCTGCTCGTTCCGACTCTGGACATGGCGTTGGCCTCTGGCTGGATTGCGCCCGGCGGATTCCTCCTGGTCGAGGTGGAAGCGTCCGTGTCCGCGCCGGCCACTGGTCCGGTGGCCGGGCTTGAACTCGTAACCGACCGCGAATACGGTCAGACCAGGATCATTTTATGGCGGAACTGAATCCGAAACTGGCAGTTTATCCCGGAACCTTCGACCCCCTGACCATGGGCCACGTCAGCCTTATTCGGCGCGGGCGCAAGGTTTTTGACGACGTTATCCTGGCCATTGCCGGGAGTACGCCCAAGAAGACGCTTTTTACCCTGGAAGAGCGGGTGGCTCTGGCCAAGGAGGTCTTTCGCGACGATCCGCACATCCTCATCGAGCCCTTCGACTCCCTGCTCATCGACTATGTGGAGGCCAAGGGCGCGGGCGTGATCATGCGCGGTCTGCGAGCCGTGTCCGACTTCGAATACGAGTTCCAGATGGCGCTGATGAACCGCAAGCTCAATCGCGACATCGAAACCGTGTTCATGATGACTGATTTCCGCTGGATGTACCTGAGTTCAACCATCGTCAAGGAAGTGGCCCAGTACGGTGGCGATGTCTGCGGCCTGGTGCCCGGTCCGGTGGTCAAGGCCCTTAACGTCAAGCTCGGACTCGGGTACGGCTGCGGGGAAGGAGCGTGAATCCGCCGTGACCGCGTCGTCTTGCGGCGCCGTCCAGGCCCCGCCCCTCGTCTGTCTGCTCGGCCCCACAGGAACGGGCAAAACCGCCGCTGCCATCGCCGTGGCCAAGCGCATGGCCGCCAGCGTCATCAATTTTGATTCGCGACAGGTTTACGCTGATTTTCCAATTATCACGGCCCAGCCGGACGAGGCAGAGCGGGCGGCCTGTCCACATCTGCTCTATGGTTTTTTGTCCGCGGACGAGCGGATGACCGCAGCCCGGTTCGTGGAACTGGCCATGGAGGCCATTACCTGTGTCCAGGCTCAGGGGCGGCTGCCCATCCTGGTGGGTGGGACGGGACTGTACCTCCGCTCGCTGCTTTCTGGCATTGCGCCCATCCCGGAGATACCGGACGACATCCGCCGGAGTGTGCTGGAGCGGGTGCACATAGAGGGGCCCCAACGCCTCCATGCCGAGTTGGAGAAGACAGACCCTGACTACGCGGCCAGGATTCATCCCAACGACACCCAGCGCAACGCCCGGGCCGCCGAGGTGCTGCTGGCCACGGGCCGGAGCATGACATGGTGGCACACCCAAAGCGACCACGCTCCCGCACCCTTTGACACCCTCAAGGTGGGGCTGCGTCTGCCCCTGGCCGAGCTTGAGCCGCGCCTGACAGGGCGCATCGACGCCATGCTCGCAGCCGGGGCCGTGGACGAGGCCAGCCGTGTCCTTGTCAGACATCCAGACCCGGAAGCGCCGGGCTGGACAGGCATCGGCTGTGCCGAACTGCTCGACCACCTTCGCGGCAAATCCACTCTTGAGCAGGCTCGGGCCTTGTGGATCAAAAACACTCGGGCCTACGCCAAGCGTCAATTGACCTGGTTTGCCAAGGAGCCCGGCATCCGTTGGTTCGCTCCGGGCGAGAACCAGGCCGTGGCCGACTGCGTGGCCGACTGGCTCGCCGTCCGCCAGGGGTAGCATCCGACGCCGCGTGGGGCGATCCAGATGGTCTCTTTGTCACAGGACAAACGCACCTCAATATAGCTTGCGGCCAATCCGCTTTCCCCCCATCCCGAGGGAGCTGGCGGGGAGATCGATACCCATGCCCTGACTCTCTCCTTCTCCTGCATTGCATCCGGCACGGTCAAGCCATGGCGAAAAAGGTCGGCCGTGACGGGCTTCGTGATGCTCGCTCCCAAGAGTTGTTGTCATCTTCAAGAATCTTGACAATCAAACTATCTCGATGCTACGTCGGCGGAATTGGTTTGATGTTCAAACAAAATGGAGTTGTCAATGATAGGACGTCACTCTGGTCTGCATGTGTACAGAGAGTTATTTCGTTCAAGGGATTTTCTGAAGCTTCTTGTGGGGGCGGGGATCATTCCTGTCGCCCTGTTGATTGATGCCACCTCGCTATCCGGGCTGCCAGCCATGTCGCTGGGAAGCATCCTGTTGATCGTATCCATCGCCATCAACGGCCTGCCCATCGTCATGGAGGCGGGAAGGGGGCTCATGGCCAGAAAAGTCAACGTGGACGAGCTGGTCAGCATTGCCATCATCGCCTGCTTGGTCACGGGCAATTACCTGGAGGGGGCCCTTGTCAGCGCCATCATGGTCTTTGGCTCACTCATCGAAGAGGCGGTCAGCGACAGCGCGAGGAATTCCATACGCGCCCTCATGGAGGTCACGCCCGAAACCGCCCTGCGCGAAGTGGACGGCAGAGAGGTTGTCACAAGTGTCAGGGATGTGAAAAAGGGCGATGTCCTTGTCATCAGGGCCGGGGATACCATTCCTGTCGATGGAGTCGTCCTTGAGGGGAAAACCTCGGTGAACGAAGCTTCCATAACAGGCGAATCCATTCCGGTGATCAAGGCGTCAGACGATGCGGTATATGCGGGAACGGCCTGCGTTGACGGCTTCATCAGGATTCGGGCTGACCGGGTCGGTGAAGACTCCACCATCGGGCGGATAGTCCAAATGGTGGAAGCCGCCGAAAGACAAAAGACCGAGAGCGCCAAGATCGTGGACAAGTACGCCGCATGGTTTACCCCCGCCATTCTGCTTATTGCCGTCCTCACCTATGTCGCCACCCGTGACGTGACCCGTTCCATCACCGTGCTCATCGTCGGCTGCCCCTGCTCATTCCTGCTGGCCAGTCCGGTGTCCACGGTGGCCGCCATCGGACGTGCGGCCAAATCAGGAATATTGGTCAAAGGCGGAAAATATCTTGAAAATCTGGCAACGGCTACCGGATTCTTCTTTGACAAGACCGGGACCATTACCAAAGGAGAGCCTGAAGTGGTGGCAATCCGGCCTGTCCTGGGCCGTAGCGAGGACGAGGTGCTCTGTCTGGCTGCCGCAGTGGAAACCGGGAGTTTGCATCCCCTTGGCGTTGCTATTGTGGACCGGGCCAGGGCCATGGGCAACGTCGTTGTCCCCGCAAGGGAGGTTTGCACCGAAGTGGGGCGCGGCATTTGCGGCCAGGTCCAGGGGGCCAGAGTGGAGATCGTCGCCAGCGAGACGGCCGAAGAGAGCGGGGCCACCACCGTCGATGTCCTGGTGGACGGCGCATTGGCCGGTACCATAAGCCTGCGGGACAATCCCAGGGAGACTGCGGCGGAAACCATGCGCGAACTTCGCGCCGTGGGCGTCAGGGATCTGGTAATCCTTTCTGGCGACAAGCCCTTGCCCGTGGGCAACATTGCCGAACGGGTGGGGATCAGTCAGTTTCATGCCGCCCAGAAACCGGACCAGAAGCTCGAAAGGATCAAATCCTACGATCAGGGCAAGACCGTGTACATAGGCGACGGCATCAACGACGCCCCGGCCCTGAAGGCGGCGTCCACAGGCATCGCCATGGGCCTTCGAGGTTCGGATGTGGCTTTGGAAACGGCAGATATCGTCCTGCTGGGCGACAGGCTCGATCAACTGCCCTTCCTGGTGCGTCTTGCCCGCAGGATGTCCGGGATCATCAAAATCGGCATCCTGCTCAGTTTCGCCATCAACTTTCTTGCCATCGTGGCTGGTTCAGCCGGGTTGCTCACGCCTATCCTCGGGGCGCTGACCCACAACCTTGGGGCGATTATCGTGGTGTCCCTGGCCGCGTCCATCCGGTTCGCCAGAGAGAGATAGGCGGCACGGAGGCGCTTGGCTGCCCGGAGTGGTGCCCGGCAAGCGGCTTGCGCAAATGCGGCAGGCGCGATACATGCGTGACTGCGTTCGCGTGGGCCGTTTCTGGCCCGTGCACCATGACTCAAGGAAGCTTGGAACCTATGTATTCATTGCGACTGGTGTTGATGGCGGCGATGGTCCTGGTGTTTTCCGTCCGGGTGTTCGCCTTTGAGGGGCTGGTTCAGCCTATGGGCGAGGGCGGTGCCATTGCCTGGGGCAGCGGCGAGGTCGAGGTTGTCCGAGCTCTCGAGCAGGATGGGGACGGCGGCGAGCCGACGCCCCTCGCGGTTCGCATGGCAGTGGGACAGGCGCGTAAGCGGCTGCTCGACATCATTTTGGCCGTGCGCGTGGATGCCAGGGGCACGGTGAGCTCCTATCTCGCCGATGACGAGGACGCTGCGGCCCGTTTACGCAGTCTTGTTCAGAATTCTCCGCTCAAGCGTCCGGCGATGTTCGACGACGCGGGCGAGGTGCGCGTCTTCGAACGCCTCCGCGGCCCCCTGGCCGAGCTTGTTTTGCCCACCAGCATCCAATTTCAGAGCGGCATACCGCCTCGGATGCCTTCCTCCATGGAGGGCAATATGGCCTTTGAGAGCGAGGGGATGCCCGAGGAGGCCGGGATCGGCGTCAGCGGTTTTACAGGTATCATTGTTGACGCCAGGGGGCTGCGGGTGACGCCGGCCATGGCTCCGGTCATCTATGGCCAGGACGGTTTGGGGGCCTATGGTCCCTTCCTGGTCAGCCGGGCCAGCGCCATCGCCAGCGGGGTGGCCGTGTACGCCGTCACCGATGACCGGGCTGTCCTGCGCGAGCGGGTGGGCGAGAACCCTTTGACGGTCCGTGCCTTGAGCACATTCGGTTCGTGGCGCACCGATCTGGTTGTATCGTCCCCCATGGCAGCGCTCATCCGGGCCATGATGCGCGTGGGCGATGCCGTGGATCAGTGCCGGGTGGTCATCGTCATCGATCCGTTCATCAGTGATCCCGGCGCGGCCCCGGTGCCGGACGCCCCCTTGCCGCAGACAGAGGAGTAATCATGCGTATTGTTCGGAATATCATCCTGACCGGCCTGTGGCTGTGTCTGCTTGCCAGTGCCGCTCAGGCGGTCTCGGTGCGGGTCTTCAAGGCCGGAGAGGCCGGGGTTTCTCCCATGCAACTGCGCGAGCGGGCCATGGCTGAGGGTTTTGCCCAGGCCGTGCTGGACGAGTCCCGTGCCCTGATTCCGGCCGAACTGGACGAGGCTCGTGCGGAACTGTTGCGGTTGTATATGATCGATCACGCCAAGCCCTATGTGCAGGGGTACAAGATTCTCTCGTCCGAGGCCATGGACGCCGGGTTGATTCTCAGCCTCGATGTGATCATTGACAGGACGGCCCTGCGAGGCGGTCTCAGAAACATGGGCTTTTTCACCGCCATGGCGGCCCCGCAGCCGGTGAACCTGGTCGTATCCGGGGATCTGACCCAGGAGGAGGGCAGCGCCTTGGTGGATCTCATGGCTCTGACCGGCCTTCGTCGCGAAACGGCTGGGGCGCCGGTCTTCACTCTGGAGAAGGGCGGAGGGGGAATGTTCATGGCCCATCTCGATGCCGCCAGCGGCCATTGGACCGCCCGGGGCGAGGATCTGGCCCCTGTCTGGTTCGAGCTGTGGGGCCGGTTTTTCACCAGCCCCGAGGCAACGGCCCTGCGGACCGACATGCGCGAACTTTCAGTGGCCGGGTGGTTTTCGCCCGATGCCGCCCTGGAGTTCGACAGGGTGCTGCGCGGATGGGATTCCGCGGTGCAGGAAGTGCAGCTGGTGGAGCTGGACATGCAGCCCTCCGGCGTGGGAGCGAGCTGGCACCTGCGCCTGGTCAACGGCGAGCGCTTCGCCATGCTCCTTGGCGGCTATCTGCCGCAACGGGGCTTAAGCCATCGGCTGACCGAGGTTGGACCGTAGCATCCTTTTTGCGCAACGGTTGTCTCTGGCCGCCGGGTTGTCCGCCGTGGCGAGGGTTCAGAGGGGGCTGCGTATTGACTCGGGGAGATTGGCGGCCGCAAAAAAGCGTCCGGTCACCGAAGCGGCCGGACGCGAAAGATGCGTTGTGATGCCCGCGGATGTCCGGGCTAGTCGTCTTTCTTTTCTTCCTTTTTCTCTTCCGATTTCGGGGTGACGTCGATCTCGTCGGGCTCGTTGGTGGCCTTCTTGAAGTTGCTGATGGCCTTGCCGATGCCGCCGCCGATTTCAGGCAGCTTTTTGGCGCCAAAGATGACCAGCACGATGACGAGGATAATCAACAGTTCCCATACTCCGAATCCGCCGATCATAAGAAAGCCTCCAAGGGTGGTATTGATGCGTCAAGCCGTGAATTGTCAGAGACTATACACCCGCCTTGTGGTCAGGTCAAGAAGATGGAGCTTTTCCCACGGTATCGTCATGGAGCGAAAAACCCTGTTGCGCCTTTACAATCCGGCTTCCGGGCCTTACACCTTCCAGACGACGCAGGGCGGTCCTTCCGGCGTTTGATCGGGCCGCCGCCCAGGGAGACCCATGGCCGACATCCTGTCCTTGCCCGGCGACGTGTGCCGTCACCACATGCGCGGCCGCTGCCTGTATGAGGAACACCTCAATCCGGGGTACTGCGCCGCATGGCGATGTATGGCCATCGCCCGCTGGGAGTCGGCATTTGACGATTTCCTGGTCCGGGCAGAGCGGTTCGATCTCGGCCAGGAGCAGGCCGCGTCCCTGTGGGAGCGTCGGTTTAGCCGCATGATCCGGTCTTTTGATTGTGAGCGCTATGAGCCGGACAGCGGGGAGGAAATGCCCGCCTGCGTGCATCTGTGCGACGGATTGTGCTGCCAGGCGCTTCCCCCGTGCGAAGGGCGGTGTCGTCACTTTCGGCTGCCGCAGATCATTCCGTCCGATCTGCCTTCCGATGAATCCGGTTGATGAAAGCAAGGAGCCCATTGATGCTGTTGTCTTTTCCCCATATGCACCCAGTCCTTTTTCCGGCGGAGCGTGTGCCGGGACTGCTGTTTTTTGATCCGGGCATGACCGAAATCCCCTTGCAAGACGGCTTCAGGCCCGAGGATATGCCCCTGGACCACCGGACCGCCGCCGCCCTGATTCGAGACTGCATCCATTTCGGCGAACAGTTCAAGGACCCTGGCGAGATGGCCTATTTCGGGGCCATGACCCCGGACGATTTCTACGAAGGTTCGCCAAGCTCCATCCAGGCACAAATCATGAGCCGTTTTGCCGAGAGCGAGGGGGGGAGGCAGGGGCGGGGCGAAGCCATGGCCCGCGCCCAGTTTATCATGCTTCTTGCGTGGTTCTTTGAGGAGAAAGCCCTGGAACTCCAGGGGTTGGAGGAGGGCGTCAAAGCGTCGTGGAGGTCCATGGATGCCACTCTGGGGCTTGACGACGAGGACCGGATCGACGAACGGGTGCTTGCCTTGGGCAATGCCCACAGCCACACTGGCGGGGTCAGCGATGGTCAGGTCCCGGACTTGCCATGGAGGCGCATGATCGAGGCTTTGCCGACGCTGCTGCCGGAAGAAGTTACGCTGCTCTGCGTTGAGCCTGCCATCATTTCGGCCTGGGAGGATGCGGGCATAGTCTTTGATTTGGCCGATCCCGAGTCAGGGTTGCCCCAAGGGGCGCGGAAGGCCACGCAGCCCGCCTGGCGTTTCGCCGGACATCGCAAGCCACCCAGGTCCATGCCGGACACGGCGCGTCAGCTGACTGTCGCTGTCATCGGCTAATCACGGGAGAGTGTATGGCCTTTGCCAACCAACTCATGAATCCCCGACTGCTGCGGGGACTCAAGTGCATTGTCTTCGACTGCGACGGGGTGCTCATCGATTCCTATGAGGCAAACATGCGTTACTACGGCATGATCAAGGAATGCCTCGGTCTGCCGCCCTTGACTGATTCGGAGAAGTATTACGTCCACACCCGCACCCACAAGGACTCGGTCCGATATATCGCGCCCGGCGAGCTGAATTCCAGGGCGTGGGAGGTCATCCGGGATTTCGACGCCACCACGTTGCTTCCGTATCTGCGGCGCTCCGAAGGCGTCCGGGAGTTCCTGTGGTGGCTGCGCGGCGCGGGGTTCAGGCTGGCCGTGAACACCAGCCGTACCGACAGCATGGACTACATCCTTAAGCACATGGACCTTGAGGGATTCTTCTTCCCGGTCATCACTTCGGGCAAAGTGACCACGCCCAAACCGCATCCCGAGGGGGTGCACCGGATCATGGCCGCGCACCGGCTCTCGCCCGACGAGGTGGCCTTCATCGGCGACTCGGTGGTGGACGAGCGGACAGCCCGGGCCGCGGGGGTCCGCTTCTGGGCCTATGGCGATCCCGGTCTGACCGCCCAGGTCCATATCCGCAGCTTCTGGGAGATCAAGGCCGCCATGCAGCGCTGCTACAAAGGGCCGGGCCTGTCGCATTAGGACTTGATTCTTGCACCCTGGTGTGCGAAATTATCATCATTGACATCACTGGCGGTAATGAAAATTTATCCCGTCTTTCTGGAGGCTTCATGGACTTGATTGTCCGCGCTATCGCAACCGTTCTCGGCATCGTTCTCAACGCCTATTTCTGGATCGTCATCATCTCCGCCCTGCTTTCCTGGGTGAATCCCGATCCCTACAATCCCATCGTGCGCTTTCTGCGCGGCGTCACCGAGCCGGTTTTCTACAAGGTCCGACGCTGGATACCCTTTGCCGTGGTGGGCGGGTTTGATCTGTCTCCCATCGTCGTTCTCCTGGCCATCAAGGTGTGCGAGATTGTCGTGGTCGGCAACCTGATGCGCCTCGCCTTTTCCATGGGCGCAGGGCCGATGATGTAACCCCTTGAATCAAGGAGGTTTGTCGTGACCATTTCCAAGGTCGATTTGCTCAACAAGCAGTTCTCGCGCAGTCTGATCGGGTATTCGCGTCTGGAGGTGGACCAGTTTCTGCTGGAATTGGCCGACGTTATCGGCGAATCGGCCGAGGCGCACAAGGCGCAACGCAGGAAGATCAAGCAGCTTGAGCTGGCGCTCAAAGAGTATCGGCAGCGGGACGAAACCCTGCGCGATACCCTCATGAGCACGCAGAAGATGGTGGACGACCTCAAGGTGGCCGCCACCAGGGAGGCGCAGCTTATGCTCGACGAAGCCAGAGCAAAGGCCGACGCCACGGTCCAGCGCGGGCACAACCGGCTGGCCCAGATTCATGAGGAGATCGAAGACCTGAAACGCAGGCGAACCCAGTTCGAGGTTCAGCTCAAGGGGTTGCTCAAGTCGCATCTGGAGATGATCGAAATGAGCGATCCCGACAGGGACAAGGTGGAAGAGCTTGAGTCCAAGCTCACATACTTGAAGAAAGTCGAATAAGGCGGGATTGTCATATTTCCCTACCAGAGTTTGTCAGCAGGTGCGGCGGAGGATGGCGCATCGCCGTATGGGTGCAGCCCGGGGCCAGCAGGAGCGAGGTCGTCGGGGTCTACCAGCAGTGCGTCAGGATTCGGCTGTGCGCCCCTGCAGTGGATAACAAGGCCAATAAGGCCCTCGTGGCCTTTGTGGCCGATGCGTTGAAGGTGAAGAAGGGTCAGGTGAGCATTGAGTCGGGCCGGAGCGCCCGCAGGAAGACCCTGGCCCTGGATGCGGCGGCGGCGCCAGACTGGATCGGGCTCTCTCCGGCCGGTTGCCCGCGTTAACCCGTTAATAAAGGAGCGGTACATGGAAGCCAAGGATCTTGAACTCATCGAGATGTACGGGGCCGAGGATCCCGAGCTGATGGCGCTTTGGGAGCAGCATGTCGTGTATGAGAAAATGCTCGACAAGATGGAGGCAAAGTCGTTTCTCTCTCCCACCGAGGCCCAGGAAGTGAAGGAGCTCAAGAAGAAGAAGCTGGCTGGCAAGACTAAAATGCAGTCGCTTCTGGACAAATATCGGACCCTGGAGGCGTAGCATGAAATTGACCGGGGCCCAGATGCTGCTCAAGTGTCTGGAAATGGAAGGCGTCGAGGTCATGTTCGGTTTCCCTGGCGGGGCCGTCATCGACATCTATGACGAAATCCCCAATTCCACTGTGGAACACATCCTGGTCCGGCACGAGCAGGGCGCCATCCACGCGGCTGACGGCTATGCCCGGGCCACGGGCAGGGTGGGGGTCTGTCTGGTCACTTCCGGCCCCGGAGCCACCAATACTGTCACCGGCATCGCCACGGCCTACATGGATTCCATCCCGGTGGTCATCTTCACAGGACAGGTGCCACGCGCCCTCATCGGCAACGACGCCTTCCAGGAAGTGGACATTGTGGGCATCACCCGGTCGTGTACCAAGCACAACTATCTTGTTCAGGACATCGAGGACCTGGCCGTGACGATCAAGCAGGCGTTCTATCTTGCTCGCTCCGGTCGCCCCGGCCCGGTCCTCGTGGACCTGCCCAAGGATGTCATGCAGCAGGTGGCCGAGTTCCGCTATCCCGAGTCCGTACAGATGCGCAGCTACAATCCGACCTGTAAGCCGCATGTGGGGCAGGTTCGCAAGGTTATGAAACTGCTCAGGAAAGCGAAAAAACCGCTCATCTATTCCGGTGGCGGGGTGATCACCTCGGGCAGCCACGCGGACCTGACCTGGCTGGCCCGCAACCTCTGCATCCCGGTCACTTCGACTCTCATGGGGCTTGGGGCTTTCCCAGGCGACGATCCGCTCTTTCTTGGCATGCTCGGCATGCACGGCACCTTTGCGGCCAACATGGCTGTCAACAATTGCGATCTTTTGCTGGCCGTGGGCGCTCGCTTCGACGACCGCGTCACCGGCAAGGTGGATACCTTTGCCCCCAATGCGACCATCGTGCATATTGATGTGGACCCCACCTCTATCCAGAAGAACGTCTCAGTCCATGTCCCCCTCGTGGCGGACTGCAAGGCGGCTCTGGCCGCGCTCCGGGCCGAGTCTGAGGCATCGCTGGACGACATCGACTGGTGCGCCGATCACCGTGAATGGGTCGGACAGGTCCAGGACTGGGGCAGGGAACACCCCCTGACCTACAAGGACGACGATGCGGTCATCAAGCCGCAGTTCGTGGTGGAGAAGATCTACGAGATCACCAAGGGGGATGCCATCATCGCCACCGAGGTGGGGCAGAACCAGATGTGGGCCGCCCAGTTTTACAAGTACACCCGGCCCAACACCCTGCTCACCTCTGGCGGGCTGGGGACCATGGGCTATGGTTTTCCTGCGGCCATGGGAGCGCAGCGCGCCTTCCCCGGCAAACTGGTCATCGACATCGCCGGGGACGGCTCCATCCAGATGTGCATCCAGGAGATGATGACCGTGGTGTGCAACAGGCTGCCCGTCAAGATCGTCATCCTCAACAACGGCTATCTTGGTATGGTCCGCCAGTGGCAGGAGCTTTTCTACCGCAAGAACTATTGTGAGACCTGCCTTGACGCGCAGCCCGATTTCGTCAAGCTGGCCGAGGCCTATGGAGCGGCCGGGTTCCGCGTCACCGAGAAGAAGGACGTGGAATCAACCCTGCGCGAAGCCTTTGCCCTGGACAAGCCGGTCATCGTGGATATCCGCGTTGCCAGGGAAGAGAACGTCTATCCCATGGTCCCGGCCGGCGCCTCTCTCACCGAGATGCTGCTCGTTTAGGAGACAGACGATGAATAAACACACGCTTTCCGTGATGGTCGAAAACGAGCCGGGCGTCCTCTCCCGCGTCTCCGGGCTTTTCAGTGGCCGGGGATTCAATATCTATTCGCTCAACGTCGCGCCCACATTGGAGAAGGGCGTTTCGCTCATGACTATCGTGGCCGAGGGCGATGACCAGATCATCGAGCAGATCGTCAAGCAGTTGCGAAAGCTGGTGCCCACCATCAAGGTCAAGGATCTCACCGAGGTCAAGTCCGTGGAGCGGGAGATGGTGCTGATCAAGGTCAATGCCGAGGACTCCAAGCGGGCCGAGATCCTGCGCATTGTTGACATCTTCCGGTGCAAGGTTGTAGATGTCAGCACCGACGAGCTGACCATTGAGGTTACGGGAGATCAGGGCAAGATCGGCGCATTGATCAACCTGCTCGGCCGGTTCGGCATCAAGGAGATTGCTCGCACGGGCAACGTCGCCATGCAGCGTTCCATGCAGATGGACCTATGATCCACGTCCATGCGCTTGCCGGGCAGGAAGTTTCTGCCCAGCGTTTTCGCGCTTTTATATAACATCAGAAATTGCGGCCCGTCGTGGCGAAAAATATGAGGAGATGGTTTTCATGAAAGTGTATTACGAGAAAGATGCCGACTTGAGCCTGCTCAAGGACAAGACCGTGGCCATCGTCGGCTACGGTAGCCAGGGACATGCCCACGCCCAGAACCTGCGCGATTCCGGCATCAACGTCATTGTGGCCCAGCGCCCGGGCGGCCCTAACTATGATCTGGCAAAAGAGCACGGCTTTGCGCCCATGTCCGTGGCCGAAGCGGCCAAGGCTGCGGACATGATCATGATCCTTCTGCCTGACCAGTATCAGGCAGATGTCTTTGCCGCCGACATCCTGCCCCACCTCAGGGAGGGCAACGTCATTGCCTTCGGTCATGGTTTCAATGTGCATTTTCAGCAGATCGTACCGCCCAAGGGCGTGGACTGCGTGATGATCGCCCCCAAGGGGCCGGGCCATCTCGTGCGCCGCACCTATACCGAGGGCGGAGCCGTTCCCTGTCTGGTGGCCGTGGCCAATGACGCCTCAGGCAAGGCCCTGGACATCGCCCTGGCCTATGCCAAGGGCATCGGCGGCACCCGCTCCGGCGTCATCGAGACCACCTTCAAGGAAGAGACCGAGACAGACCTCTTCGGTGAGCAGGCTGTGCTCTGCGGTGGCCTGACCGAATTGTGCAAGGCCGGGTTCGACACCCTGGTGGAGGCCGGATACCAGCCGGAAGTCGCCTATTTCGAGTGCCTGCACGAGCTTAAGCTGATCATCGACTTGATGTACGAGGGCGGCATGGCCAAGATGCGCTACTCCATTTCCGACACTGCCGAATTCGGCGACTACGTCACCGGCCCGCGTATCATCACCGAGGAGACCCGCGCCGAGATGCGCCGCGTGCTCAAGGACATCCAGACCGGCAAGTTCGCCCGTGACTTTATCCTCGACAACAAGGCCGGGCAGGTGGGGCTCAAGACCATGCGCCGCATCGGTGCCGAGTCCCAGATCGAGGAAGTGGGTGGCCGTCTGCGCGAGATGATGAGTTGGCTGAAGAAATAATCGGCAGCCAATGGGCTGCCGCATCATAGCGGATGCTCTGGGCGACCCTGTTTCGGGGTCGCCCGTTTTTTTTGTCCGATTCCGCTTGACGAGCGAAAGGGGTAGCCTTAGAAGTCGCTCTCCATAATTTCCGCGAGGGATAATTAATGCTCGAAAATGTCCTGCTCCTTGGAGCGCTTGTCTTTTTGGCCGAGGTTGCCGTTTTGACTCTGGGCACGGTCCGAACCATGGTCACTGTGCTTGGCGAGTCCAGGGCCGCCTTTTGCCTTGGCTGCCTGGAGATGACCCTGTGGGTGTTTGGCACCTCGGCCGTGATGCTCAAGGTGGGTGATGAGCCCGTTCTTGGACTGTGTTACGCTCTGGGTTTTGCGTGCGGTAATGTGGTGGGCATCTGGGCCGAGAAAAAGTTGGCTCTTGGCAACGTGGTGGTGCGCATCATCAGTGCCTGGCGCGGTGCGGAGATTGCCCAGGCCCTCCGGGCCGCCGGCTTCGGTATCACCACCGTGGCGGGCGAGGGTTCGGCCGGACCTGTGACCGTGCAGTTCGTGGTCTGCAAGCGTAAGGATATGAAACTGGTGTTGTCTGCCGCCCGTGCTGCGGACCCGGAGTTCTTCTATACCTTCGAGGTCGCGGCCGGGGCCAGCGATGTCTACAGTCCGTCGGGCAGCCGGGTGTCCCGGGTACTTGGCCCCCTCAGGCGGCTTGTGCCTCAGTGGTAGTCGCTGAGTTGTGATGACCTCATCGGGACGCCTGATCCGCTTGTGCGGGTTGGGCGTCTTGTTATTGGACGGCCCAGGGACTTAAGTCAGGGCACTCAGAAAGCGGCGTATCTCGGCGTTGAAGGTATCCGGCTCCTCATAAAAGGGGAGGTGACCGCTGCGCTCCAAGACCGCCAGGTGTGCCCCGGGAATGGACCCGGCCACAAACCGGCCCGCAGACGGGCCAAAGCACATGTGGCGCGAGCGGCCGTACACGGCCAGTGCGGGAAGCGTCAGAGAAGGCAGCAGCGGGACATAGTCGCGGGCGGCGTAATCTTCGTAGACGGCCGCAGCGGTTTGATCGTCCGTCAACAGGTGTTCAGCGCACATCCAGCGCAGGGCGTGGGCCGGGGCCTGCCCTGAAATGAACATTTCGTTGACGAAACGGGAGCCGAAGGCGGCGCGGTCCTGGCGCATGGCTTCCATCTCCGTCTGCACCGCCTCTGGGCCGAGGCCGCGAAAACGGTGGGTGTTCCACGAGGCGTCGGCCATTGGATAGGGGCTGCTCTCCACCAGGGCGATGCCAGAGAGCCTGTCGCTGCCGAATTGCTGCCAGTATTCGAGGGCCACTGAGCCGCCCATTGACCAGCCCACCAGCGTCGCCCCCTTGATATCCAGGGCTCGGATCACCTCGCGCAGATCGCGGGCGTAGCGGGGTATGGTGTGGCCGCGTATCGGGGTTTCCGAGCGGCCGTGGCCGCGCAGATCCAGGGTGACTATCTGGTAGGAGTCGGCCAGACCATGCTGTCTGCGCCAGAAGCGCGAACTCATGGTCCAGCCATGGACGAAGATCACTGGCCGCCCCTGGCCGCGCACCTCCACCCAGAGCCGGGCGGAATCGGTTGCCGTCACCCACCCGGCGACGTGGTTCTCGTCCCGGGTCTCGACGGCCTCGAACATGTCCATGCTATTTCGATCCCTTGAGCATGGGCTTGATGTCGATGACCGGAGTGTTGTCGATGGCCTCAAGGGGTTCGACGATCAGGGTCGCAGGCGCTTCGATGGATATCAGTGTGACCCGGTGCAGGCCGATGGGGTTGGGCCGGTTGGGTGAGCGGGTGGTGAATACGCCGCGCATGGGCTTGTCGGTGGCTCCCCTGGGATGGACCATGAGCGGGGTGCGGTCCGAGAGGTGGAACCATGTGAAGAGTTCGAGTTGAGCACCCGGCTCCATGGAATCGAGTCCCTGGGCATAGGCCGGGTCCAGTTCGATGCGGGCGCGCACCGCGCCCTTTTCATGCTCCATCTTGGGTGCGGACTCACGGTCCTTGATGGATGATCTGATGTGTCCAATGGCGATCAACTGCATGTCCATGGCTGCTCCTTGGGTCAGGGATGAGATTGCGGATTCTCAAAATGATCGAAACCTGGGGTCGAAAACGGCGTACCGTTGATTCTGATGCCCTGTGCCTCCGTGACCCGGCCGATCTCGGTAAATCCGGGTACAGAGGCCGCCTTGGGGAATTCCTCCTCGCTCACGCAGCCGAGCAGGGCGTAGTCTTCGCCGCCGAGCACGGTCAGTTCCACCGGGTCCAGGCCCATGGCCAGGGCGTAGGCCACCACGTTGCCGTTGAGCATTTCTCCACGCAGGGTCAGGTCGGCACCGAGGTTCGGTCCCAGGAAGCGGGGCAGGTCGCGGGCCAGCCCATCGGACACGTCCATGAGCCCCTTGACTCCTGCCGCGTTGAGCAGGGTGCCGATCATCACCTTGGGCTTGGGCCGCAGATGGGCCAGGGCGGCGGTCGGGAATTCTTCTCTTGCCTGGCGGCCCAGGGCTTCCAGGGTCAGCAGTCCGACTCGGGCAAGCCCCAGCTCACCCACGGTGAAGAGGATGTCGCCGGGTGCGCAGTTGCCTCGCGTCAGGAACCGGCCCTTGCTGCCGCCCACCCCGAAGATGGAGATGCTCACGCCCAGTCGGTCGGCCCGGCTCAGGTCTCCCCCGGCCAGGGCCATATCTGTATGCCGGGCCAGCGTGGCCATGCCCTGGAAGAAACCGTTCCAGAACTCCTCGTCAAGCCCCGGGGGAACCATCAGGTCCATGGTGAAGGCGAAGGGCCGCGCACCCATGGCCGCAATGTCGCTGATATTCACGGCCAGGGCCTTGTGGCCGATGTCTTCTGCTGTGAAATAGTCCCGCCGGAAATGGACATCCTCCAGAAAGAGGTCGGAGGAGACGCAGATGTCGCGGCCCCCGGCCAGCACGGCGCAATCATCGCCGCGGCCCAGGCGCAGGAGTTCGTGACCAAAGGTGAAGTGGGTGTCGATGAGGTCGAGAAAGTCTTGTTCGCTTTTCATGGGGCCAGTCTATGTGGATGGTCAAAGCATTTCAAGATAATCCCCAATGATGGTCTTGATGCCGAAACCGGGGAAGTTCACCTTGTATTTGTTGGGCTCTGGGCAGGCGATGATTTTCCCCCGGCCGAAAATCTTGTGGATGCAGAAGCCCAGTTTATCCGGTTTCGCCGGGGGGCTGGCGGCTGTGACAGCAGGCGGGGCGTCCTGCATTGTGGCCGCGCCAGGGGATGGCCGGGTGTTTGCCTGACGCCGAACCTCCAGTCCGCCGGAGTATGATTCCCTGATAGGAGTATAGACCGTATCGGGCAGCTCAAGGACAAAGGGGCTGGGCAAGGTCGGGTCGGAAAGTCCGCTTTGGCGGTTGTAGACCGAGCCGGGAACGAAGAGCTTGAGGCAATGCTTGGCCCGGGTGCAGGCCACATACATCAGGCGGCGCTCCTCCTCCATATCCTCGGGTCGTTGCATGGCCCGCCGCGAGGGAAAGCGGTCTTCGACCAGGTCGATGAGGATGACCGCGCTCCATTCAAGGCCTTTGGCCGAGTGGACTGTGGACAGGACTACCGCGTCTTCCTTTCGTTTCTCCTCGTCCGGGTCGCCGTCGAGGCTTAGGTCGCCCAGCATCTGGTCCATGTCGACGTAATTGACCGCGATCTGGCCGAGCTGCTCCAGTCCGGCCTGGCGTTTGGGGTAGTCGTCCGGGTATTTGTCGATGAGGATGGGCTGGTAGAAGACCAGCAGCCGTTCCAGCACGGCCGACGGCCTGCCCCCCATGGTGCGCAGCCCGTCGAGTTCATTCAGGATGTCCCTCAGGGATTCATGCTTTTTGGTGGCAGTGGCCAAGTATTTGGCGTCGTCGGTGTGCATGGCCTTGTAGATTTTGGCCACGGTCTTGGGGCCGACGCCCTTGACATGCTCCAGGGCCCGTTGCCAGGCCATGAGGTCGTGGGGATTGACCACCAGCCGCAGCAGGGCGAGTACGTCCTTGATGTGCGCCGCTTCGTGGAAGCGGATGCCCCCGAATTTCTGGTAATCAATGCCCACCCTGGTCAGGGCCACCTCAAGGGGAAACGACTGGTAGCCTGCCCGGAAGAGAACGGCAACCTCGTGCAGCGGGTACTTCCTGCCCAGGTCGAGGATCTGGTCCACCACCAGCCGGGCCTGGGTCTGGTCGCTGATGGGGTGGATCAATTCGGGTAGGGTGTCGCCGGGCAGGTCCGAGTAGAGATGTTTGTCGAATTTGGTGGCAGCGCCGCGCAATATCTCGTTGGTCAGGTCGAGGATGGGCTGTTTCGAGCGATAGTTCTTTTCCAGACGGATGATCTTTGTGCCCTCGAAAATGTTTGGGAAATCAAGAATGTTCGCCACGTTGGCACCTCGGAAAGCGTAAATGGACTGGGCGTCGTCGCCCACGGCCATGACGTTGCCGCCCTCACCTGCCAGATGCTTGACGATACGCGCCTGGACCAGATTGGTGTCCTGATACTCGTCCACCATGATGTAGCGGTAGCGGGTGCGCAATTGGTTGCGCAGGGGCTCGTTGCCCGCCAGGAGCGAGTCGAGCAGGAAGAGCAGGTCGTCGTAGTCCACCAGGGCGTGCTGGCGCTTGAAGGCGGCGTAGCCTTCGGCAATGGCGTTGAGATCATCAAGGTAGGGCGAGAGGTGGTATGCCTCGCGCTCCAGGACCGCCTCAATGGGAATCTCCTTGTTGCGCGATTTGGTGATCATGTCGAGCAGGGTGGCCTTCTTGGGGTAGGAGCGGTCGCCCTTGCCGAGTTTGAGCGTTTCCTTGACATCGCGGCACACGGCCTCGCAGTCGGAGCGGTCCATGAGGGTGAATCCGCCCGGAAACCCGATGTCCTGGGCGTTGCGGCGCAGGGTGGCGTAGGCAAAGGAGTGGAAGGTCCCGCCGCTGGTGGCGTTGAGGGAGTGGCCGAGGATGGTTCCGGCGCGGAGCAGCATCTCCTGGGCTGACTTGCGGGTGAAGGTGAGCAGCAGGATCTGGGCCGGGTCCACCCCCTGGCGCACCAGGTGGGCCAGACGGTAGACGATGGTTCTTGTCTTGCCCGAGCCCGCTCCGGCGATGACCAATACCGGGCCTTCGGTGGTCAGCACCGCCTCGCGCTGGGCGTCGTTGAGTTCGGTGTGCAGGTCCATTTACGCTTCCTGGGCCGATAGGTTGAAATGGTCGAGGATGGCCGCCCCTACATCGCGCATGCGTCCGGGCCGCAGGCCAGCCGTATCGGCAAAGATGGCCCCGTGGGCGGTGTGTGCCCCGGTGCGGCCATGGAGGCCGAAAATCTCCTCGCGATCGAACTTGGCCTTGAGGTCGAACCCCGGCCGTGCCAGGCAGACGAGGTCGGGCACTTGGGCGCACCGCGAGCCGGGATACAACTCGTCCGAGGTGTAGACATGCTCCATGACCGGCTCGCCGTCAAATGTCAGGCCGCGCAGTCCGTCGCGGATGGCAGCGGTCAGGGCGGGTTTTTCCGCCTCGTTGACGCTTCCCCGGGCATAGTCGCGAGTGTGAATGTATATGCGTCCCGGGTCCAGGGCAAAAGCCGCGCTCCGCTCGCCGATGACCCCGGCGTCCCACTCGCTCGACGGTGTTCCTTCTCCCACCAAAAATCCCTGCTGCTTGAGCCAGGTGTTGACGCAAACTTCAACCTGTAGCTGGGTGAAGCCGTGGTCGGCTACCACCATGAGCCGTTTGGGCTCGGGTAGGGAGTCGTAGCGGGCCAGGAAGCGGCTCAGGGCGTCGTCCCAGTGGGCCAGCAGACGCATGCAGTCCAGATGCAGCCGATGGCCCGGATCAAGCACCGCGTCCATAAGAAAGTGAAAGAGCCTGTCCGTTTCAGTGAAGACATGCACGAAAAGATCCCAGGCCAGATCGGGCCAGAGCATGTCCAGGGCGGTCAGGCGTGAGGCCAGGGTGGCTCGCAGTTCGGCCAGAAGATAGTCCGGGTCGCCCGCGCCCCGGCTTGTGTCCGCCTCAAGCCTGTAGTCCGCCTCGGCCAGTCTCGCGGCCAGGAAGGGCGGATGGGCGGCCCGATGCAGCTCGTGGGAGACGAAGCCCGTGATCATCATTCCGCGCAGGGGGCGGACAGGATAGGTACCCGGCAGGTTGATGACGCGGGAAACGAGCCCGGCCGCGCCCAACGTATCGAAGATGGTGGGACAGGCCACCTGCCCACTGTCGGCTATGGACAACTGATAGGTGTGCGGATTCAGGCGCGAGAAACCGAAGACGCCGTGTTTTTCCGGCCCCTTGGCGGTGAACAGCGAAGTCCAGTTGACCGGCGACAATTCGGGCAGCTCGGCCTGTATTGTGGTCGCGTTTTCGGTCAGTCGCCGGATGGCGGGCAGGGATGCGCCCAGTCGGCGGGCGAGGTCAAGGGGCAGACCATCCAGGCCGAGTACGACCAGCCGATGGCGGCGCGATGCTGACGAGAGGAGAATGCTCACGACGCCCGGGTCAGTTCAGCCTCGTACTTCTTGAGGAAGAAGACGGGGTTGTAGGAGAGCTTGGCCTTGCGCAAGCCCTGGTCGCCCAGGTCCTGCTCCCGGTTGACGTTGGTGTATTCGGCGCCGTCGTTCTCCAGGAACATTTGATTTATGGCCTGATACACGCCCTTGTAGCGGATGTCGCCCTTTTCGAAGTGGATGACGATGGAGTCCTCGCACAGAGGTTCGGCCACGGTATAGGCGATGACCTTGCCGTCCACGCGCAGGGTCGCGCCCATGAGGCCGGTGATCTGGTCGAAGTTGTGCAGCACGCGGGTGATGGCGCGGTTTTCCGCCTTGAGCGCCTCGGAGGGGTTGTTTTCCTCGTACCACTTGTACCATTCGTCCTGCATTTCGAGAACTTCTTCCACGCACTCGGGGCCCATGGACTCGTAGCGGAAGTCATACCCTTTGATGAACTGGTTGAGCAGGTTCTTTTTCTTGTGGAATTTCTTGCCCGTGAGGCTGATCAGCTCTTCCACCGAGTAGATGTAGTCCCAGTGGTCCCGGCTCTCGGTGATGGTGATGTCGTCGCCGTAGGCGGCTTTCCAGAGGGCTGCCAGCTCCTCGGGAACACGGGTGAAGCGGGCGCTTTCGCGCATGGCGCGGCAGGTGGCCCAGTCGTATTTTTCCCACGGGCCGACAGGAGCCCAGTGGATCACCTCGGGCTTGGTCTGGCGGACGAAGCACATGTCCTTGTGAAAGGCCCACTCCAGTCCGTAATGCTCGCTCCAGCCGAAGATGTTGGCAAAGGAGAAGTCGCTGGTCAGTAATTGCGGACAGCCGGTCAGGGCTGCATGGTATTCCTTTTGTCTGTCGAGGGACACAGGGGCGAAATCGAGGGTCATGCAATGTCCTTGAAGGCAGCGTTGGAGCCGTTGCGCATCTTGACCATGGAGAAACGCTGCCAGTTTTTGAAGGTGAAGAAATAGAGCAGGATCAGGGCCTGGACGGCCTGGGAACAGAACATGGCGATCCAGATGCCTTCGGCGCTGTCCAAGGCATGGTGGCCGAGCCACCAGGCCAGGGGCAGACGCAGCAACCAGATGGAGCTGCCCAGGATCAGCATGTTGTATAGGGTCGCCCCTGCGCCGTTGAAGGCTCCGGCCAGGATCAGGGTGGTCAGGGTGAAGGGAACGGCAAGCACGTTCCATTTCAGGTAGCTGACGGCCTCGGCGGCCACGGCAGCGTCCCGGGTGAGCAGGGCGACCCAGGGGGTGACGAATTGCCAGATGACTATGGTGAACAGACAGATGGAGACCATGCCCAGTCCCAGGATGCGAAAGCCCACCCGTTTTGCTTCCGCGGGCTGGCGTGCGCCCAGTGCGTTGCCAACCAGTATTCCTGCGGTCATGTTAAAGGCCATGGCAGGCAGGAACAGCAATGCCTCGATGCGCAGGCCGATGGCCATGCCCGCCAGGGCGTTGACCGCGTCGCGGGGCAGGCTCCCGGTGATGGTGTAGAGGACCAGATAACCGGAATGCCAGATGATCTGCATCAGCCCGGACGGCCAAGCTACTTTGAGGAGATAGGGCATGGCGCGTTTGGCCCAGCGCATGGGGGCGAAGCTTGACGGTTTAAGTAAGCCCTTGCGCCACAGCGCGACGATATTGAGCGCCGCGCCCGCGGCAACCGAAGCGAATGTGGCCCAGGCCAATCCCTTGAAGCCGAGGTTGGGCATGCCCCACCAGCCGAGGCCCAGACCGATGTCGAGCACCGTGTTGGTGGCCGTGACCAGGATCATGCAATAGAGGGGGTACATGACTTCTTGCCGTGCCCGGAAGATGGCATTGGTAATGATGAGCAGATAGTAGGGGGGCAGCACAAGGAGATACACTTCAAGGAAGTATTCGGTGATGGGCCGCAAGTCGTCGGGCACCTGGAGCGCGGTGACAAGCCAGCCTTTCATGGGCAGGACAACAGCCAGGAACAGGCCGCCGATCAGGACAGCGAGAATGAGGCACAGCCCGATGTAGCGCTGCACCCGTCTGTGGAGGCCGGCGCCCATGGATTGGCTGATGGCCGCCACTGCGCCGTTGGCCACGGCCTGAGCCAAGACCAGCAGGAAGAAAAGGGACTGGGTGATGATGCCAAGGGAAGCCTGGACTTCGCGGTTGATGTGCCCTGCCACCCATACATCGGTCAACCCGATGAGAAAATGGAAAAACATCATCAGCAGCTGAGGCCAGGCCAGATGCCAGATGGTGCGGTATGATGTTTTATTGATCGCGTCGGGGGTGTCGGGCATCAGTGGTCGCCTTTGAGGAATGTGCCGCAAGCGGTTCGGTATCGGTGAATTATAAGGCCGTATCCCGGGTTGCCAAGATCCAGGCGGCGCTTTTCCGGGAAAGTTGTCATTCGGTCCCGGGCGCGTCGGGTGGAGGGGGGCAAGTTTGCGCAAATGCGGCCCTGCGGTCAAGTCGCAAGACGAAGCCGGGTCGGGGTGGCTTGGCCCTGAGCGGCGCGATTCGGGGATGGCTCAATGCTGGTGCGGGATGTCGCCCTCTTCGTGGACATGGACATGAGCGTGCGGGGTGAGGCGGCCGGGTACGATGCGGCCGCCGCGCAGGGCTATGAGCGTGTCCGTGGTGGCGGCCAGGAAGTCGGGTTCGTGGGAGACCACGAGGCGGGCCATGGGCAGTCCGGTCAGGATGGACACCAGCCGTTCCCTGGACTCGGGAGAAAGGCCGGTGGTGGGCTCGTCGAGCACCAGCACTTCCGGCTGCATGGACAGAATGGTGGCCAGGGCCACAAGCTTCTTTTCACCGCCCGAGAGCCGATAGGGCACATGGTGCTCAAAGCCTGCGAGTCCTACGGTGGCCAGGGCTTCGGTGGCCCGCTGTCTGGCCTTGTCCCGTGACAGCCCCTGGTTGAGCGGGCCAAAGGCCACATCGTCGAGCACGGTAGGGCAAAACAGCTGGTCGTCGGCGTTCTGAAACAGGAATCCGATGCGAAGTCTGCTCTCGTCAAAGGCCCGGCCGTTGACCATGGTTTCGCCGAAAAGGCGCACATGGCCCCGCTGCGGCGCGAGCAGACCCATAAGAATGTGGAGCATGGTGGTCTTGCCTGCGCCATTGGGACCGAACAGGCCGACCTTTTCCCTCTCGTTGAGACGGAAATTCAACCCGGACAGGCAGATGTCGCGGTCGGGAAAGGCGAATTCGATGTCCGTGAGTTCAATGACGGCGCGAGTCATGCAAGCCCCCTGCGGCTGATCTCAAGCCAGATGAAGGTTGCGGCCATGACGGCACAGCCGACCAAGAGCATCATGTCGCGCCGCGATACCGCGAAGCGGGCCAGGGAGTGGAAGCGGCCCCGGAAGCCCCGGCAGCGCATGGCGTTGTGGACGCGTTCGGCCCGATCCCAGCTTCTGACCAGAAGCATGCCCAGCATCCAGGCCATGGAGCGGTAGGTGTGGCTGTTGGTGCCGGGCGTGAAGCCCCGCACGGCCATGGCACGACGCATAGTGTGGTATTCCTGATGGATAACGAAGAGGTAGCGGTAGGTGAAGAGGAGAATGTGGCAGAGTTTTTCCGGCATCTTGAGCCGCTGCATGGCCGGACCGAGCTCCTGCATGGGAATGGTGCCCATAAGCGCGAGCAGAGTCAGGACGATGGCGTTGGACTTGATCGTGATCAGCAAGGCGAGATCCACGCCCTCGCGGCTTGCCCCCAGCGGGCCGAGGCGCAGGAGCGCCGCATCCAGAGGGCCCGTAGGGACGGAAAAAGGCAGAAATATCCAGAGAAAGACGATGAACACGTTGACCACGGCCAGACGCCGGATCACGGCCAGCGGCCTCAGCCCGGCCAGGAGAGTCAGCCCGGCCCCGGCTGCCAGGGCGAGCAGGGCCGGCGGCAGCCAGTGGACCAGAGCTGTGGTGACAGTGAGCAGCACGGCGCAGCAGAGCCGCACCCGGGGGTCCGTGGTGTGGATGATGGAGTCGCCAAGGGCCAGGGTCTGGTCGATTGCCGCCACATCTGCTCCGGTGTCTTCCGGTGGCCGGAAGGGTTGTCGTCAGCACACTCTGGCGTAGTACAAAGACACCTGCCGCGCAACCATGGGATGATTGCGGTTCGCTTGCTTCATGTGCCGTTGGTCAATCATTCGGGCGCAAGCCCCACTTGGGGCGCGATGTCGGCAACGGCGTCGATAGCTACCTGGAGGAACTCGCCAAGCTCAAGGCCGATGCGTTCACATTCGCGGATGCAGTCTCGGTTGACACTGGCAGCGAACGCTTTGTCCTTCATTTTCTTTTTCAGGCTCTTTGGCTGCATGCCGTCAATGCGGGTGGGGCGGACCAGTGCGCCCGCGTGGACCATGCCGGTGACGGTCTCGCCGCAGCGCAGGGCATGGTCGAACTCGGTTTGCGGCCCCTCGGACCCGTTCATTTCCGAGGCGTGGCGCCTGATGGCGTCCAGGGCCTCCTGCGGCAGCTTGTCGGCCAGCATGTCCACGGAGTCAAGGCCGTGGCGGGCGTGATTGTCGCGGGTGGCGGCGTAGTCCAGGTCGTGGAGCAGGCCGGTCAGGCCCCATAGTTCCTCGTCGCGCCCGAGCCGACGGGCCAGACCGCGCATGACCGCCTCGGATTCCAGGGCGTGGTGGATCAGATTGGTTTCGTCGTTGTGTCTCATGAGCAGGGTCAGGGCCTCGTTGCGACTGATCATGGCAGGCTCCGCGGGATATTAAAGTTAAACTTTAAGTTTAAGAAAATAAGCATTGATTCAAGGCTATTAAAGATGTCGTAAAGTAAAGTATGCGTCTGGTTGCTTGGAGTCCAGGCACAGTTGCCGACTCTTTTGTGCATGACAGAAAGATCAATGCAGCCAGCAGGCCACCTGGATGCCGGGCGCCACTTCCCGGAGTTCGGGTCGTTGTGCCGGGCAACGATCAAACGCCTTGGGACAGCGGGGGTGGAAGGGGCAGCCCGAGGGCGGGTTCATGGGGCTTGGGAGTTCTCCTTGCAGGGGAATGCGCTTGGTTTGTTGCGCGGGATCGGGTGTGAGCACGGATGAAAGCAGGGCTTCGGTATAGGGGTGCCTGGGGGCGGCGAATATTTCCGCGCCCGGAGCGATTTCCATGATCCGGCCCAGGTACATGACGGCCACCCGATCTGCGATGTGGCTGACCACGGACAGGTCGTGTGAGATGAAAACATAGGTCAGGCCCAGTCGACCCTGCAGAGCCCTGAGCAGCCGCAGGATCTGAGCCTGGACCGAGACATCCAGTGCCGAGACCGGCTCGTCGCAGACGATCAGGTCCGGGTCCAGGGCCAGGGTGCGGGCCACGGCCACGCGCTGGCGTTGGCCGCCGGAGAACTCATGGGGATAGCGCGTGGCGTGCTCGGGACGCAGGCCAACGAGGCCGAGCAGCTCATCCACCCGGGCTCGACGTTCGGCCCGGGTGCCGATGGCGTGGATGTCCAGCCCTTCGCGGATGATGGAGCCGATCTTTTGGCGCGGATTAAGCGACGAGTAGGGGTCCTGGAAGATCATTTGCATCTTGCGGCGCAGCGCCTTTTCGGGCCAGTCGGCCATGTCGCGGCCCTGAAATACGATGTTGCCGGAACTGATGGCCTCAAGGCCCATGATGCACCGGGCCAGAGTGGATTTGCCGCAGCCCGACTCTCCCACCAGACCGAGGGTCTCGCCCTGGCTGACGGTCAGGCTGACGCCGTCCACGGCCCGGACGGCGTCGATCTTGAGGCCCAGCAGGCCGCTGGTGACTCTGTAGTGCTTGCCCACGTCGATGAGTTGGAGAAAGGCGGAAATGGCGGAAACCTCCTATTGATGGAGCCAGCAGCGCACCTGACGGCCGGGGCCGGTCTCAAGGAGCGGCGGCAGCGTTGTGCAGCGTTCAAAGGCGTGTTGGCAGCGCGGTCGGAAGCGGCATCCCTCGGGCAGATCAAAGATGCCGGGCACAATGCCGGGGATGGGGTTCAGCTCGCTCCTGTCGCCCAGCACCGGCACCGAGGCGAGCAGACCCTGGGTATAGGGGTGCAGCGGCTCGGCGAAGAGCGGCCCGACCTCGCACAGCTCCACCACCTTGCCCGCGTACATGATCGCCACCCGTCGGGCCATGCGCGCCACCACGCCAAGATCGTGGGTGATGAGCATCAGCGAGCCGTTCATTCGCGCCTTGAGGTCGTTCATCAGGTCAAGGATCTGGGCCTGGACCGTGACATCCAGGGCCGTGGTCGGTTCGTCGGCGATGAGCAGGGAGGGGTTGCAGGCCAGGGCCATGGCGATCATCACCCTCTGGCGCATTCCGCCGGAAAGCTCGTGGGGATAGGCGCGGGCCACTTTGGCCGGATTGGGGATGCCAACCCGGGCCAGGGCGTCCACAGCCCCGGCCAGGGCAGTGCGTCCGTCCAGTCCCTGGTGCAGCCGCAGCGGCTCGGCGATCTGGTCGTCAATGCGGAAGACCGGGTTCAGCGCGGTCATGGGCTCCTGAAAGATCATGGAGATCTGGTTGCCCCGGATTCGGCGAAGCTCGGATTCGTCCATGGCGAGCAGGTCGCTTCCCTTGTAGAGAATGGAGCCGTCCGTGACCCGCCCCGGCGGGTCGGGCACCAGGCCAAGGATGGACAGGGCGAGCACGGTCTTGCCGCACCCGGACTCGCCCACCACGGCCAGGGTTTCTCCTTGCATTAGGGAGAGGCTGACGGTATCCACCGCCTTGGCGATGCCTTGCGGGGAGGAAAAGCGGGTGGTCAGTCCGCGTATGTCCAGAAGAGTGTCGTGCATTGTCTTTTCCGTCTGGCTTTTCACTGGTTCGCCATTTTGGCCCGTATACGGCATATCGCGGCGAACGTAAACGATACCGGGGATATGAAATGGCACGGGTTGCGATTATCGGCGGCGGTCTGGCCGGGTGCGACTGCGCTTGGCAGCTTGCTCGGGCCGGAGTGTCCGTCGAACTCTATGAAATGAAGCCCCACCTGCGCTCGGAGGCCCATACCGAAGACGGGCTTGCCGAGCTGGTCTGCTCCAATTCCTTCCGAGCCACCGGCCCGGCCGCGGCCATCGGCCTGCTCAAGGAGGAGTTGGACTGCCTGGGCAGTCTGGTCATGGAGGCGGCCCACGCCACCCGTGTTCCGGCGGGCGGGGCGCTGGCCGTTGACCGGGCGCTCTTTTCGGACCACGTCACCCGCAGGATTGGGGAGCATTCGTTGATCACGGTCATCCGCCGCGAGATTGCGGACCTGGACGCACCCGAACTGGCGGGGACCGACGCCGTGGTCGTGGCCGCCGGTCCTCTGGCCAGCCCTACGCTGACGGCCAGTCTGATCCGTGTGGTGGGCGACGAGCGGCTCTATTTCTACGACGCCATCGCGCCCATTGTCACCCGCGAGTCCATCGACTTTGCCAAGGCTTTCTGGGGCTCCCGCTGGAAACCCGAGGACGATGACTATCTCAACTGCCCCATGACCGAGGACGAGTACAAGGCTTTCGTGGCCGAGTTGCTGGCGGGCGGGAAGGTCCGGCCCCGCGACTTCGAGCAGGAGGTCCATTTCGAGGGGTGTCTGCCCGTGGAAGCCATGGCCGAGCGTGGGGAGATGACCCTGGCCTTCGGCCCCCTCAAGCCTGTGGGACTGGTGGACCCGAGAACCGGCGAGCGGCCCTTTGCCGTGGTCCAGCTACGCACCGAGAACCGCGACAAGACGGCCTTCAACCTGGTGGGCTTTCAGACCAAGCTCACCTACCCGGAGCAAAAACGCATTTTCCGCATGATCCCCGGTCTTGAGAAGGCCGAGTTCCTGCGCCTGGGTTCCATCCACCGCAACACCTACGTCAACGCGCCCGATGTGCTTGACGGCGACCTCCAGCTTCGGGCCAGACCCGGTTATTATCTTGCCGGGCAGATCACCGGGGTGGAGGGGTATCTGGAATCCTCTGCCTGCGGGCTCTGGGTGGGGCTGTCGCTGGCGCGGCGGCTGTCGGGCGGGTCAGTGCTTGCGCCGCCTCCCGAGACGGCCCTGGGGGCGCTTCTGGGTCATCTGGCCACAAAGCCCGACAAGCGTTTCCAGCCCTCCAACGTGAACTTCGGCCTCATGCCCGGATTGTCCGGCAAGATGAAAAAGAAATTCCGCAAGGAGGCCTATGGCGCTCGTGCCGTGGAGGCTTTCGCCTCCTGGATCGAACGGGCCGGACTGGGCGGCTGATCCAGGGGGCCGAAACATCAAGGCTTGCCTAAAGGGCGGCTTTTGCGCAAGGTGAAGTGGAGGGACTGCCCGCAAGGCTTGCGGCAGACCGGAATCTATCACTCACAGGAGCGCAACCATGGCTGTCAAACCCCTGGGGCCGCAGACCCTGGCCCTGCATGCGGGACATTCGCCCGATGCCGACACCGGCTCCAGGGCAGTGCCCGTGCATCTGACCACCAGCTACGTCTTTCGCGACACCGAGCACGCGGCCAACCTCTTCGCCCTCAGGGAGCCGGGCTACATATACACCCGGCTGATGAACCCGACCACCGACGTTCTGGAGCGGCGTCTGGCCGAGCTGCACGGCGCTGCCGCAGCGCTGGCCACGGCCTCGGGCATGGCTGCCATTTTCTACGCCGTGACCACCATCACCTCGGCCGGACAGAACATCGTCACGGGCTCCAACCTCTATGGCGGCACCCAAACCCTGTTCGAGCATACCTTGAAGCGCTTCGGCATCGAGGCGCGGTTCGTGGACTCGTCCGACCCTGCCAACTTCGAGGTGGCCATCGACAAGAACACGCGGCTTGTCTACACCGAATCCATCGGCAACCCGCGCTGCAACGTGGACGACATCCAGGGCATCGCCGATGTGGCCCACGCCCACGGTCTGCCTCTGGTGCTTGATGCCACGGTTTCGCCGCCGCCCATGTTCAACGGGTTCGATCACGGGGCCGACATCCTGGTCTATTCCCTGACCAAGATTATCGGCGGCCACGGTACGGCCATCGGCGGAGCCATCGTGGACAAGGGCGAATTCGATTGGGGCGTCTCGGGCAGATACCCCGAGCTGACCGGGCCGGACCCTACCTACGGCGGGGTCAATCTCTGGGAGGCCCTGGGGGGTGCGCAGGGCACTCCCTGCCCGGCGCTGGCCACCAAGGCGCGTATCGGTCTGCTGCGGGACACGGGCGCGGCCCTGTCGCCCATGAACAGCTTTCTCATTCTTCAAGGGCTCGAAACCCTGCCCCTGCGTGTGCGCAGGCATTGCGAGAATGCCCGCAAGGTGGCCGAGTTCCTGGACACGCATTATGCCGTGGAGTGGGTCAACTACGCGGGGCTGCCCGGCCACAAGGACCACGGCCGGGCCTCGGCCATGTTCCCGCTGGGACCGGGCGCGGTCTTCGGCTTTGGCATCAAGGGCGGGCTTGCGGCCGGGCAGCGGTTCATCGAGTCGGTCAGGCTCTGCTCGCACCTAGCCAACATCCTCGACGCCAAGACCCTGGTCATCCATCCGGCTTCGACCACCCATTCCCAGTCCACCCCGGCCGAGCAACTGGCCGCGGGCGTGCCGCCGGACATGATCCGCATCTCTGTTGGCATCGAGGATGTGGAGGACATCATCGCCGACCTGGATCAGGCCCTGGCCAAGTCGCAATGACGCATTGAAAGAAAAGGAAACACCCCGTAATCCTCCAAGGGACAGGAGGTGTCTGATACACTGTGAGTGTCGTCGCATTGCCTGAGGGCGGCATACAGGCAACTTGTTGAGAATGCCCATAATTGTTCTGGACATGGGCCCCAGCAAAAGGGCCACCAGAAATTCCATCATGCTGTACATAAGAATCCCCCTAGCTGTTGGCACAGTAGGGGGATTCCGGTTGTGTAAGGCAAAAGCGATCCGGGGTTTTTCATTGCCGGAGTTTCCGCGTCAGAAGAGAATCTTCTCCGGCGGCCGCCGCTCGGGCACGACCCGCTTTTCGATGGCGTCCTCGTTGAACTCCCGGCTGACGTACAGGCCGCAGAAACAGGCCCCGTACTCGGCTACGTCCGCCTCGCGGTAAACGCAGGGACAGATGATGTCCCGGTCGCTCTCCAGGTCGCCGTTGGCCAGCCGGCAGGGGCAGGCCATGTAGCCCAGGCGTTCCTTGCAGGTGAGCAGGCTCTCCATGAGGGCCATGGTCATCTCCATGTCCTTGTTGAAGAAATACCCTTTGGGTTCCTGAATTTTTCTGAGTCGGTCATAGAGTTCCTTTGCGTCCATGCTCACTCCTTCAGGGCTTCGTCGATCTGGTCCTTGTGGAAGCCCACGATGACCTTGTCCTTGATCACGATGGTGGGAAAGGACACGGCGGGATTGTGTCCTTTGACTTCCTTGATGATCTCCTTGCGCTCGTCGCCGGTCAGCTCGTCCACGTGGACGCATTTGTATTTGATGCCGCATTCGTCCAGGTATTTCTTGGCATTGCGGCAGTGGATACAGGTCGAAAGGGCGTACACCTTGACATCGTCGCTCATTCTGGTGGCCTCCGTTTTGGGTGGTTGGGTGTCGTGCCTGTCGTCCGGCCCGGCGGATGCCGGTGTCGACTATCCGCGTCCGGCGAGGGCAACCTCAAGCCTGCGCACAGCCAGGGAGCAGGCAAAGGTCAGGACAAAATACATGACCAGCACGGTGGTCCATATCTCGAAGCTGCGGTAGGTCGTGGTCATTATCTGCTGAGCCTGGAAAGTCAGCTCTTCGATGGAGATGACCGAGACGATGGCCGAGTCCTTGATGATGGATATAAACTGTCCGGCCAGAGCTGGCAACATGCGCTGCATGGCCTGGGGCAGCACGATGTGGCGCATGGCCCTGGCCCGGCCCATGCCCAGCGCCGTGGCCGCCTCCCACTGGCCGCGCTCCACGGACTGGATGCCCGCCCGCACGATCTCGGCGATGTATGCCCCTTCGATCAGGGCCAGGGTTATCACGGCCGAGAGGAATTGCGGAAAGCGGTCCATCCGTCCGAAGAGCCAGGACATCCCGGCCCGTGTCTCGTCTGACAGGGAGCGCGTGAAGTGGTCCACCCCAAGCCAGTGCATGATCTGATCGCCGATGAAGAAGTAGAAGACGAAGATCAGCACCAAAGGCGGGGTATTGCGGATCAGGCCCACATAGGTGGCGGCCAACTGCCGCGACAGCAGGCGGGGGCTGACGCGCATCAGTCCCGCGGCAGTGCCGATGACCGTTCCAAGCACCCCGGCCCACAGGCTTAAGCGCAGGGTGGTGATCAGCCCCTCGGCGAGCAGGCCGGGCCGCCACGTCCCGGCCGTCTCGTCGAAACGAAACAGATAGTGCCAGACCGCGTCCCATCGCCAGTGGTAGTTCAGTCCGGTGGCGGCGCGATAGGCCATGTAGGCTGTCCCGGCCGCTATCGCCGTCAGCAGGGCGATGTCGAGCAGGGTGATCCGCCGTGCGGGGCTCCCTTTGTCCTTCACTGCGACTCGCCCGCTACTCTATCAGGCTTTCCCATTCGCTGGTGGCGAACCAGTAGTGGTAGCGGTTTTGCAGCCACCCTTTGCTCAATGTCACGCGCACCCAGTTGTCGAGCCAGTTGAGGAAGTCGAGGTCGCCCTTGCGCACGGCAAAGGCGATGGGTTCGCTGGTGAAGTCGTCGTCAAGGGGCAGATAGAGCCTGTTCGCGTATTCGGCCGCCAGATTGGCGGGCAGGGGACTTGAGGCCACCAGGGCGTGAGCCCGGTTGTTGAGCAGTTCCTGGATGGTCTGGGATTCCTCGTCAAAGAAGAGGATCTTGGCCTTGGGCAGAAAGTTCTTGGCAGCCTCGGCGGCCGTGGTGCCCAAGCGCACGGCGATGGTCGTCTCCGGGGTGTTGAACTGTTCCAGGGAGTCGCGCCCTGGGGCCAGCGTGCCTGACGCCACCATGGACATGCCCGAGAATTCGTAAGGGGCGGAGAAGTTCACCTTCAGGTTGCGGGCCGGGGTCACGGACATGCCTCCGATGATGATGTCGAACTTGCCGGTGAGCAGGGCCGGGATGATGCCCGACCACTTGGTGGGCACGAATTCGACATCCACGCCCATGTCCTCGGCCAGTTTTTTGGCGACCTCGATCTCGAAGCCGATGTAATTACCGTCCCTGTCTTTAATGGCCCAGGGTTTGAAGGTGTCGAAGCCGACCCGGATGGTGCCGCGCTTGAGGATTTCCTCAAGCTGGCTTGTCCTGGCGTCGGACGGGGCAGGGGTGGACGATTCCCGGGGGGGCTGGCCGCACCCCTGGGCGAGCAGGACGAGGCAGAGCAGGGCTGCCGTGGCCGTATGGCGGAATAATTTCATGGCGGACTCCTTTGATCCGGCCCCTCAGGCCGGGTTGATGGTCTGGTCTTTCCGGCACGAGGCCTGAGCGAAGGTGACGTGGGACACGCCCAAAATGACTATCATGACGCCTTTGTCGGTCTTGATCGCTCTCCAGATGGTCATGGGATGCGCTCCTGTGGTTGAAAGTCATGGCCGTTGGTCTTGTCGCGCTGCTCAAGCATCCTGGCCGCGCCGGACAGAACGAGGGTCACGGCCAGATACACGGCTGCGACAGTGAACCATATCTCAAAGGTCAGAAAGGTCTCGGCGTCGATCATCCGTCCCTGCTGGGTCAGGTCCATGATGGCGATGGTGCTGACCAGTGCGGAATCCTTGACCAGCGACACGGCCTGGCTGGTCATGGGCGGCAGGACGCGGCGCACGGCCTGGGGCAGGATAATGTGCCGATACATGGCAAAGGGGCTCATGCCCAGGCTCCTGGCGGCCTCCCACTGGCCCGCGTGGATGGAGGTGATGCCTGCGCGAAGGATTTCCGAAGCGTACGCCCCCTCGAACAGGCTCAAGGCAATGACAGCGGCCCAGAAGGCCGGGATGTCGAGGATGGGTGCGATGACGAAGTAGATGAAGAAGAGTTGGATGAGCAGGGGGGAGTTGCGGATCAATTCCATGTAAACCCTGGCCGTGCCGCGAGCCACCAGAGAGGCGGACATACGCATCAGCGCTGTGACAAGACCGATGCACAGCATCAGCCCCATGCTCACGGCGGTGATCTGCAGGGTGACGCCAAATCCCTGCATGAGCGGCCCCCAGGCCAACCCCTGGTCGGTAATCTGCCAAAGATATTTGGGAATCTGATACCACTGCCAGTTGTATCCCGACTGCTGGGTGCCCTCTGCCAGCAGCCAGACCATACCGGCCATGAGGCAGAGGTACAGGCCGGTGTCCGTCAGCGCGTTACGGGCTATTCTCCTGGTCCAGGCTGGCCTCGGGCGGCGTGGTTGCTCCATCTGTTTCCTGTCGGGGCGGCGGGTTGCATGGCAAAAGGGGCTGTCGACATCAGCATAGCATATTTCCCGAGGGTGTCTACGCGCCAAGCCTGTGAAGCTCGGCGGGGGGCTTAGACAAGCCCGGGCTGGTGCGTATCGATGAGCGCCCTGATTCGGCCGAAGACTTCTTCGGGAGCGGAGGAGGCGTCGGCCACCTTGATCCGGTCGCGGTTGAGGGCAGCCCAGGTCAGGTACCCCTCGCGGATTCGGCGGTGGAATGAGAGATGTTCGGCTTCGAAGCGGCCCTCGGCCAGGGTTTTGTCGTCCTCCATGTTGCGCCGGGTGGCCCGGTCAAGGCCCAGTTCGGGATCAAGGTCGAGGACGATGGTAAGGTCCGGCCAGACGCCGTTCACGGCAACTTCGTTGAGCTTTTTGAGCATATCGATGTCCAGGCCGCGCCCAAAGCCCTGATAGACGATGGTCGAGTCAGCGAACCGATCGCAGAGCACCACGCGGCCCGCTTCGAGCTGGGGTTTGATTATCTGGGCCACATGTTGGGCGCGGTCGGCCAGATAGAGGAAGAGTTCGGTGATGGCCGTCAGGTCCGAGTTGTCCACATGCAGAAGCATCTGACGCAGTTCCTGGCCCACGCGGCTTCCACCGGGCTCGCGGGTGAGGAAGACCTCCCTACCCTTGCTCTCTAGGTGGTCGCGCAGTCTTGCGATCTGGGTGGTTTTGCCCGTGCCCTCTATGCCTTCAAAGGTAACAAACATTGATTCTCCGGGATGTCGGTCTTGCGCCTGGTCGTGTCCGGCGTGGCCGGGGCGCGGTAGACGTTGCGTTCGAGGTAGCGCAGATAGGGGGACCATTGCTGTTCGCTGCCGTTCATCTCCCCGTAGGCCTGGTCAATGATGTTCAGCTTGGCGTCCATGTTGTCCGCGAAGTGGAGCACGAATGCCTCAGGGGTCTTGGGACGCACGGGCGAGCCGAATTCGTGCTCGCCGTGGTGGCTGGTGATCAGGTGCCGCAGGTGCAGTTTGAGCGGTTCTTCGAGCTGTCGGCTGCGGGCGAGGAAAGGTTCGAGCCTGTCAAGCCCGATCTGGATGTGGCCGAGAAGGCGGCCTTCGTCGGTGTAGTCGTTGGCCAGTCCGCCGGTCAGCTCCCACGCCTTGCCCAGGTCGTGGAAGACGGCCCCGGCCAGCAGTGTCTGCCGGTCCAGTCCGGGATAGACATCGCACAGGGCCATGCAGGACCGGGCCACACCCAGGGTGTGTTCGACCAGCCCGCCCACATAGGC
The DNA here is from genome assembly GCF_009729555.1 of Pseudodesulfovibrio alkaliphilus. Lineage (NCBI taxonomy): Bacteria > Pseudomonadati > Thermodesulfobacteriota > Desulfovibrionia > Desulfovibrionales > Desulfovibrionaceae > Pseudodesulfovibrio > Pseudodesulfovibrio alkaliphilus. The sequence continues at coordinate 98,355 of NZ_WODC01000008.1, forward strand.
ATGATGCACAGTCTTGCCCCCGGGGGCGGTCATGAAGCGTTCACGGACTTCCCCGCTGCCAAGCACCTTGCGGCAGAACGTGCGCCAGGGTTTATGGCGCATGTGTTCGGTGATCAGGTCTTCGAGTTCTTCCATGAGTCGCGCAGGCGGCGTGGCGCTGGCGGGCATGAAGTCCGCGTAATCCACCTCGTCGGCTGCCGGATCGAGAATCTCCAGATGATCGACCTTCAGCTGGTTCCGATCGCGGTAGCTCTCGACAAAGCCGAGGACCCGGGTCATCTGGCCCGGTTCCAGAAGGGGGTATTCCTGGCTCTTGGGGCTCCATATCTTGCCGTCGATCTTGCCAGTGGCGTCCTGAAATGTCAGACTCCAATAAGGGCCGTTTCTTGATTGCGCCAGGGACGAGGCGGCCAGGACGAACAGGTCGTCCACGCGGATGCCGGGGGTCAGGTCATTTATATATTGCGACTTTTTGGTCACGTGCCTTGCCATCTGTTTGATGTTGTTGTACCCCGCCATCCAGGCCGGAAAGAGGCCGCGGGGCGGGCGGAAGGGGCGTTGACGAGCCCTTGGTGAGCGGTTGAATCCGCTCCGCTTTATGAACCTGATTTCACTCGAATTGTCAAATCGAGTCAGGATGGAGATTTCATGAGAATTTTACTTGCCAACGATGACGGCATTCAGGCCGTGGGCCTTCGCTCCCTGTATTTCGCCCTGGTTGAGGCCGGGCATGATGTGCGCGTGGTTGCGCCGGTCGCAGAGCAGTCGGCCGTGGGTCATGCCGTGACCCTGTCCATGCCTCTTCGGGTCAAGGAGTTTCGTGAAAATGGCTTCAGGGGCCAAGGTGTGTATGGCACTCCGGTGGATTGCGTCAAGCTGGCCCTGTCCACGCTGCTGGATGCCGCGCCGGATCTCGTGCTTTCGGGCATCAATGCCGGGGCAAACGTGGGCGTGGACATCCTGTATTCTGGAACGGTGTCCGCCGCCACCGAAGGGGCGCTGATGGAGATTCCCTCCATGGCCGTGTCCGTGGACGACTTTAACCCCGTGGATCTTTCGGCTCAGGCGAACTATTGCGTCCGGCTGCTGTCCCGCATTCCCTGGGCCGAACTGCCCAAGAAGTGCGTGGTCAATCTCAACTTTCCGGCCTGTCCCATGGACAAGGCGCACGAACTGGTGGTCTGCCCGCACACCCGTGCCTCCTACCGCGACTGGTACGACACCCGTACCGATCCGCGGGGCAGATTCTATTACTGGCTTGATGGGGCGATTCCACCCGAGCGCATCAGTCCCGACCGGGACAGGGCTTTGCTGACACGGGGGCATGTCACTCTGACGCCGCTGCATTTCGATTTCACCGATCGTGACGCCATGGACATGCTGGCGCGGAATCTCGCCACCCCCCGTTGACGAAACGTGTCGGCGAACGTAGAGATTGTGTCATTACCCGGAGAGTGATCTTGAACAATACAGAAATAGGAGGAGCCATGGCCACAAAGATAGGTCTCAACGGATTTGGACGGATCGGACGGTACCTGACGCGCCTGTTGGCTGAGGAGAGCGACCTGGAACTGGTGGCGGTCAATGCCCGCGCCTCCAATGAGGACCTCGCCCATCTGCTCAAGTACGACTCGGTCCACGGCAGATATCCGGCCGTTGAACCCGCCGGGAACGGCTTCAAGGTCAATGGCAAGGACGTGATCGTGACCCGCGATGCGCCCGGCGAGTGGAAGTGGGGCGATATGGGTTGCGACATCGTGGTGGAGTCCACGGGCAAATTCACCGACCGTGCAAGCTGCGAGAAGCATCTGGCCTGCGGAGCGAAGAAGGTGCTCATCAGTGCGCCCGGCAAGGAGGCCGACGCCACGGTAGTCATGGGCGTCAACGAGGAAACGCTCAAGCCCGAACACAAGATCGTCTCCAACGCCTCCTGCACCACCAACTGCCTCGCGCCTGCGGCCAAGGTGATCAACGACACCTTTGGCATCAAGCACGGCATCATGACCACGGTCCACTCATACACCATGAGCCAGCGCATCCTCGACGGTTCGCACAAGGACATGCGCCGCGCCCGCGCCTGCGCCGTAAACATGGTGCCCACCACTACCGGCGCGGCCAAGGCCGTGGGGCTGGTCATTCCCGAACTCGCGGGTGTCCTCGATGGTATGGCCATCCGTGTGCCCACGCCCAACGTGTCGCTGGTGGACCTTGTCTGCGAGCTCAAGAAGCCCACCACGGCCGAGGAGGTCAACGCGGCCATCAGGGCGGCAGCCGGCGAATCCATGGGCTATACCGACGAACCGCTGGTGTCCGTGGACTTCATGGGTTCCACCTATGGCGGCGTTGTGGACTGCGGCCTGACCCGGGTTATGGGCGGCACCCAGCTCAAGCTCATCGTCTGGTACGATAACGAAGCCGGATTCACCAATCAGCTGCTGCGTTTGACCAGAAAGGTCTCCGGGATGCTTTAGGCGACAAATCGTGAAGCCACGTTGGGCCGCTCCGCATGGGGCGGCCCTTCATTTTGGTCTTTGGGCGGGTGTTGCTCGCGGGTAGGCGCGATAATCATTTACATGGCACGGGGTTTTGATTTACCAATCAATGGGAATTATCTAACAATTGTTTGAAATGGCGGCAGACATTCACTCGGGTCGAGGAGGCTGCTTTCATGGCTGATGCCGTTGTCCAGTGCCAATCACTGCCTGAAGAGCCGTTGCTTGTGGTCAGGCAGCCCATCTTTGACCGCGACAAGTCCGTGTGGGGGTACGAGCTGCGGGCCGGCTCGACCCGGCCGGACGGGAGCCCCGCGACCTTGGCCGATATCCTTGACGCCTACAGGGCCACCCTGGGTCCGGAAGGCGGCACAGCTCTGGTCAGGGACAAGAAAATCCTGTTGAGTATTGCCGCAGAGAACGGGTTCGACGGTTCCTTGGCCGACATCGACTGCTGCGTGTTCGGCCTGTGCGGGCGGGCAGCGTCGTCGTCCCGGTGCCGGGATCTGGTGGAGGCCCTGCATGAACGGGGCGGCATCGTTGCCCTGGATGTCGATGCGGACGGGACCGCAGACCCCGAGCTGGTCAGGAAGGCGGACATCGTCAAGGTCAGCCTGTCGGGCAAGACCCCGCCGGAGATCGTCAGGCTGCGGGCCAGATTCAAGTCCTTTGGTGGCGAGCTGCTGGCCACGGACGTGTCTGGATGGGAGGCTTTCGAGGGAACGCGGGCTCTGGGTTTCCGCTACTTCCAGGGGCCGTTCTTCGGAGTTCCCCTGTCAGGCGGCGAAGCCGCGCTGGCCGCCACGGCAACAGCCAAGCTGCAATTGCTGCGGGAGCTGGCCAATCCCGAGTGCGAGATGGACGAGCTTGCGGGAATCATCGCCTCGGACATCACTCTGAGCTATCGCATGCTCAAATACATTAACTCCGCGTCCTTTGGTCTACGCAATAAGATCAAGTCCATCCAGCAGGCCGTATCTCTGCTCGGCCTCAACGAAATTCGCCACTGGGCCACGGTGGTGGTCGTGACCGATCTCGACTCCACACCCAAGGGCGAGGAACTGGCCTACATGGCGCTTCAGCGCGGCCGGTTTCTGAGCAAGCTGGCCGGAACAATCAAGGGATTTCCCCATTCGGCCAGCACCATGTTCATGCTCGGTCTTTTTTCGTTGCTTGACGCGCTGCTTTCCTATCCCATGGACAAGGCGCTTGAGGGGGTGCCGCTTGACGACGAGATCAAGGCCGCCTTGTGCGGTACGCTCAACGAGTTTCGCGATTGGTTGCTCATGGTCGAGGCCGTGGAGCTGGGCAACTGGACCGTGGCCAACGAGATATTGAGCCGTTACGGCGCTTGTTTCACCCAGGCGGCCACCCAGTATATGAAGGCGTCTGCCTGGGCCGCCAGCCAGATTCCCAACATGCGCAAGTAGCCAGGTTCTTGACGCAAAAAAATGGCCGGGCTTCATTGGCCCGGCCTTTTTTATATTCGGCATGGTTCCCCGGCGTCCAGGGCATGGTGTGATTACTCTTTGGCTTCCTTGGCCCGGCGCTTGTCGTCGCGCAAGAGTTTGTAGTTGATGGAGTCCACCACGGCCTGCCAACTTGCCTCGATGATGTTGTGGGACACGCCCATGGTGGTCCAGCGCTCGTGCCGGTCGCCGGTTTCGATGAGCACGCGGACGAAGGAGGCGGTACCGCCCGTGTCGCGCACCGCGCCCGAGAGGACGCGGACCTTGAAGTCGAGCAGGCGGATTTCGCTCAGATTGGGATAGAACCGCTCAAGCCCCTTGCGCAACGCTCGGTCCAGGGCGTTGACCGGACCCATGCCCGTGGCCGCCGTGTGTTCTGCCTGCCCTTTGACGTTGATGATTACGGTGGCCTCGGTGAAGGGCTCGGCATCTTCCTCGCGTTTGGCGTCCACCACGAAAAAATGGCGGAATGTGAAGTAGTCTGGTTTCCTGCCCAGCGCCTCAAGGAGCATGAGTTCAAAGGATGCTTCGGCCACCGAATACTCGAAGCCCATGCTTTCTTTGAGCTTGAGTTCCTTGAGCAGGGCGTCGACAGTGGTGTCTGTCTTGTCCAGGTCGTATCCAAGCTCGCGGGTTTTGAAGAGTATGTTGCTGCGACCGGCCTGATCCGAGAGCAGCACACGCTGGGAGTTGCCCACCGTCGTGGGGTCTATGTGCTCGTATGTCCTGGAATCCTTGAGAATTGCGCTGACGTGGATGCCTCCCTTGTGGGCAAAGGCCGAGGCCCCCACAAAGGGCTGGCGCATGAAGGGGCGCAGGTTGGCAGTTTCACTGACAAAGTGGGAGGTGATCAGCAGCCGCCTGAGGTTTTCTGGACCGATGGCCTGGATGCCCATCTTCAGTTCGAGGTTGGGGATGATGGAGCAGAGGTTGGCGTTGCCGCACCGCTCGCCGTACCCGTTGATGGTGCCTTGAACCTGGGTTGCGCCCAGGCGCACGGCCTCAAGGGAGTTGGCCACGGCCAGTTCCGAGTCGTTGTGGGCGTGGATGCCGATCTCGGCGTCGGGCAGGGCGGTCATGACTGCCTTGACGGTCTCGGACAGCTCGGAGGTCAGGGTGCCGCCATTGGTGTCGCAGAGGATGAGTCGGGCGGCTCCGGCTTCGCTGGCGGTCCTGATGGCCAGCAGGGCGTATTCGGGATTGTGTTTGAAGCCGTCGAAGAAGTGCTCGGCGTCGAAAATGACCTCGTCAACCCGGGAGGCCAGATAGGCGACGCTGTTGCGGATGAGTTCGAGATTGCGCTCCAGGCTGACGCCGAGCGCCTTGGTGGCGTGCATATCCCAGGTCTTGCCGAAGATGGTTATCACCGGGGTCTCGGCGGCCAGCAGGGCGGCCAGATTCGGGTCGTTTTCCGGGGTGGTGCGGTTGAGGTGGGTGGAGCCGAAGGCAACCAGCCGCGCATTGGCAAAGGTGTGGCTTTTGACGGTGTCGAAGAAGCTGGCGTCCGTGGGGTTGGAGCCAGGCCAGCCAGCCTCAATGTAGTGGATGCCCAATTCGTCGAGCTTTCGAGCGATGCGCAATTTGTCCTGGGCCGTCAGGTTGAGTTCTTCGGCTTGGGCACCGTCCCGCAGTGTGGTATCGTATATGGTGACGTGTCTCATGCGTTCCCTAATGGGCCGTTTTCGAGCTCAAAGGCTTTGTGGAGCGTACGCACGGCCAGTTCCGTGTATTTGTCGTCGATCAGGCAGGTGATCTTGATCTCCGAGGTGCTGATCATCAATATGTTGATATTCTCATCGGCAAGCGCCCGGAAGGCCCGTGAGGCCACGCCGGAATGGTTGCGCATGCCGACGCCGATAATGGATACCTTGGAGACGTTGAGATTGCTGTCGATGGCGTCGAAGCCGATTTCATAGCGCAGGGCGTCCAGGGTCTTGAGGGTCTGGTCCACATCGGCTCGGGGCACGGTGAAGGTCATGTCGGTCTTGCCGTTCTTGCTCGGGTTCTGGACGATCATGTCAACCAGGATGCGCTGGTTCGCCAGGGGGGTGAATATCTGGGCGGAGACGCCGGGCTTGTCCTCAAGGTTGATCAGGGTGATCCGTGCCTGGTCCTTGTCATATGCAATACCTGAGACGAGAGCGGCTTCCATGGTGGGGTCCTCCTTGGTGACTACTGTGCCCGGCTCGTCGGAAAAAGTGGAGCGGACATGGACTGTTACGTTGTATTTCTTGGCAAATTCCACGGACCTGATCTGGAGTACCTTGGCACCCATGCTCGCCATTTCCAGCATCTCGTCATAGGTGATTCTGTCGAGCTTTCGCGCATCGCTGCACATATTGGGGTCAGTGGTGAAAACACCGGGCACGTCGGTGAAAATCTCGCAGATGTCGGCCTTTACCGCTGCGGCCAGGGCCACGGCAGAGGTGTCGGAACCGCCTCGGCCCAGGGTGGTGATCCGCAGGTCGTCGTCGCAGCCCTGGAAACCGGCCATGACCAGGATGTCGTATTCATTGAGCATCTCCTTGATCCGGGTTTCGTCGATGTCTACGATTCTGGCCTTTCCGTAGGCACAGTCCGTCTTGATGGGGGCCTGGAATCCGAGCACCGAGCGGCAGGCGACACCCTGTTGCTTGAGGAGCATGGTAAAGAGTGCACAGGAAATTTGCTCGCCTGTGGAAACCAGCGAATCCGCTTCAGCCGGGTCCGGGTTGTCTGACCATTCCCTGGCCAGGGCCAGGAGCCGGTTGGTTTCTCCGGACATGGCCGAAAGGACGACGATGACCTTGTTGCCCTCGCGGTATGGGCGCAGCACCTTTTGCATGACCTGGCGTTGGCATTCGAGGTTGCGAACCGATGTTCCACCGAATTTTTGTACGACGATGTTCATTGGAGCCCTGTGGGATTGTTTGAAATGTGATCAAGTTCGTGGGCCAGGGAGCCGAGCATCTCCCGGGCGGTCCTTCCCCGAGTACGTATGATGAGGCCGCGCCCTGCGCTGGTGGGGAACCACGACAGCTCCAGCGCCTCATCGGGCCAGAGCTTCCGGTCGAGAAACTGGGCCCATTCGATCACCACCAGCATGGTCCGGTCTTCAAGCAGTTCCAGCAGCGCGTCGTCCGGGCCCATGCCTTCCAGCCTGTAGAGGTCGCAGTGGGCCACAGGCGGAGTCGTGGGGTAGAGGTTGCATATGTTGAAACTCGGGCTGGAAACCTCGGCCTGGTCCGAACCGGGCAGGGAGCCGACCAGTCCTCTGACCAGGGTGGTTTTTCCCGCTCCGAGATCGCCTTGCAGAAGCAGGGCGGGGGGGAGCGACTCCCTGGTCAGGGCTTTGGCCAGTGCGCGGCCGAGGGCGAGGGTGGCCGCCGCATCGGCAAGGCGAAGTTCCCGGTCCATTGCCGTAGTGCTAGCCCTGAAGCAGGGTCTTGAGCACGTCCTCCTTGCCCACCACTCCCACCAGACGGCCATCTTCAATGACCGGCAGAGTGTAGAGTTTCTTGTTGGCCATCATGGTGGCAATGTCGTCGATGCCGGTTTCCGGCGTGACGGAAACAGGGCTTGAACTCATGGCATCGCCCACTTTAATGGCTGAAATTTTGGTGATTTCCCGCTCCAGTTCATCATGGGAAGAGAGCGGAAACACGCCGTCCAGCAGGGTGAAGAAGGACGGCAGCGTGATTTTCTTCTGCTGGGCCACGAGATCGGCCTGACAGAGTACGCCCACGACCCGGCCGTGCTCGTCGATCACTGGCGCACCGTTGATCTTGTTCTCTATCAGCAGGCGGGCGGCGGAGGAGATGTCCGTGTCTGGGGTCAGGGTGATGCACTCTTTGGTCATGATGTCCTTGGCTTTCAGCACGGGGAGAACTCCTTTGCCGCTTGCGGCAGCATGTCTGCGATTTCGGAAGCCAGGTTGCCCCTGGCCGGATAGTTTTCACGGAGCAGCCGACCTGTCGTCCCATGCCAATGGACACCGAGGGCTGCGGCCTCGGCCGGGCGCATTCCCCGGGCCATGAGGGCGGCGATGACCCCCGCCAGCACGTCGCCCGAACCACCTACGGCCAGGTTTGGCTCTGCATGCGGGCTGATGCGCACCCGATCCCTGTCGGCAATCAGGGTTCCGGCCCCCTTGAGGACCAGGACAGAGCGGCACGTCTCGACGAATGTTCGGGCCGTATCAAGTCTCGCGGCCTGGATTTCGTCCGTTGATTGTCCAATAAGCCTTGCCATCTCGCCTGGATGCGGTGTCAGAATGGTCGTTTCGGAGAGGCGGTGGACCGTCTCGGGAATCTGGGCCAGGCAAAACAGCGCATCCGCGTCCAGAACCGTGTGCGTCGGACACTGTGCTACAAAGGACTTGAGAAAATCAACTGTTTTCATGGTCCGCCCCAGGCCGGGGCCAACCACCACGGCATGGAAACGGCCCAGCTCGGCCTGAAGAATGTTCGCAAGCTCCGGGGTCCATTCCCGACCGGAACCAAGGGGTAGGGTCATGATGTCCGCCGAGCCGCCCTTGACGCTGTCGGCCAGCCCGCCGGGACAGGCCACCGTGACCAGCCCGGCCCCGGCGCGAAGAGCGCCAAGGGCCGCAAGCCGGGGGGCGCCTGTCAGGCCGGGAGAGCCGCCGATAATGAGCACGCTCCCCGCACTGCCTTTGTGCATGGCCGGGTCGGGCCTGGGTATGCGGCTCAGGATGGCGTCGGTGAGTAATTCATGGCGGGCGGGATTCTCGCGTATGATTCGGTTCGGGATGCCGATGGGCCGGACATGTATGGAGCCCGTGAACTGCGCGGCACCGGGCATGGCCAGCCCGAGCTTGGCCGCCTGGAAAGTGACCGTGGCATCGGCATGGACCGCTTCGGGTTGGGGTTGTCCGGTCAGGCCGCTCAGCCCCGAGGGGATATCGATGGAAAGGACGAAGGCCCGACGGCCCAGACGGTTCACGGCCCGGACCAGGGCCAGGGAGTCGGGTCGAAGGGGGCCCGTGAGGCCGGTGCCCAGCAGGCCGTCCACGACGATGTCAGGCTGGGGCAGTCCGGCCGCGTCCGCAGCATCGAGATGGCGCATGGATACGCCGACACGCCGTGCCAGCTCCAGATGAATACGGGCCTCGCCCCGGTAACGCTTCTTGGGCAGGGTGTGGAAGACGGTTACGTCTGCGCCCAGATCGGTCAGGTGGCGGGCCATGGCAAAAGCGTCTCCTCCATTGTTGCCCGACCCGGCGAAACAGAAGATTTCCTGTCCGTCAAGAGGGCCCTGGCCGATGGAGGGAGTGTGCCGGTCGTTGGCTCCGTTGGTCTTGAGCAGCACGGCCACGGCCTCCCGTGCGGCGGATTCCATGAGGGTGACACCTGGGATGCCTATGGTCTTGATGGTTTTGTGGTCCCATATGGCCATTTCGGCCGGGGTGGGCAGGGGGAGCAGCATCGGGCCTCCTTTGTCCCCGGTCAGCGGGGATCGCCCTCGAGCACCACGGTGGCAGCGGCCGTGTCGCGGGAGTGGGTCAGGGAAATATGCGCCGCAGTGACGCCACGAAGGTCGCAGATATCTCTTCCGCGATCCAGGAAGGCGATTTCCGGCTTGCCGCTCCGGGCGTGCAGGATCTCCACGCACTTGAAGTGGACCCCGTCGGCAAAGCCGGTTCCCAGTGCCTTGACCGCCGCCTCCTTGCCCGCGAACAGGGCGGCCAGTCTGGGCACGGGGTCGTGGCTGGGCAGTTGCGCCAGCTCGCGTTCGGTCAATATCTTTGCCGCGAACCTGGGGCCGAAGCGGTTCCAGATGTCGCGGACGCGGTGCAGTTCGGTCAGGTCGATTCCGAGTCCCTTGATCATGGATTCTCCCGGTGCCTGGGGTCAGTCCGCAAAAGTGCGGATGATGGCCGCCATGTCGCGCACGGCGCGGTCCAGGCCCACGAAAATGGCCTTGGACATGATGGCGTGGCCGATGGAGTATTCGCTGACACCTTCGACATGCCTGAAGGCCAGGACGTTGCGGTAGTTGAGCCCGTGTCCGAGATTGACCTTGAGGCCAAGGGAGCGGGCCACCCGGATGCCTTCCAGGATGGAAGCCAGCTCTTTGCGCCGGTCGCGGATGTCCTTGGCGTCGGCGTAATGGCCAGTGTGGATTTCCACAAACTCGGTACCCGTGGCCGCAGCCGCCTCGATCTGCGCCGGGTCTGCGTCGATGAACAGGCTGGAGCGGATGCCCCGTTCATGCAGAGGGGCAAGGTAGTCGGCCAGTTCGCCCTCGCGCCCCAGGCAGTTGAGCCCGCCTTCGGTGGTCAGCTCCTGCCGCTTTTCGGGTACGAGGCAGACGATCTCCGGGGCGATGTCCAGGGCTATGGACCGCATTTCTTCGGTGGCGGCCATTTCCAGGTGCAGGCGGGTGTTGCAGGTCTTGCGGATCAGTTCCACGTCGCGGTCCTGAATATGTCTGCGGTCTTCGCGCAGGTGGACGATGATGCCTGTGGCGCCGGCCAGTTCTGCCATGTGGGCGGCGGTCACTGGTTCGGGTTCTATGCCCATTCTGGCCTGTCTTAAGGTGGCCACATGATCGACGTTGACGGTGAGTGACGGCATTCGTCTTTCCTCCATTGGATGATGTCGTGCTATCCCCGTTGATTACGACTTCCGGCCGGAAATGGCAACACGCTGGCGCGGTCCTTCGAGTTGACAGCAAAAGCGCACTAAAGGTATCGCCATGGCCTGAAAACGAGCAAACCCTTAGCATCGGAGTCATCCTTCAATGAACGTATGCATCGTCGGCACAGGTTATGTGGGGCTCGTCTCCGCCGCTTGCTTTGCCGAAATGGGCAACAGGGTCGTCTGCGTGGATGTCAATCCCAGTGTGGTCGAGACACTCAAGGCCGGCAAGGTCCATATTTACGAGCCTGGGCTTGAGGAGCTGGTGCGCCGAAACAACGAGCAGGAACGACTGCACTTCACCACCAGCCTTGAAGAGGGCATGGCCGATAGCGAGGTGGTCTTCATCACTGTCGGCACTCCCCAGGCCGTGGACGGCACCTGCGACCTCTCCCATGTCGAGGCTGTGGCCCGGGAGATAGGCCAGTGCATGACCGCGCCCAAGATCGTGGTGGACAAGTCCACCGTCCCGGTGGGCACGGCCGATCGCGTCCGCGCCATCATTGCCGGGGAACTCGGCAGACGCGGGGTGGACATCGCCTTTGACGTGGTCTCCAACCCGGAATTTCTCAAGGAAGGAGACGCCGTGGGCGACTTCATGAAGCCCGACAGGGTCATCGTGGGCAGCGACGACGAGAACTCGGCCAAGGTTCTCGGTGCGCTCTACGCCCCCTTTGCCCGCAGCCGCGACAAGCTCATCATCATGGGAGTGCGCAGCGCGGAGATGACCAAGTACGCGGCCAACTGCATGCTGGCCACCAAAATCTCCTTCATCAACGAGATAGCCAACATCTGCGAGCGGGTGGGGGCCGATGTCAGCGAAGTGCGCACGGGTATCGGTTCGGACAGCCGCATCGGGTACAGTTTCATCTATCCGGGGGCGGGGTATGGCGGCTCGTGCTTTCCCAAGGATGTCAAGGCGCTCATCAGCACTGCCGACGCCCATGGCTACGACGCCCGGCTGATCCGCTCCGTGGACGAGGTCAACAACGCCCAGAAGCATGTGCTGGCCGACAAGATCATCGCCTACTTCGCCGAGCAGGGTGGGGTGTCGGGGCGCACCCTGGCGCTTTGGGGCATCGCCTTCAAGGCCAATACCGACGACATCCGCGAGGCGTCGTCCGTCGAGGTGATCAGGGATCTGACCGGGCTTGGCATGAAGGTCCGCGCCTTTGACCCGGTGGCTGGAGAGCGCGCCAGGGAAGAGCTTGGGCGTCTTGCCAATCTCGAGATAGTGGACAGCCAATACGAAATGCTGGACGGAGCCGACGCCTTGGCCGTGGTCACGGATTGGAACCAGTTCCGCAATCCTGACTTTGCGAGGATACGCACACTGCTCGCGGCTCCTGTGGTCTTTGACGGCCGCAACCTCTACCAGCCCGTACGTATGGGCAGGGAAGGGTTCGCTTATTTCAGCATTGGCCGGACTCCTGTTCTCTAGCCCGTAATGGTGCGCAAAAAAAATCCCCGCTCCTCGGATGAGGGGCGGGGATTTTCTTCTGTCTGCTGCGGGTGCAATCAGAATTGGCCCTTGAAACAGGTGCGGAACTGAAGTTCCTGAAGGATGACCCGTTCGTATTCGGGGTTGTATTCGACATCCAGCTGTTCCGACTGATCCAGCATTCTCGCAAGCTGTTGGGTTTCTTCCCAGAAGTCGAGCAGCTCCTCGTCGGCCAGATTCTTCACCTGGGCCTCAAGGGAACATTGGTCATTGAAGGAGGCGTACTGACCCATGCGGTGCGGTCCTTCCTTGTGTAGAAAATTCTTAAAAAAATCAACCCTATAGACGTTTCGTGTGGACTAAGTTAGACCTTTATGACAGGCCCGTCAACTAGACTTTGTCCGCGACACGGTATTATCGTACCGATGCCGGGTCGCTTTAGCTCTGTCGGAGCACGTGCTGTGGTGCGGCGTGATGCCCGGCGCGGGTTGCCGGGATATTTCCATTGACAAAGCTGACATCGGTTGACAGATTGTTTTCACTGAAAAATCAGCCTGTGTTCCCGAAAGAGGGCTGCCGACGAGGTCCCAATGAGCATACAAGTCGATCCCATGTACGATGCCGACGAGGTCGAGGCCGATCTGGAACTCATCCAGCTTGTCACCTTCAGCATCGGCGAGGAGGAGTTCGGGGTGAACATCCTCCAGGTGCAGGAGATTATTCGCACCATGGAGATCACCAAGGTTCCCCGCGCTCCCGCCTTTGTGGAGGGCGTCATCAACCTGCGCGGCAAGGTCATCCCCATCGTGGACATGCGCAGCCGTTTTGGTCTGCGTGCCAAGGAGCACGATAAGTACACACGTATCATTGTCATTGAGATCGACATGATCATCGTCGGCTTCGTGGTTGATGCCGTGTCCGAGGTGTTGCGCCTTCCGGCCAATGCGGTCCAGCCCCCGCCGCCCGTGGTGGCGGGCATGGATGCCGATTACATCGACGGTGTGGGCAAGCTTGACGAGCGACTGCTTATCCTGCTCGATCTCAACTCCCTGCTCGACAGCGACGAGAAGGAAGCTCTGACCGGCGTGTGAACTCCTCGCGATTTCCTGGTGACAAGCCGTCCTGCTCCCGATAGGGAAGAGGCGGCTTTTCCGTTTCCTTTCCTCAACCCCAAGCCGTGCCGGTCGCATTCATGTCATCCATTCTTCCAGGTGCACTTTCCGAGTTCATAGCGGACAAAACCAAGAACCTGCGGGTGTTCAAAGGCGGGCCTGGGACTCAGGCCATGGTTGCCCGCAGTATGCTGGATCAGGGCCGAAGCGCGGTTCTGGTGGTGCCTGGCGTACAGGAATTCAAGCAGGTCCGTGCGCTTCTGGCGCTCCTTTCGGGATCAGGGGGGGAGAAACATTCCCCGAGCTGGGAGCGTGACTGGCTCTTTCTGCCTCCCTATCTCTCCCGTCATCCCGAGGCCCAGGCCTGGAGCGAGCGTTGGGCCGCCCTTTACGGGCTGACCTACGGCAAACGCCCCCTCGGGGTACTCATGACCGCCGATAACCTCCTGCCGCACTGGCCTGCGGCATCGGTGGTGCGCGAGAACTGGGTGGCCCTGACTCGTGGCGAGGAAATGTCTCCAGAAATTCTGCTGGAGCAGCTCGTGGCCTGGGGATATGTGCGGCGAAAATTCGTCTCCGGCCCCGGAGAGCTGGCCATGCGCGGGGATATTCTCGACATCTACGCCTCGGGCTATGATCTCCCCCTGCGTCTCGAGTTTTTCGGAGACTCCATTGAGGAGATCCGGCTTTTCGACCTGGCCAGTCAGCGTTCCCGGTCCGATCTGACCGAGGCCGTTCTGCTGCCCGTAGCCCCGGCCATCACCTCCGGCGAGTATGGGGACAGGGCGCGTGAGCTTTGGAACCGGCTGCGCCGTACCGGAGAAATGGGAGCGGCCGAAGAGTCCGCGCTGCTTGGCCGCCTTGAGGCAGCGGACGGCTTTTTCTGGCCCGGCCTTTACTATCCCGATCCGGTGAGTATCGAACGTCATTTTCCCGAGGACGCGGCTTTTCTTCTCTCGGGCGATTTGCGGGGACGGCTGGAGGACCAGGATCAGGCATGGCGCGATTTCGTTGACGAGGAACTGCGTCAAAAAGGGCTGCGTTGGCCTCTTCGCTTTTTCTGCCGTACCCATGAAGGGGCTCGTACGGCCTGGCGCGACGCCCGGCAACTGGTCTTTGACGAATTGACCGTCGGCCGGGACAAGCACGGCATTGATCTGGCCGAGACACCCTACAGCGACTTCACCGACATTTTCTGGCAGCCCGAGGCATCGCGTCGGCCGTGGTCGGCCCTGGTCGCCGGCCTCAGGGAGTGGAACAGAGCGGGATTCCGAACCATTCTCAGCTTCCGGTCCGAACGCTCCCGTGCCAAGTTCCTGAGCATGGCCGAGCCCGAGCAGTTGCCCATATCCCTTGATTATGCTTCGGGTTCCTGTGGGGTGTTCGCCCTGGTCTCGCCACTGAGGAGGGGCATGGAGCTGACTTGGAGCCGCACACGCATTCTGGGCGAGGAGGTGCTCCAACCGGAACCATCTCGGACGCATGCCGTGCGCGACACGGCCTTTCAGGGGCTCGACCGCTACGAGGATCTCGCTGACGGCGATCTGCTGGTGCATCGTGACTACGGCCTGGCCCAGTTTGGCGGTCTGCACCATATGAATATCGGCGACGCGGCCAATGATTATCTGCTGCTTTATTTCGCAGGAGAGGATAAGCTTTATCTGCCCGTGGACCGGCTCAACCTCGTGCAGCGTTTCAAGGGGCCGGAGGGGGGGCGGCAGCCTGCCCTGGACAAGCTGGGGGGCACTCGCTGGAGCACCACAACGGCGCGGGTGCGCAAAGCGGTCGAGAAGATTGCCCACGAGCTGGTCGAGATGTATGCCTTTCGCCGGGTGGGCAAGGGGTATTCCTATGGGCCGCCCGACGACATGTACGCCGAGTTCGAGGCCACCTTCGGGTTCGAGGAAACCCCGGATCAGGATAAGGCTGTGCGCGACGTGTTTCGCGACATGGAAAAACCCGAGCCCATGGATCGGCTGATCTGTGGCGATGTGGGGTTCGGCAAGACCGAGGTGGCCCTGCGCGCTGCTTTCCGTGCGGCTCTGGAGGGACGCCAGACGGCCCTGCTGTGCCCCACCACGGTGCTGGCCGAACAGCATTACCAGACCTTCTCCAGACGTATGGAGGGTTTTCCCGTACGTATTGGACTTCTCAGCCGATTTGTGCCCGCCAAGCGTCAAAAAGACGTACTCCAGGCCGCTGCGCAGGGCGAGTTGGACATCCTCATTGGCACGCATCGCATCCTGTCAAAGGATGTGGAGCTGCCCAACCTCGGCCTGTTGATTCTCGACGAGGAGCAGCGTTTCGGCGTCAAGCACAAGGAACGGCTTAAGCATTTCCGGCAGAATATCGATGTGTTGACCCTGACGGCAACGCCCATTCCGCGCACTCTCCAACTGTCGCTTTCGGGCATCCGGGGGCTGTCGGTCATTGAGACCCCCCCATTGGACCGCAAGCCCGTAGAGACTGCTATCACCGAGCGTGACGCCCAGGCGTTGCGAGGCGTACTGCGTCGCGAACTGGAGCGGGGCGGACAGGTCTACTGGGTCTACAACCGTGTCAACGGTCTGGAGCGGGTGGCCGAGTTCGTTCGAGAGCTGGTGCCCGATGCCCGTGTGGGCATGGCCCACGGACGGATGAGTGAAAAGGGACTTGAGGAGGCCATGCGTGGCTTCTGGCACGGCGAGGTGGATGTGCTTGTGTGTACGGCCATCGTGGAGTCGGGGCTTGACTTCCCCAATGCCAACACCCTTATCGTGGATCAGGCCCAGCTCTTCGGTCTGGGCCAGCTCTATCAACTGCGCGGCCGGGTGGGGCGTAGCGAGCGGCAGGCCTACGCCTATTTCGTGGTTCCGAGCATCGATGATCTGAGTGAAACGGTGCGTAAACGCTTGCGTATCATTCTGGACATGGATTATCTGGGGGCAGGGTTCAAGATCGCCATGGAGGATCTGCGTCTGCGCGGCGCGGGCAACATCCTCGGCGAAGCCCAGTCCGGACAAATAGCCAAGGTCGGGCTTGACCTCTTCCTCGAGATGCTTGAGGAAGAGGTGCGCAGGGTGCGCGGCGAGACCGAGATCAGGGCCAGCGAGCCAGAGCTCAACTTTGTCTTTGAGGCCCATATCCCGGGTTCGTGCATTCCCGATGCCCGTGAGCGGCTGCGCTATTATCGGGCGCTTTCCTCGGCCCGGGACGAGGCGGCTCTGTGCGAGTTGGAAGCCGAGATGCGTGACAGATTCGGCCACCCGCCCCGTGAATTGGAAACATTTTTGGGCGTCCTGCGTCTCAAGCAGACGCTGTCGCGATTGCGTGCTGCCCGGGCCGAGCTGTATCCCGCCCGGGCAGTGGTCTCCTGGGACGACGGTGCGCCAACCGTGAGCACCCAGGCGCTGCTCGACTGGGTCGCCCGGCGCGACGGGCGGGCCAGGTTGATGCCTCCGGCCAAGCTTGAAATCCGCTACCTTGAGGCGGAATCAACGCGCCTTGCCCTTGAAAACACGGCCGCCGAGTTGGAGGAACTGCTCGACACGGCGCCCGCCAAACCGCAGGCATCGTAGCCAGAGAAAGCTCATGTTCCGTAATCTCGCCGTTTTTATCCTGACCCTGGCCCTGCTGGCCGGATGCTCCAATACTGCCGATGAAATCGGAGTGGTAGCCCGCGTCAACGGTGCACCCATTTATCTTTCGCAGCTTGAATTCCAGCATGACCAGTTCCAGGTGGACGCCGTGGGCGGCTATGTGCCCAGCGTGGAAAACCTCAAGAACGAGTACGGCGAGATCCTGGCCGAACTCATCGTGCAGGAGCTGGTTGTCCAGGAGCTTGAAAAACGGGACATCGGCGTCTCGGACCACGAGATGCTCAAGGCCGAGGAGGAAGTCCGGGCCGACTATCCCGAGGGAGCCTTCGACCAGATGCTGGTGGAGGAGTATATCGATCTCAAGGCGTGGCGTCTCCAATTGCGCAACCATCTGGCCATGCGGAAGTTTTTTTATCAGGTGCTGCGGCCCCAGATCAAGATCGACTATCGCGAGGCCGAACAATATTATCGTGACCGAATCTCGGACTTTTATCTTCCCGAATCGCTGCGTATCCTGGTGGTGCGCGGCCCCAGCCGCGAGATAGTGGGCAAGGCCGTGGAGCGCTTTCTGGCCGAGCGGGACCATCTGGACCTGACCACCGCCTTTGGCGAGGTGGAGACCCGCGATGTGATGATACGGGAGGAACGGCTGTCTGCCACCTGGAAAAACGCCCTGACCGGCGTGGCTCCAGGGCAGGCCAGCGGCGTACTCACAGATCGTTTCGGTTTTGAAGCCCTGGTTTTGCTGGAGCGCAGCCCGGCCAAGGTTCTTGAGCCCGCCCAGGCCTACCCCCTGGTGGAAAACGCCCTGGTCGAGCGCAAGTTGCACGATGCCTTTGACGCATGGCTCGACACGGCCATGGCCCGCGCCAGGATTTCCTTGAGCAGCCACCTGTTGTCTTCGGAAGAATTCCCGCAGCTTGCGCCGTTGCCCATGTCCGACCCGGAGGATTCCGATGGAGCGGAGCCGGAGCCCTTGATGCAGGACCTTCAGGACGAGGACCTGAGTGACGATGTTTCCGGCGCGGACGAATCCGAGGGAGACGAATCAGGAGAGGACGAGATGGGCTCGGAAGACGAGTTCAACGGTCAAGAATCCATCAATGACGCCGAAAATGGATAACCCGGCGCGTTCGTTGCATAGTTTGCATAAAGAGACTAGAATCCGTCACCATCAGCGAATCAAGCCCTCCGGGGTTTTTGGGAGACACTTCGTGGCACGACGATTTTCCTTGCTCACCCTTTTGGCATTATTCCTTTTCTTTACCAGCTCCTGGGCGCAGGAGGAGGCGTACGACAGGATTCTGGTCAAGGTGAACAGCGGCATCATCACTCAGTACGACCTTGAAGAGGAAATGCGGCCCATCCTGGCATCCGTCAGAGGGCGGCAGATGACCCAGGCCGAGCGGAAGCAACTGGCTGATCTGCGTCGGCAGATCCTTGAGCGGATGGTCAATGACATGCTCATGAAGCAGGAGATAGCCAAGTATCAGATCGAGGTGTCGGACTCCGTGCTGGACGACGAGATCCGCAGGATGCGCGATGAACGCGGTCTGAGTGCCGAGGAGTTCGAGGAGACCGTCAGGCGCGATGGATTATCCATGCAGGAGTTCCGGCACAAGCTCCGGGGAATCATCGAGAAGCAGGAGCTGCTCGGTTACATGGTCCACAGCAAGGTAGTGGTGACCGATACGGAAATCCAGGCCGAGTACGAGGCCAAGCGAGACAATTATACTCTCGACAAGATGGTCACTCTGGCCATTATCATGCTGCCTGCGGATGTCTCGGCCATTGAGGTCAAGAAACGCATCGAGGGCGGTGAGCTGACCTTTTCCCAGGCGGTCGAGAGGTACAGCGTCGGCCCTGGCAAGGATTCGGGCGGTGTTATCGGTGAGGTCAACTGGGCTGATCTGGCGGACGACTGGCGCGAATCCATTGAGGGCGTCAAGCAGGGCGGTGTTGGGCAGCCTCTGGAAGTGCGCGGCCATACTGCGCTGCTTTCTCCGGCGTCAATTGCCTCCGACAGGCTTGTTCCCCTTGAGGATGTGCGCGATGCCATCTTCGAGCGGCTCATGGAGACCAAGCGGGATACAATTTTCGACGAGTACTTTGAGAAGCTCAAGCAGAGTTCCGTCATAATCTACATGGACTGACGATACCGTTCGTCAATGGAGAAACCTGATGAATTTCGAGGAGCTTGGACAAACGCTCAGAGAAGAGCGCGAGAGGCAGGGGCTGACTGTGGCTGCGGTTATGGAAGCCACCAAGATCAGCCGCACCAACATCGAGGCCATGGAGTCCGGGAATCGATCCATGTTGCCCCATCCTGTGTATGCAAAGGGTTTTGTTAAAAGTTACGCCAGATTCCTTGGCCTGGATGCCGAAGAGCTGGGCATGGTCATGGATCGGGAGTTTCAGGATCAGGAATGTGAGCCCAGAGACCCTGGTTACGATGTTTCCCCAAACGCAGAAAAGGCTTTTCTTGCCAGGGCATGCGCCAGTCCCGAGGGACGGCGTTCCCGGGTGGTGCTTGTCGTGGCCCTGTTGTTCCTTTTTGCCGTGGTGGGGCTTCTGGTGTTCAGTTTCAGCGCTGGCGACAAGGGTGCGCCTCCTCAAACAGCTGGTACCGAATCTTCCGTGGTGGAAGGCCCGGATCTCCGGGTTGACGAGGTTGAGATGGTCGAGCCGGAAGCTTCGGGCGAAGGTGCGGAGGCGGAGGATGCTCCGGCGTCTGTGTCTGGCCGGGAAAGTGCATCCGTCGCCAATTCAGCCGGTTCGGCAGAGTCCGCGTCCGGCGTTCAGGAGGGGGCCGCTGCCGGGAGCGGCGCTGCAATTCCGGCTTCTGCCCCCTTGGGCGGCAGGCCCACGGACAGGGCCGTTGAATCCGAGGAGGAGGGGTTTTCCACTTCTGATGTCGAGGCGGGCACACAGAAATACGATCATGTGGTGATCATCCGCGCCACCACCTCCAAGGGGTGCTGGATTGGAGTGTGGCAGGGCGAGGAGACGAACATGTCCCGTGATTTCGTCCTGCGCGAGGGTGAGCCTCTGCGGTTGATGTTCAACAGCCCGCGGCGCATCCGTATCGGCAATGTGGCGGGCGTCACCGTCACTTACAACGGCAAGCCCTATCCCCTGGAAAACGCCCGGGGGAACATCCAGACCCTGCGTTTCGGCATGGACTAGCCCGACCGGGGACTGACGTTTCGGAAGGCCTGCATGGACGCCACCGAAAAAGCCCTGGTCCTTAAGGTGGGCTGCTTCCGGGAGGCGGACTGCTGGGTCAGACTCTTCACCCCCACGCGGGGTATCTTCAACGCCTTTGCCTTTGGGGGTAGCCGGAGCCGTCGCCGCTTCGTGGGCTGCCTCGATCCCCTGAGCCTTGTCCTTTTTTCCATCGGGTCTGATCGCCGGGGAGCCTATTCCGTGCTCGGCGAAGGGTCGTTGCTGCATAATTTCCCCGGCATCCGGGCTGATGCGGCCGCTGCCGGTCTGGCCGCAAATTGTGTCCGCTTTGTTGAGGCGGTGGAGATTGATCCCTCGGACGCCGCCCCGGTGTATCACCTGCTGCTGAACACGCTATACCTGCTTGACTCTGGCCAGGGCAGCCCGGATTTCGTGCCGTGGTTTTTTCGGGCCAGACTTGCCTTTGCTATGGGGTATGATCCGGATTTCGAAAATTGCGGAACATGCGGCAGTCCCGTGAGCCAGGGGCGGGGGCACCTGTTCGTGGTGGAGCAGGGCCAAGTGGTCTGTGCGGCTTGTCATTCGGTCGGGAAACCGTTAGATGGACTTGCCCGGTCGGTTTCCCCCGGTGTGTTGCGCGCTCTGGAGTGGATCCGCGAAAGCGATCCGGGCGATTGGGGGCGGGTGGTGCTGGACCGTGAGGTCAGACGCCAGGTCAGCCAGCTCGTGGAAATGTTTGTCGCCTATCATCTGGGCCTCTCCTGGGAGAACGGCATATATAAAAAGGTCTGAGTTGGAGTATTCGATGAATTTTCA
Source organism: Pseudodesulfovibrio alkaliphilus (assembly GCF_009729555.1). NCBI lineage: Bacteria > Pseudomonadati > Thermodesulfobacteriota > Desulfovibrionia > Desulfovibrionales > Desulfovibrionaceae > Pseudodesulfovibrio > Pseudodesulfovibrio alkaliphilus. Next base: position 119,090 of record NZ_WODC01000008.1, read on the forward strand.
GGACGTGATATTGAAACTTCAGGGTTTCTGGGCCGAATACGGCTGCGCCGTGGTCCAGCCTATGGACATCGAGTGCGGCGCGGGAACCTTCAATCCTTCGACGTTTTTCCGTGTCATCGGGCCGGAACCGTGGAAGACGGCCTATGTGGAGCCTTCGCGCAGGCCCACTGACGGCCGTTACGGCGAGAATCCGAACCGTTTGCAGCACTATTATCAATTTCAGGTTATCCTCAAGCCTTCGCCGGACAACATCCAGGAGCTGTACCTTGAGAGCTTGGCCGCTCTGGGCATCGACGCTTCCTGCCACGACATCCGGTTCGTGGAGGACGATTGGGAATCGCCAACCCTGGGCGCCTGGGGTCTGGGCTGGGAAGTCTGGCTCAACGGCATGGAAGTGACGCAGTTCACTTATTTCCAGCAGGTGGGCGGGATCGATCTTAAACCCGTGTCCGTGGAGATCACGTATGGTCTTGAGCGTATCTCCATGTATCTCCAGGAAAAAGAGTCTGTCTACGACCTTGCCTGGAACGACGAGATCACCTACGGCCACGTCTACCACCAAAATGAGGTGGAGCAGTCCAAGTACAACTTCGAGCTGTCCGACCCGGCCCTGCTCTTCGAGCTGTTCAACAGGTTTGAGGCGGAATGCCTCAGACTGTGCGAGGAAGGACTTCCCTGGCCTGCCTACGATTGCTGCCTGAAGTGCTCCCATTCCTTCAACATGCTCGACGCACGGGGGGCCATCTCCATCACCGAGCGGGCCACCTATATTGGCCGTGTGCGCAATCTGGCCTCCAAGATCGCCCGGCTTTATGCCGACCAGCGCGAGGCCATGGGTTATCCCATGCTGAAGAAATAGGGCGAAAGCCAAGCGAACCGAGAAGAAAAGAGTACACACATGGCCGAATTCATATTGGAAATCGGAACCGAGGAAATGCCTGCCCGCTTTGTGCCCAGGCTGGCGACCGAGCTTGAGCAGACCTTTGCCCGGCTGCTTGAGGAGGCGATGGTCGAAAACCATGGTGTGTGCACGTATGCCACGCCCCGCCGCATAACGGCCCATGTTGCCGACATGGCCGACTTCCAGCGGCGACAGGAGGAGACCGTCACCGGCCCTCCCGCCCGTATCGCCTTTGATGCGGAAGGCAATCTGACCAAGGCCGGACAGGGCTTTGCCAGGACGCAGGGGGTGGACGAGTCGGCCATTTTCCGCCTTGAGACGGATAAAGGCGAGTATCTCGCCGTCACCAAGACCGTCGGCGGCGGCAGAGCCATCGACATCCTGCCTGCCCTCTGCGTCAGGGCGGTGGAGTCCCTTTCCTTTCCCAAGAAGATGCGCTGGGGCGGCTACGATTTTGCCTTTGGCCGTCCGGTGCGCTGGCTGTTGGCCCTGCTGGATGAGACGGTTGTGGAGTTTTCGGTGGAGAATCTTAACTCCGGGCGTGTCACACGCGGTCATCGGGTCATGGGGCCTGGACCCTTCGAGGTGCCGTCCGCCGCGGACTATTTTTCCGTTGTCGAGAACCAGTGCCGGATTGTCATTGATCCCGAGGTGCGCAAGGGGGCCATCGTGGCCGAGGGCGACCGGCTGGCCGCGGCCCTTGGCGGTACCGTCGTCTGGGATGACGCGCTTCTTGACGAGGTGGCCAACCTCGTGGAGTACCCGCGCCCGCTCATCGGCGACATCGACCCCCGCTATTTGGAACTGCCACGAGAGGTGCTGCTGACCTCCATGCAGTCCCACCAGAAAAGCTTCGGCGTACAGGGGCCGGACGGCGGACTCATGCCGTATTTCCTGACCACCCTGAACATCGAGCCTGCAGACATCGCCCTGGTCAAGAAGGGCTGGGAGCGCGTGCTCAAGGCACGGCTGGAGGACGCCCGTTTCTTTTGGGAGGCAGACTGCAAGGTCGATTTTCGCACCTGGCTGGACAAGCTGGATAACGTGGTCTTCCTCGGCCCGCTGGGCTCGGTAGGCGACAAATCGCGCCGCATCGGCGTCTTGTGCGCCGGGCTGGCCGAAAAGCTGGCTGCCTCCAAGGGGCTTCTGCCCGGCGTGTTCGAGGCCTATGCCCAGGCGGGACGTTTGTCCAAGGCCGACCTCGTGTCCGAGATGGTCATCGAGTTCGACACCCTTCAGGGCAAGATGGGCGGTATCTATGCCGAGCGTTCGGGCAAGGGCGACATCGTCTCGCAGGGCATCTACGAGCAGTATCTGCCCGCCGGGCCGGAATCCCCTGTCCCTGGAAGCCTGTCCGGGGCCTTTGTTTCCATGGCCGACAAGGCGGACACCCTGGTGGGGTGCTTCGGTCTGGGTAAGGCGCCCACCGGGGCCAACGACCCCTATGCCCTGCGTCGCTGCGCCTTGGGCATCGCCCGCATTGTCATGGAGCATGATCTCGATCTCGATCTGCGGGAGTTCCTGGCCGCCGCGCAGAATGCTTACGACAAGGACATTCCCTGGAAGATCGGGCGGGATGAGGCCCTGGAAAGGTTGCTGGACTTCTTCGGCCAGCGGCTGCGCGCCCTGTTTACCGGACTGGGCATCGAGACCCGGGTGGTGGACGCAGCCCTGGGCGCAGGGTTCACGGACATCCGCACTCTCAAGGCCCGGCTCGACGCCCTCGACGCCTTCAGTCGGGAGCCGGATTTCGAACAGGCAGTGCTGACCTTCAAGCGGGCGGCCAACATCATCCGCAAGCAGGGGGATGAGGCCGGGCAGGAGTTGACCGGCGGCTACGACCCGGACCTCTTTGAAGGCGACCATGAGACCGCCTTTGGCGCCAGGCTGGAGGAGACCGGCCCCCGGTTCGATGCCCTCTGGGAAAACCGTGATTTTGCCGGTTTGCTTGGGCTGTTGCGTGAGTTGCGGCCATCGGTCGATGGGTTCTTCGACAATGTCATGGTCATGTGTGATGATGTCGATGTACGCCTGAACCGGCTCAATCTGCTCAAGGCCCTTGTGGACAGGCTGGGCCGTCTGGCCGACTTCAACGCCTTGCAGGTCTAAAAAAAACTTGACATAGGAAAGAGAGTCCATATAAAAGGCTCTCCCTTTGGGAAAATCAGTAAGACAAGCGTTTCACTACGATAAACGATCAGGAGTATCCACCTTGGCTAATCACAAGTCCGCCCTGAAGAGGCACCGTCAGAGCTTGAAGCGTCGCGCCCGCAACCGCATCTCCAAGACCCGCATCAAGAACACCGTCAAGGCCGTTCGGCTGGCGATTGAGGAGAATGATGTCGCAAAGGCCCAGGAGGCGCTGAAGGCCGCCATGTCCGTGCTGGACAAGGCCGCCCGCAAAAAGGTCATTCACGACCGTCAGGCCCAGCGCCGCGTTGCCCGTCTTCAGGCCGCGATCAACAAACTGGCCTAGCCCGGATTCTCGTCCTTTTCGCTGTATGAGAGCCGCCCGCCGCACATTTGTGCGGCGGGCTTTTTGCGTTGGGCGATTGTGCCGATGCTGGCGGCTGGGGCGGGTCGTCGGAGTCAGCGGCCTTCCTCGGCCAGTTCCTCCAGGCGTTTCCTGTCGATGATGGTGATCTCCCGGCCATTGATGGCGATGATCTCCTCATCGGTGAGGCGTTTGAAGATACGTGAGAGTGTCTCCTGAATTGTTCCGAGATAAAAGGCGATCTGTCCTTTTGGGAGATCGAGGCGGAGGGTATCCGAATCCTGCGACGAGCGCAGGAGCAGCAGGTAGGAGGCCACTCGTGCCGGGGTTTCCTTGAGGCTGAGGTCATCGATCTTGTTGACCAGCAGACGCAGCTTCTGGGAGAGCATGGCCATCATTTTCATGGCGATGTCCGGGTCTTTTCTGATCAGGTTCTCGAAGTCGCGACGGGGAAAAAAGAGCGCTTCGCAGGGTTCCAAGGCCTGGGCATGGGCCGGGAAGGTCCTGCCCTGGAAGACCGGAACCTCGCCAAAAGCCTCGCCCGGGCCAAAAACATGCAGGATGTGCTCCTTGCCCGAGGGCGAGGTGCGATAAATCTTGACCCTGCCCATGGTCGGCGCAAAAAAACCGTGGGCCGGAATGTCGGCCTCAAAGAGCACCTCGCCCTTGTCATAGCGCTTGATCACGGCGATATCCGCGATTCTGGCCAGTTTTTCCTCAGGCAACCCCTCGAAAAACGTGATGGACCTGACCGCTGCGAGTTTGTCCGTCGCCATTGATTCTCCCTGGTTTGACGAATAATTATTCCAATTTGACCTAAGTCATGGCTGTCGTCAAAAAGAAAGGCCAACCTTGGACCATGACGAAGCGAGAAAAACACCTCCTCATGATCCTGCCCGGCATGGCCCTGCTGCTTCTTGCAGCACACAGCTTGCGGCTCGGTGATATCGGCATGGTCGCCGCGTTGATCGTCCTGATCGGCCTGATGCTGTTCAGGCGTGGCTGGGTGCGTATTGTGCTGATGGCCGCGCTTGCCTGGGGTGCTTTTGTCTGGGCGGAAACGACCCTGAATCTCGTCGGATTCCGTCAAGCCATGGGAGCGCCATGGATGCGGCTCCTGGCCATCATGGTCGGCGTTGTGGTCATTGACCTTTTGGCTCTGCTGGCCGTCGCGGCAGAACCGGGCAGACGGTTCTTTCATCAAGGGGATAACGCCTTAGCGCGGGCTGCCGTATTTTTGCTCTCCGTGGTAGCTCTGGCTATGATCCGTTCCAAGGTGCCGTTTCCCATCCTTTTGGCAGACAGGTACTTTCCGGCCTGGGGTTGGCTTGAGATCATGGCTCTTGGCATCTATGCCCAGTGGATAGCCGGTCTGATGCTTGCTCCCGGAGGGCACGGGTTTGTCAGGCCGCGCATCTGGGCCTTGTTCTCGGCCGTGTTTTTCGGCCAACTCGCCCTCGGGTTGGCGGGCATGGAGTCCATGCTCATGACTGGTTCCCTCCACCTGCCCGTGCCCGCGCTTATTGCAGCCGGCCCAGTGTTCAGGGGCGAGGGGCTGTTCATGCCCATTCTCTTTGGCGTGACCGTGCTTCTGGTCGGTCCGGCCTGGTGCAGCCATCTTTGTTACATCGGAGCGTGGGACGACGCCATGAGCCGTCGCGGTCCGCGTCCTGGTCCATCGGCATCAGTGCGCCGCCTGAGCGTGTTCGGTCGCGGTGCAGCCCTGATACTGGTGGTGGCGACGGCGCTGGCCTTGCGGGCGATGGGTGTTCCCGGTGCCACTGCGGTGCTCATGGCCGCCGGGTTCGGCTTGATCGGCGTGGGCGTTATGGTTCTGGTTTCCAGCAGGATGGGACTGATGGCCCACTGCACCGCCTATTGCCCCATGGGAATTGTTTCCAATGTCCTTGGTCGTCTTTCTCCCTGGCGGATGCGTATAGATCGCGACTGCTGTGCTTGCGGTGCCTGTTTCAGCCGTTGTCGCTACGGCGCTCTTGATACCGAGCGCGTGGTCAGTGGTGCCCCATCCCTGTCCTGCACCCTGTGCGGGGATTGCGTGTCCTCCTGCCCTCACGGACAGATAGGCTACCGTTTCCCCGGCCTTTCTCCGGATGCGGCCCGAACCGTGTTCATTGTTTTGATCGTCAGCCTGCACGCCGTATTTCTCGGGGTGGCAAGAATATAATCCAGATTTCTAAAAAAGAGGTGATACCATGGCTTACATGAGAAAAATGATCAGTATAGACGAGGAATTGTGTAATGGTTGCGGCAACTGTGTCCCGTCGTGCGCCGAGGGAGCGCTGGCCATCGTGGACGGCAAGGCACGGCTGGTCAAGGAACAGTACTGCGATGGTCTGGGCGCGTGTCTGGGCGATTGTCCTACCGGAGCCCTCAAGGTAATTGAGCGAGAGGCCGAGGACTTTGATCCCGAGGCAGTGGCCGAACACCTCAAGGCTCAGGGCCGCGAGGTGCCTGATCACATGCCGTCGCCCGAGAGTCTGCGGCTGGTCCCCGGTCCGGCGCATGTGTCTCCGGTCCGTCCCATGGGCGGCTGTCCGGGCGCGGCCATGCGGACCATGACCCCGTGCGAACGGGCCAACATACCTTCGTTCCGGGCTTCGGGCAGGGCGCAGGGAGGCGGTTCCGCTCTTGCCCACTGGCCGGTGCAGCTTCGCCTGGTGCCGCCTTCCGCACCGTTTTTGCGGGGGGCGGACCTGCTGCTGACTGCGGATTGCGTCCCCGTGGCCCTGCCTGCCTACCATGCGGATTTCCTGCCGGGCCGGGTGGTGCTCATGGGCTGCCCCAAGTTCGATAATCAACAGGAATACGTTGATAAACTGGCTGCCATCATCGCCGAAAACGATCTCAAGTCCATTACCGTCATGGAGATGGAGGTGCCATGCTGCTCGTCCATGAGCGCAATTCTCGCCCACGCCATCAAGGGCGTAAGGGGACCGGCGAACATCAGGCGTGTCATTGTGTCTCTCGACGGCCGGATTCTTCGTACCGAGCCGTTCAACGCATAGCCCAGGGAGGCTTTCATGAAGAAGATAGAGCTGTTCAAGGAACACGGCTTCAAGGACCTGACCTTCTCCAACTATCTGGCCCACGAGTCCGAGTACATGAAGGTGATCAACTTCAACTTCAAGGCCGGGCAAAAGCTGCCTGTCCATTCCCACGAGCTGGAAGGGGAATTGACTCTGGTGATTCTCGAAGGCGAGGGTGAGTTTCTGGGTGCTGACGGGGCGACCATGCCCGCCCGGCCGGGCGACGTACTGGTTTCAATGATCGCCGAGCCTCACGGCGTTCGAGCCATCACGGACATGCGTGTACTGGTGACTATCGCCCCGCCCATCTGATGCGGCCGTGGAGTGCGGCATCAGTGGTGGGGATCAGCAAGCATGGACATCAAAGGAGAGAAGATGAAAACGGAAGTATTGCCCGAAGGGGTTTTGGCCCAGCGTCAGGAGGGGGTGTACTCCATTTCCCCGCGAGTGGCGTTGGGTCGTATCACTCCGGATCAGTTGAATATAATCAACTCCGTGGTTCAGGAGTTCGGTCTGCCCGGAGTGCGCGTCACCGCCGGGCAGCGCCTGAAGCTTCAAGGTGTTCCGGCGCAGAGGCTCGACGAGATCCTCCGCCGTCTCGGCCCGGTGGGCCAGTTTTGCAAATACTATGTCCAGGCATGTTCCGGTACTTCGGCCTGTCGTCTGGCCATGCAGGATGCCCTGGCCATGGGCGCGAAATTGGAGGAGTTTTTGAACACTTTCAGCCTGCCCGCCAAGATCAAAGCCGGGGTTTCGGGCTGTTCCATGTGCTGCTCCGAAAGTTTTGTGCGCGACATCGGGCTGGTGGGCAAGAAGCACGGTTGGTCCGTTGTTTTCGGCGGCAACGCGGGTAAACGGGTGCGAGTGGGCGACGAACTGGCTGCAAACCTCGACGACGAGGAGGCGCTTCGGGTCATTGGCGCGGCCCTGGGCTTCTATGTGCGCGAGGCCAAGATGCGCGAGCGCACCGCCCGGTTTGTGGAACGGGTGGGCGTCGAGGCGATACGAGAGTCTGTAGGGTAGGTGTTTTCCATCTGTTGTTCGAGCCGGAGTCGGCCCGCGAGGCGGGGTGGCTCCGGCTTTGTTCTGTCCTGGGGGTTTTGGGGGCGAAAAGAGCCATGTTGCGGGCACCGGAAAACGGGCGTACAAGGCAGGGGTCGCCCATCCTGGGCCACAAGAGGAGTACACGGTGCGAATTATCATCATCGGAGCTGGCGAGGTAGGCTACCATATCGCCAGACGGCTGGCCGAAGAGAACAAGGAAGTGCTGGTCATCGACAGTAGCGCCGACGCTCTGCGCAGGCTGGCCGAGTCGGCCGACGTGCAGACCATCCTGGGTTCTGGCAGCAGTCCCGAGGTGCTGGAGCAGGCGGGCATTGCCAAGGCGGACATCCTGCTGGCTGTCACCGACAGCGACGAGATCAATCTCATCAGCTGTTTCTTTGCCAACACCCTCGACAGCAGGGCGACCAAGCTGGCCCGCATCCGCAGCGGCATGTATGCCAATTACAAGCACCTGCTCACCCAAGGCGCAGGGATAACCAAGATCATCAATCCCGACGAGGAGGTGGTCAATTCGATCCTGCGCCTCATGAGTGTCCCAGGAGCCGTGGAGATCAACGAGTTCGCCGATGGCAAGATCCGCCTCGTAGGCATCAATCTGCCAGACGACAGCCCGGTGGCGGGCATGCGCCTCATGCAGTTGCGCCAAGCGATGGGTGACAATCTGCGCGTGGTCATCGCCGCTCTGGTGCGCGACGGCCGATTGATAATCCCTCGTGGTCAGGACCGCATCCAGCAGGGCGATGTGGTCTACTTCGCTTGCGACATTCTCGACCAGGACGAGGTGCTGGCCCGCCTGGGAGTCGAAACCGACCCGGTGCGCGAGGTGCTGATCATGGGCGGCGGAAACATCGGCTACAAGTTGGCCAAGGCCCTGGACAACAAGTTTTTTCATACCAGGGTGTTGGATAACCGCCAGAAGCGGTGCGAATATCTCTCGGAGCGGTTGGACCGGCCCATCGTGCTCATGGGCGACTCCACGGATCAGGATATGCTTCGCGAGGAAAACATTCAGGACATGGATATGGTCATCGCCGTGACCGGGGACGAGGAGACCAACATCCTCTCCTGCCTGCTTGCCAAGAGCCTGGGGGCCAAGCGTGCCATCACCCGAGTCAACAATTTCGGTTACATGCCGTTGATCGAGCCCATCGGTATTGACTACGCAGTCTGTCCCAGGCTCTCGGCCATCAATTCGCTGCTCCATTTCATCCGACGCGGCAAGATTGTCTCCACGGTCAGCATCAAGGGAGAGCAGGCCGAGGCGCTTGAGGCCATCGCCCAGGAGAATTCGCCCATTGTGGGCAAAGCCATCATGGATCTCGATCTGCCCCGCGGCTGTCTGGTGCTCTGTTTCCAGCGGGGTGAGACGGTGGTCATTCCAAGGGGCGACACGGTCATTGAGCCTCTGGACCGGCTGCTGATCATCTCCACCCGGCCCGACATTCCCAAGGTGGAGAAGGCGCTGACCACCAAGGTGGAGTTCTTCTAGATGCGCTGGCGCTACGTGCTTCACATCATCGGGGCGCTGGTGGCCTGCGTCGGGATGACCATGGCCTTGCCGCTGGCCTGGGGCGTGTATTACGGCGATGGAACGGTCTGGCCCCTGGCGGAATCCCTGGGCATCACCGTGGTGTCGGGAACACTGCTGTTTTTGATCTTTCGCGACCCGGCCTCTTCCAGGACAGCCATGACCCATCGCGAGGGCATGGCCATTGTGGCCCTGGGTTGGTTCGCGGCCGGAGCTTTCGGCGGTCTGCCGTTCTATCTCGGCGGAACTTTCAACTCGGTGGCGGACTGTGTGTTCGAGTCCCTTTCCGGGTTCAGCACCACCGGGGCGTCCGTACTCACGGATATTGAGGCCGTGCCCCGAGGCATTCTCTTCTGGCGAAGCCTGACGCACTGGTTGGGCGGCATGGGCATCATCGTTCTTTCCCTGGCCATTTTACCTTTTCTCGGGGTGGGTGGCATGCAGCTTTACCGGGCCGAAGTGCCCGGCCCTGCGCCGGACAAGCTCAAGCCGCGCATCAAGGACACGGCCATGACCCTGTGGAAGGTCTATCTCGTGTTCAGCGCGGTGCAAACGGTGCTTTTGGTGCTGGGAGGCATGGATCTCTTTGATGCCCTGTGCCACACTTTCGGCACCATGGCCACAGGCGGGTTTTCCACGCGCAACGCCTCTGTGGCCGCCTATGACAGCGTCTACATCGACGGCGTCATCACGGTGTTCATGCTCATTGCGGGCGTCAATTTCTCTCTGCACTATCTGTTGCTCAAGGGAAAGCCCTCGGCCATGCTCAAGAATCCTGAATTCCGAGCCTTCGCAGTCATGGTTCTGCTTTTTGTGACGGTATTAACCGCAGCCGTTTACTCTGCCGGAGACTACGAAACCGTGGGGCAGTCCGTACGCTACACCGCCTTTCAGGTGGCCTCCATCCTGACCACCACCGGATACGCCACGGCCGATTACGAGATGTGGCCGGGCATCGCCCAGGCTGTTCTGGTGTTCTGCATGTTTGTTGGCGGCTGCGCCGGGTCCACCGCGGGCGGGATGAAGGTGATGCGTATCATGCTTGTGTGCAAGCATTCCTACCAGGAGTTGTTCCGGCTCATTCATCCGCGTTCCGTCAGCCGGGTCAAGATGGGCCATGTTGCGGTGCAGGACGATGTGCTGCGCGGCGTGTGGGGGTTTTTCGTCCTCTGGCTCGGGCTTTTTGTTCTGGCCGCCTTTGGGGTGGCAGCCTCGGGCGTGGATGTGGTCACATCCTTTGCCGCCGCCCTGGCCTGCATCGGCAACATCGGGCCGGGCATTGGCGGAGTGGGGCCCATGGACAACTATGCCTGGCTGCCAGATGCCGCCAAGTGGGCTTTGACTGTGTGCATGGTTCTTGGTCGTCTGGAAATTTATACGGTCATCGTTCTCTTTGTACCGGAATTCTGGCGCAAGTAACCGCATCGCAATTCGCGCCGGGGCGCTTTGCTCTCCCTTGCCCATTTGGGACGGAACGAGCCCCCACGTTTCATTGTCTGGAAAATCTCTAGAAATTTTCAAAAAACCTTGGTGGGCAATGGATTCCATGCGAGCTGGTCGCAAGGGAAAGCTTTGTGGCTTAAGTATTCGGATCAGTCGGCGCGGAAGTGACAGCCCTTGGTCCGTCTGTTGCGCAGGGCTGCCTGGGTGACGATGTAGGCGGTTTGTGAGCCATGGAACAGGTCAATGAGGGATTTGCTAAGGACGGTCTCGTGATAGAAATCCTGCAAGTCCTTGGTCAGCTTGCGCAGGTCGGAGAAGGCTCGCATGAGCCGCCTTTCGGTGCGCGAGATGCCGACGTAATTCCACATGGTGTTGCGGATATTGGCCCAGTCCTGAGCGATCAGGGCCGGGTCCTCGTTCTGCATGCAGGCGTGGCTGACCCAGTCCGGGATACTCTCGGCAAGCTTGCGGCTGGCAGTGCCGTTGCGGGGGATGCGTCCGGCCATGTCCAGGGCGGCGCTGTGGCCCCAGAGCATGCCTTCCAGGAGCGACGTGCTGGCCAGACGGTTGGCACCATGGACGCCGGTGCAGCTGCATTCGCCTGCGGCGTAGAGCCTGCCGAGGCTGGTTCGGCCGTGGCTGTCCACCATGATCCCGCCGCAGAAGTAGTGGGCGGCAGGAACCACCGGAACCAGATCGCGGCGCATGTCCACGCCGATCCGACGGCAGTGTTCGTAGATGGTGGGAAAGCGGGTGGTCACATCTTGCTTGATCCCTGAAACGTCCAGGTAGACGCAGTCGTCGCCGGAGTGGAGCATTTCCTCCATGATCGCTCTGGCCACGATGTCCCGCGGGGCGAGGTCGGCCCGCTGGTCATAGCCGGGCATGAACCGTTCGCCACGGGCATTGACCAGCACCGCGCCTTCGCCGCGAACAGCCTCTGACACCAGAAACCGCCGTTCGCCGCGCCGGGAGCCTCCATAGAGGGCCGTAGGGTGGAACTGCACGTATTCGCAGTTCATCAGGCGTACGCCGGCCCGGTAGGCCATGGCGATGGCCGAACCGATGGAGCCGGAGGTGTTAGTGGTATGCAGATATATCTGGCCGATGCCGCCGGTGGCAAGCAGGGTGGACTTGGCCATGATGGTCTCCACCTGGCCTGTGGCCTCGTTGAAGGCGTACGCGCCCACGCAGCGGTTGTCGAGACTGTACTTGAAGTCGAGGTGGTTGCCGTGGTGCTGGGTGGTCAGCAGATCGATGGCCGTGCGCCGCGTGAGTACCCGGATGTTGTCGCGGCGCTGTATCTCGTTGCAGAGCGCATCAATGATGTCCCGTCCGGTGTGATCGTCGCAGTAGAGGATGCGCGGCAGGGAATGGCCGCCCTCGCGGGTCAGGAACCATTCTCCGGGTTTGCGCTGGTTGAAGGGAATTTTGTATTTGTCGAGAAACAGTTCGCGCAGCACCTGCGGCCCTCGGCGGCACAGGAATCGCACGGCGCGGCCGAAGTTGTGTTCCCAGCCTGCGGTAAGGATGTCGCGTTCAAGGTTCTTGGGGTCGTCCTTGTCGCTGGTGTAGACGATGCCGCCCTGGGCCAGGGCCGTGTTGCCCTGGGTCAGGGTCTCGGCTGCAGTGATGAGGATGACATCCACGCCTTGATCGGCAAGGGTCAGGGCGGCCACGGACCCGGCTATACCCGAGCCGATGACCAGAGCGTCACAGCTCTGGCGGAGATTGGGTGCGGATTCGGCCATGGAGTTGCCCCTTCTCAGGCGCAGGCGTCGAGCATGCGTTGTAGTGCCAGCCGGGCCGGTGCCTTGATATCTTCGTCCACCTCCACGGGCGTGGAGGTTTCGATGTCTCTCAGCAAGGCGGCAAGGTTGGTGGTGGTAATTTTTGCCATATCGTCACATTGGCTCAAGGACAAGGGCTTGATGGTCTTGTCAGGGAAGCGGTCTGCCAGACGTGATACAAGGTTGATCTCGGTTCCGATGTAGATGATGGAACCGGCCGGAGCCTTGGCGACGTAGTTGATGAGGTAGGTGGTGGAACCGCTGCCGTCGGCGGCCTTGACCACCGCCGGATCGCATTCGGGATGGACCACTATCCGTGTGGCCGGGTTCTTGGTGCGTAGCTCCGCTATGGTGCGGATCGAGAACTCCTCATGGATGGGACAGTAGCCCGGCCAGACCATGAGGCGTTTGTCGGCGATGGCCGCTGGATCGATGGACAGCCGCGGGTCGCCGTCGATGACCTCTCTTGGCAGGATGACGCGGTCGCCTTCGGTGATGTTCAGCGCGTTGGCCGTGTTCATGGCAAGGTGCCGGTCGGGCAAAAAGAGCACTGCATCGCCGCGGTCCATGGCCCAGGCGAGCATGGTGGCCGCGTTGGCCGAGGTGCAGACCGAGCCGCCATGGCGGCCGACCACGCCTTTGACCGCGGCCGAAGAGTTGACGTAGGTGAGCGGGATGACCGTCCGTCCGTTTTTTTCAAGGATTTCCAGCGTGGTCTTGACGCGTTCTGCCTCGGCCATATCGGCCATGGGGCAGGTAGCTGATGCGTCGGGAATATGGATATTCTGTCCCGGGCGGCGCAGTATGGCGGCTGATTCGGCCATGAAATACACGCCGCAAAAGACGATATGCTCGGCGTCGAGGTCGCCGATACGGCGGGCAAGCTCCAGGGAGTCGCCCTGGATGTCGGTCAGGGCAATGACCGCGTCGGACTGGTAGTGATGGCCGAGGATGGCGAGACGACTCCCCATGGTTTGCTTGATGGCGAGGATGTCTCGAACGGAGTTTTCCACAATGTTCCTCTTTAGCTTAAGGGCACGAACTGCATACTGAAATCCGACGATGGAGCCGAATGGGTCAGTCTGCCGACCGAGATGTAGTCCGGCCCGAGTTCAGCCAGCTCACGGATGTTTTCCAGGGTCACGTTGCCGCTTAATTCCGTCTCGATGGTCTCGGGGATGATGCCCAGGGCGGTTTTAATGGTTTCAGTGTCCATGTTGTCCAGCATGATGCGCTGGATTTCGCACTGGCAGGCTTCTTCTACTTCCTCGATGGTCCGGCATTCCACCTCAATGGGAGGGCAGGGGGAATGAGCTTGCAGCAGGGCGTCCACCGCCCGAGTAATGCTCCCGGCCCTGTCTATGTGGTTGTCTTTGAGCATGAGCATATCCGCGAGGGTTAGGCGGTGGTTATTTCCGCCGCCTGCGAGCACGGCGTATTTTTCAGGAAAGCGCAGCCCTGGCAGTGTCTTGCGGGTATCAAGGAGTTGGGTTTTGGTTCCCTTGAGGGCGTCGGCGTATCTGGCCGTGAGGGTCGCGATGCCTGAGAGGTGGCACAGAAAATTCATGATCACGCGCTCGGCCTTGAGCAGTTGCACGGCCGGGCCGCGCATGGCTGCCACCAGGGCTCCGTCCGAGACACGCTCGCCGTCGTCCACGTTGAGGTGTACCTGGCACTGATCGCCGCCGAATTCAAGGACCATGGGGATGATGGGCAGTCCGGCCACCACGGTGTCCTGTTTGGCAACGATCATGGCCTGGGCCATGTCGTTTTCGGTGAAGAGGCCAAGCGAGGTGAGATCAGAGCCGTCTTCCGCCAGGGCGATGCGGATGGTGGCCAGGAGGAACATCCTGGCTTCTGCCTGAAAGAATTCGTCAAAAAGGGCGGTGGGCATGATTCGTGTCCGGTTTCCCTGGGTGCGGGTTGTTCAAGGGGTGTGAAACGCAAGTAAGGCACGGTCGATGTTTCGTCAAGGCCGAGGTATCTGATGAAAGAATTCACAAAGATATAACCCAACTATTTCCCGAACACTTTGACCTGAACCGGGAATTGGGCTAGAAAACCACCCCATGAACAGCGAAGAGGACATCCGCCACCGCGAGGACGCGGATCCGACCGAAAGCATGGTCGAGATCGAGGTCCAGCATCCGGCCGACGCTGCCGAAACCATTGAGGGTCTCGACATCGTCGAGCAGGTGAAATTCATCAAGCAGCTTCCCATACGGGACGCTGCCGAGTCCATTGCGGAGATGGACGAATACGATCAGGTCGAGCTGTTCAAAAATCTCAATCGGGGGCTTGGCGCACGCATCGTCGAGCAGATGTCGCCTGACGACGCTACCGCCCTGCTCAAGGGCTTGGACGAGGAATTGCGTCTCGCCTTGCTTAGCCGTGTGCCGGCGGAGGATAGGGCGGAGCTGAAAACCCTGCTCACCTTTGATCCTGATACTGCCGGCGGCGTCATGAACACCGAGGTGGTGATTCTCGATCAGGAGCTCAACGTGGATCAGGCCATCGCCAAGATCCGCGACGAGGTTGAGGACAAGGAAATCCCGTACTATGCCTACCTTACGGACCAGAAGGACAGGCTGGTGGGCGTGGTCTCCCTGCGCGACATTCTCCTGGCAAGGCGCGGGGCCGTGCTGAAGGATCTGGTCAAGACACAGAGTCTGATCACTGCCGGGTACAACATGGACAAGGAAGAGGTGGCCCACCTCATCGCCCGCTACAACCTGCTGGCCGTTCCGGTGGTCGATTTCGGCGACAGGCTGCTCGGCGTGGTCACGGTCGACGATGTCATCGATATCATCCACGAAGAGGCCAGCGAGGACATGCAGGCCATGGTCGGCGCAGGGCCGGACGAGACCACGGATTCCCCCTGGCTCTATTCCGTACGTATGCGTCTGCCTTGGTTGATCATCAACGTGCTTTTCTCCTCGGTCTCGGCCTGGGTCGTGCATCTTTTCGAGGGCAACATCGCCGAGATGGCGGTGCTGGCCGTGCTCATGCCCCTGGTGGCCAATCAGGCGGGAAACACCGGACAGCAGGCCCTGGCCGTGATGATCCGACAGATGGCCATGGAACGTTTCGACCGCAAGCGCGCATGGCTGGCAGTGCTGCGCGAGTTGCGCATCGGCTTTCTCAACGGCACCATCATTTCGGTGCTGGTCTTTGCCGTGGCCTATGCCATTACTGGCAAGGCGGACCTTGCCTCGGTTCTGGGGCTGGCCCTGGGGGTGGATATGCTCCTGGGTGCCGTCGCCGGGGCGTCCATTCCGCTGATTCTCAAGGAGATGGGGCGTGACCCGGCTCAGGCTTCGAGCATCTTCCTGACCACCATCACGGATTCCATGGGCTTTTTCATTCTGCTCGGTCTGGCTGGCATTTTTCTGCTGGCGTGACGAACTGATGCCTGGACGAGAAAGGGGCCGCCCGGACGAATCCGGGCGGCCCTTGTTGCTGGCTTGCGGCCAAGTGCTCAGTCAAGGCCCAGGGAAGCGAGCAGATCGTCCACATCGCCCTGTCTGGCCCCTTCGCTCGGGCCCTGAAGTTTCGATGTGGCCTGGCTCTTGGCGTCCTCGGACAGGGAGTCTATGTCCTTGTCCGGCTCCTGTTCGCGCTGGCGGATCATCAGGCCCGTGGAGAGCATGACCTCGCGCACGATCTTTTCCACCTCGCGGATGGAGTTGATGATGATCTTGATGCGTTGGCCCGTGAGGTCCTGGAAGCTCAAGGTGACCATGATGGTGGAGAGGTCGTTGCCAAGGGTTTCATTGATCTCCTTGAGCCGGACTCGGTCTTGTTTGGTCACGCCGCCGGATTCGAATCCCTTGACGATTCGGGCCACCGTGGTCTGCATGTCCTGAAGCTTCTCGACGATGTCGATGATGTCCACGGCCGCCTTTTCGGTGGTCCTGAGCACGGCGTCCAACTGGTCCGAAGTCTCGCTGAACAACTCTTCGGGGTTGAAGTCGGCCTCAATGCTGGTGATTGTTTTGCCGCCCCGGGCCGCCTTGACTTCGTGATAGATTTTCTTGAGACCTTCCTGAAGATCCTCGTTGATTCTGCGGTAGAATTCGCCTTCGAGCAGGGATTTCGAGAGGCTTTTGGCGATCTCTTTCTCGACTGCCACGGAGATGGTGTCCTTGAGGCTGACCACAAGCTGGTCCGAGACCTTTTCCATCAGTTCCCTGACGAGCTCTTCGTTGCCGGTCATTGTTTCTCCCGCGTTTACATTTTGGATTTTCGGATATGCTCGCGCTGTTGTTGGAAGACGAATTGCACGATGGTTTCCATGCTTGAACCCATGGTGTCGATAAATTCGAAGCGATAGAGGCCGGTTTCCTCGTCCAAACCCCGGACGCGGCCTTTGCTGCCCGCCATGCGCAGAGGCACCTGACCGAGAATCAAGACCACTTCAAGGGGGGTTTTCATGGCAAAGGAGGTGGGGGAGCGGAACTTGATTCCCGCAGCGGATAACTCGAGAATCTCAAGGTCAAGGGGAAAGTCGTCACGCAGGCTTTTCTGGCTGAGGACGCCGAGAATCC
Organism: Pseudodesulfovibrio alkaliphilus; assembly: GCF_009729555.1. Classification (NCBI taxonomy): domain Bacteria; kingdom Pseudomonadati; phylum Thermodesulfobacteriota; class Desulfovibrionia; order Desulfovibrionales; family Desulfovibrionaceae; genus Pseudodesulfovibrio; species Pseudodesulfovibrio alkaliphilus. The sequence continues at coordinate 135,905 of NZ_WODC01000008.1, forward strand.
TGTCGAGCTTGCGGTTCATCTCAAGGAGAAAGTTCGTGAGCTCCTCCGGCAGCTTGCCTCCACGAAAAATGCTGTCGGGGCTGGCCGCGTCGCCTGCGCCGTCGGCAGTGAACATGGGCGGGGAACCGATGTCCTTCATGATCCGGGCGTATCCCTTGAGGCGTACCGGAACTCGCGAGAATGTGCGTTTGTCGTCGCTCATGACGGTGTCCTCCCCTGAGCGGTCTAGTTTCTGTCGTCCTTGAGGTCCAGGGTCATGGCCTTGACCGGACAAACCCGCGTACACATGCCGCAGGCCGAACATTTGTCCACGTCGAAGACCACCAGCCGGGTGCCCGGGTCGAGCATCAGGGCGTCGGTGGGGCACATGGCCGTACACACGCCGCAATGGATGCACGACTCCTCGTTACGGAATATCTTGTGGGCCACCGGGGTGATGCGGATGCCGTTTTCCTTGAGATACCCGATGCCCTTGTGGAAGGACTCCTCAAGGCCCGAAACCTCTAGGGTCATGGTCCCTTCATGGCGGGGGCTTATGTCCGCTTTGAGTATATTGAAGCTAAGGTCGAAAAGCCGGGTCAGGTTGCAGACCACGGGCCGACCAGACACCTCCGGCGGAAAGGAGAGATAGACGATCTTCCTGAAACCCTTGACGATATCCTGCATGATTGGTCCTGTTCAAATGGCTGGCCGTTGGCTGTGTCGATGTTACTTGGCTTTTTCCAGAAAGCGTTTGGCCTGGGTCGCCTCGACCGAGTCGGGGAATCTCTTGACCACTTCGTTCATGCGCATCTTTGCGAGCTCCGGCTTGCCGAGATAGTCCCAGGCCAGACCTGCCCTGAGCAGGGCCGACTTGAACTTGGCGCTCTTTGGGAACTTTTCGATGACATCCTCGAAGAGGATTACCGCCCGGGCATAGTCCTTGAGCTGGAAGTAGCACTGTCCCTGCCAGAAGACCGCGCTTGGCACATAGGCGTGGTTTTTGAAGGTGTCTGTGAATTCGGCCCAGAAGGAGCGGGCGCGCTCGAACTGGTTCTCCTTGTACAGGGCGTAGGCCTTGTCGTAGAGCGCCTTGGCCGGGTCGGTGGTCACTTCCTTGGTCTCGCCGGGCTCTCCGTCGTGTTCCGATCCGGCGGCAAGGGGGGCGGCGGGGGCTTGGCCTGGTTTAGGTGCCTGCGCTGTGGCCGTCAGGCTGGCTGCCCGTTCCTGGCGAATCTTGGAGAGGTCCACCATGAGCTGGTTTTCCAGTACGAATTCGATCTCGTCGAGCTGCTGCGCCAGCGTGGACAGGGTCATGGTCGAGTTGGATTCGCCCACCTGTCTGTCCAGGCGCATATTCATGGTCTCGAGATCTCCCCTGAGGCGGGCGAAGGCGGTACGCATGGACTGGAGTTCGGCCCACATGTCGGCAGCCCGTTGGCGCACCGGGGACTGCGAGTCTTCGATTTCCGCCTTGAGTTGCTGGCGCGATTCCTCAAGCTCGGCTTCGAGCTGCCGGATGCGGTCGCGATCCTGGCGGCGCTCGGTCTGGAGGGTTTCCATGTCGGTCTTGGAGGCGCAGCCAGGGGCAAAGGCCATGGCCGCAATGACAATAAAGGCCGGGACAATGCTGAGTATTTTTTTCATGACCGTGAGCTTCCTCTTTTTCGTCCTATAAAAAGATACGCCACCGAGCCGAGAATTGGAACAAAAATGCACAGCTGCATCCAGAGAACCTTTTCATTGGTGGATTCGTATGTTCGTTTCCAGGCGTCAAGGATGCACCAGGCGCTAAAGGCGAAACAGACGCCGACAATGGACAGAATGATGGTCCACTGGTTGGCGGTGACGGCAGAAAAATCGGCGAACATCGAAACACTCCTTGGGCGCCGCGGCTCAGTGGGAGTCGGCGCGTGGTCGATTGAGGAACATGGACACAATGATGCAGCAGGCGCCCACGGTCAAGGCGCAGTCCGCCACGTTGAATGCGGGCCAGTGGAACGACCCGATGTAAAAATCAAGAAAATCGATGACCGCACCCAGACGGACCCGGTCGATGAGGTTGCCCACCGCCCCTCCGGCGATGAGGCCGAGGCCGGTGACCATCCAGCGGTCCGAGGCCGGGGTGGTGCGCAGCATGTAGCCGATGAACCCCAGGGCCAGGATGGTGATGGCGATGAACAGAGGCCGTTGCCACTCGATGCTCTCGCTGGCCAGAAAACCCCAGGCCGCGCCCCTGTTGGTGACGTGGACAAGATTGAGGAAACCCGGAATGACCGAAAATCCCGTCCACAATTCCATGGTAGCGGCCACCCACAGCTTGGTGGTCTGATCGAGGACAACCACCAGGGCCGCCCACAGGGATGCGAATCTATACCTGCCCATGCGCCTAGGCCAACGTCCTCAGAACCTCGGTGCACCGAGGGCAGGCGTCCGGGTGAGCCGGGTCGGTCCCCAGGTCCTTGCTGATGCGCCAGCACCGTTCGCATTTGGTCCCGGATGCGGGCTCCACCACGATTTTCAGCTCCTTCACATCCTCGGCCACATATGCGTCGGCAGGAGCACTGTCCACCTCAGCCAGGGATATTTGGGAGACGATGAAGAATTCCCGGGCGTCAAGTTCTTCGGCGGCCACAAGCTGACGCACAGCCTCGTTGGCGTAGAGGGTGATATGGGCATCGAGCGACTTGCCGATGACCCGGTCCTTTCGCTTGGGCTCAATGGCTTTGTTCACCTCGCCGCGCACGGCGGCCAGAGTTTCCCAGCGGGTGCGCTCGGCGGCGTCCAGCTCCGGGGCATCAGGGGCCAGACGCAGGGCAAAGACCGTGTCGGTCTGGTCCAGGTCCGCCTTGATGGCCTCAGGCAGGGTCTGGAACGCCTCCTCGGCGGTGAAGGAAAGCACCGGAGCCATGTCCTGAAGGAGCATGAGCAGGGTCTGCCAGAGTACGGTCTGGGCAGAGCGGCGCTTGAGGCCGTTACGCTCTTCCACATAAAGCCGGTCCTTGATGATGTCGAGATAAAAGGACGAGAGGTCCACAACGCAGAGGTTGTGCAAGGTGTGGTAGACCTTGTGGAATTCGTATTTGGCGTAAGCCTGACCAATGGCGGCGTGATGCCGGGCGACCATGTCCAGAGCGTAACGGTCAAGCGGCAGCAGGTCGGCCACGGCCACCCGGTCGGCCGGGTCGAAGTCGCTGAGATTGGAGAGCAGGTAGCGGCAGGTGTTGCGGATGCGTCGGTAGGCATCCACCAGCCGATTCAGGGTTTCGTCCGAAATGCGGATGTCTTCCTGATAGTTGGAGGCCGAGACCCACATGCGCAATATCTCCGCGCCAAACTTGTCGATGATTTCCTGGGGGGCGATGACGTTGCCGATGGATTTCGACATCTTGCGGCCCTCGGCGTCCACCACGTAGCCGTGGGTGAGGACGGCCTTGTAGGGCGGCAGGTCGCGAGTGCCCACAGAGGCGAGCAGCGAACTGTGGAACCAGCCGCGATGCTGGTCCGAACCTTCGAGATACATGTCGGCCGGAAAGCGGGTCTCGGCTCGTCGTTCGACCACAGCCGCATAGCTCGTCCCTGAATCGAACCAGACATCAAGAATGTCCGTCTCACGCTTCCAATGGTCTCCTCCGCATTTGGGACAGGTCAGCCCGGCCGGCACCAGTTCCTCGATGGGGGCTTCGAACCAGTAATCGCACCCGGTTTCATGCTTGGCGTACTTGTCGCAGATGGTGAAGACCCAGTTGGCATCGAACCATGTTTCGTCGCAGTCTTCGCAGATAAGGGCAGAGATGGGTACGCCCCAGTTGCGCTGGCGGGAGATGCACCAGTCCGGGCGGTTCGCTATCATGCTGTGGATGCGCTCCTCGCCCCAGGCCGGAATCCACTGGACCTTATTGCGGATGGCGTCCAGGGCGCGGGTTCGCAGGGCGTTTTCGTCCATGCCGATGAACCATTGGGTGGTGGCGCGGAAGATGACCGGCTGCTTGCACCGCCAGCAATGCGGATAGGAGTGGGATATCTGGCGCGAAGCCATCAGGTGGCCGAGTTCTTCAAGTTTTTCAATTACCTTTGGGTTGGCATCCCAGACGTTGAGTCCGGCGAAATGCTCCACCTCGGGCAGAAACTCGCCCCGGTCGTTCATGGGCGAATAAATTTCCAGGCCGTACTTGAGGCCGGTCTCGAAGTCCTCGCGGCCATGCCCCGGAGCGGTATGGACGCAGCCGGTGCCGGATTCGAGGGTGACGTAATCGGCCAGCACCACCGGGGACTCGCGGTCGTGGATAGGGTGTTTCGCCTTGAGGCCCTCAAGCCGCGAGCCTTTGACCGTGGTCAATACGGCTGGCTGCCCCCACCCGAATTTGGCGGCGCAGTCTTCCAGCAATCCTTGGGCCAGCACATAGAAGTCGCCGTTCGTTTCGACCACAACGTAGTCGAATTCGGGATGCACGGCCACGGCCATGTTGTCCGGGATGGTCCAGGGGGTGGTGGTCCAGATGAGGATGAAGAGCCTGTTCACGTCCAGGTCGGCCAGCTCCCTGGCTTTGGGGTCGGCCATGGGGAAGCGGACGTAGATGGAGGGGGAGGTGTGATCCTCGTATTCCACTTCGGCCTCGGCCAGGGCGGTGCGGCAGTCGCAGCACCAGTAGATGGGCTTCTTGCCCCGCACCACGCCGTTTCGCTCCATGAAGCGGCCCAGCTCGCGGGCCGTGGCCGCCTCGTACTGCGGGTCCATGGTCATGTAGGGGGCATCCCAGGTGCCGAGCACTCCCAGCCGCTTGAACTCTCCTCGCTGCACATCGAGCCATTTGGCTGCGTAGGATCGACAAATCTTGCGGATGGTCAGGGTGTCGAGTTCCTTGTTCTTTTTTTTAAGTTCCTGCTCGACCTTGTGTTCGATGGGCAGGCCGTGGCAGTCCCATCCCGGCACATAGTGGGCGGTCTGTCCCTGCATGTTGCGCGATTTGACCACGATGTCCTTGAGCACCTTGTTCAGGGCAGTGCCCATATGAATGTGCCCGTTGGCATAAGGAGGGCCATCGTGCAGGACATAGGTGTCGTCCGGGTCTCCGGCGGCGACCATGCGCTCATACGCCCCGATCTCCTCCCAAAATTTGAGCATCTCAGGCTCGCGCTGCTTGAGATTGGCCTTCATGGGGAAGGCGGTCTGGGGCAGGAGCAGGGTGTCTTTGTAGTCGCTCATGGGTTTCGGTCCTCCGACGCGATATATTTCTATGAAAGAAAGTGGTCCGTTCAAATGAATCGGGGTAGAGTGGTACAACCCAGCCCGTAAGTCAAGCTCCGCAAGGATTTCGTCATTGCCGATGGCCCCTTGCGAGGGGTTGCGGCGCTGGTCTTGCGACGATGAATCTGGTAGGTGGTGGGGCCGTCCTGGCGGATGAAACCAACAACCCCACATGATCAGGAGGGTTCATGGGAAAACACAAGAGAGAACGGGAGGCGGAAGCGGTGCGGCAGCAGCATGTCAGAAAGTCCACCTGCATCCTGCTGGTGGTCGCGGCTCTGCTGGCCGGAACCTTTCTGGGCAACGCGCTGACCATGATTTATGTCGGGCAGCGAGAGGGACATCAGGCGGTCGTTTCCGGCTTTTCCGGGCAGTCCGGGACACAGGCCTCGCCCCATGCGGCCGATTCGGCCATCCTGGCCCGGCTTGAGGCTGACGCCGCTGCAGATTCCACCAACCCGGATGCCTGGGTGGCGCTGGGCAATTACTGTTTTGACCATGATCTGCCCGCCAAAGGGGCCGCAGCCTACGAGCGGGCGGTGGAGCTTGCGCCCATGCGGCCAGGAGTCTGGTCCGACCTCGGTGTCATGTACCGTCGCACGGAGCGGTTCGACAAGGCCATCGATGCCTTCAGCCATGCGGCGAGCCTCGATCCTTCCCATATCACTTCGCGATTCAATATGGGCGTGGTCTATCTGCACGATCTTGGCGACAGGGAGAATGCCCTTAAGGTCTGGCGTGAGGTGTTGGCCATCGACCCTTCGGCCGTCACGCCCACGGGTCGTCCTGTGGCCGCGCTGGTTTCTGAGCTTGAGAAATAGGCGCACCTGTCGGTTTGGCGCAAAAAAAGGGAGGGCGGCCCGGGTCGCCCTCTCTCCATTTTCTGTGGGTTTGGATCAGATGCCGCTGCCGTCCACAAATGACTGCTGCAGAATGCGCGACTGGACGATCTGCGCACCGGGGGGCACATCGCGGGTGATCCAGACGTTGCCGCCGATGACCGCGCCCTTGCCTATTCTCACCCGGCCCAGGATGGTGGCGCCTGCGTAGATGATCACATCGTCCTCCACGATGGGGTGGCGCGGCAGCCCCTTGATGAGCCGCTCGTCGTCGCCCTTGGGGAAGCTCTTGGCCCCGAGGGTGACGCCTTGGTAGACACGTACGTTGTCGCCGATGATGCAGGTCTCGCCGATGACCGTCCCTGTGCCGTGGTCCATGAAGAACCCCTTGCCGATGGTCGCGCCGGGGTGGATGTCTATGCCCGTGTCCGAGTGGGCCATCTCGCCGATGATGCGGGGGATGATGTCCACCTCAAGTTTGTAAAGCTCGTGGGCAACCCGGTAGTTGGTCAGGGCGCGCACCGACGGATAGCAGAAGATGATTTCCCCATGGGTCTTGGCCGCGGGATCGCCGTCGTAGGCAGCCTCCACGTCGAAGAGCAGGAGCTTGCGGATGCGTGGCAGCGTGGTGATGAACTGGTGGGCCATTCGCTTGGCCCGTGCCTCGCAGTCCGCGCAGGCGTCCACCTGGGTCTTGTCGCAGACGAAGCAGTAGCCCCGGTTGATCTGATCGGCCAGGCGGCGCTTGACCCGGTCCAAGGTGGAGCCGATGTAGTAGGGCATGGTGTCCGGCGTGATCTCAGAGGGGCCGTAGTAGCCCGGAAACAGGACGCAACGCAGGTCCTGAACGATCTCGGAGAGGATTTCGACGGAGGGCATGGGCACGTCGTCGGCGTAGCGGTGCGAGGCCGGGCCCTTGTCGCCTGATTCCGTCAGCAGGGCCACCACATCGGCCAGGGTGTAATCGTTTTCGGTCATGGATTGTCCTATTCGAAGAGGGCGGTGCTTAGATACCTCTCGCCCGTATCGCAGACCACGAAGACGATCATCCTGCCCGCGTTTTCTTCGCGGGCAGCCAGTTTGAGGGCTGCGGCGCAGTTGGCGCCCGAGGAGATGCCGCAGAGGATGCCCTCCTCGCGGATCAGGCGTCTGGCGGTTCCGAAGGCGGTCTCGTTGTCCATGGTGATGATTTCGTCGATGACGGCCGTGTTGAGTGCGCCGGGCACGAAGCCCGCGCCGATGCCCTGGATCTTGTGCGGTCCGGCCTTGCCGCCGGAGAGTACGGGCGAGTCGGCCGGTTCCACGGCCACGGCCCGCAGGGATGGCTTGCGCTCCTTGAGCGCCTCGGCCACGCCCGTGATGGTGCCTCCTGTGCCGACCCCGGCCACAAAGATGTCCACTGCGCCGTCGGTATCCGCCCAAATTTCCTCGGCAGTGGTCTGGCGATGGGCAGCCGGGTTTGCCTTGTTTTCGAACTGCATGGGCATGAAGGCGTTTTTCGTTTCTGCCACGATTTCCTCAGCCCTTGCAATGGCCCCTTTCATTCCCAGATCAGCGGGAGTGAGGACCAGTTCTGCTCCGAAGCCGGTGAGCAGCTTGCGCCGTTCAAGGCTCATGCTCTCGGGCATGGTCAGGATGAGCTTGAGTCCCTTGACCGCACAGATGAAGGCGAGGCCGATGCCGGTGTTGCCGCTGGTGGGTTCCACCAGGACGGTATCGGGGCTGATGCGGCCGTCGGCCATGGCTGCTTCGATCATGCTCTTGGCGATGCGGTCCTTGACCGAGGCGCAGGGGTTGTTGAATTCGAGTTTGGCCACCAGGGTGGCCCCGAGGCCATGGCCGAGGCGGTTCAGACGGACCAGCGGCGTACCTCCCACCAGTTGGGTCATGTCCCTTGCTATTTTCATGGCTACTCCGAGAAGGCCTTGGTGCAGGCGGGCGCCGACTTGTCGGCCGAGAAGGGCGAGAGTTTGCGCAGGTTTTCGATGATGGTCGGCAAGGTGTCCAGCACGGAGTCCACCTCGGCCCCGGTGTTGAACCGACTCAAGCTGAAACGGATGGAGCCGTGGGCAAAAGTGAAGGGTACGCCCATGGCGCGCAGCACATGGGAGGGTTCCAGACTGCCCGAAGTGCAGGCCGAGCCAGAGCTGGCACAGATGCCCATCTGGTCCATCATCAGCAGGATGGCCTCGCCCTCAACATAGCCAAACGAGATGTTGGTGGTGTTGGGCAGCCGATTGCCCCTGTCGCCGTTGACGATGGCGTCGGGAATCCTTTCGAGCAGGCCGTTTTCGAGCCGGTTGCGCAGAGTCTTGACCGAGGTGTTCTCCTCGTCCATGTGCGTCATGGCAAGTTCGCATGCCTTGCCCAGGGCGATGATGCCCGTGGTGTTTTCGGTTCCGGCCCGGCGGCTGCTTTCCTGATGTCCGCCGATGAGGAAGGGGCGAAAGGGCAGCCGCTTGCGCACGAAAAGGGCACCGACTCCCTTGGGCGCATGCAGCTTGTGGCCCGAGAGGGAGAGCATGTCGATGGGCGTGGTCGCGAGGTCTATGGCTATTTTGCCTACGGCCTGGACCGCATCGGTGTGGAAGACTGTGCCGCGTTCCCGGGCAATGACGGCCATCTTCTCCACGGGATAGATGTTGCCTGTTTCGTTGTTGGCCCACATGACCGAGACTATGGCCGTGTCATTGCGGATGGCATCCCGGTATTCGTCAAGGTCGATACGGCCTCGCTCGTCGGTGCCGAGGTAGGTGACATCGTAGCCTTCCTTCTTTTCCAGAAATTTGCAGAGGCTGAGGATGGCCGGGTGTTCCACACGGGTGGTGACGATGTGCCGCTTGTCTGGCTGGGCCGACAGGGCCGAGCGGATGGCCGTATTGTCCGACTCCGAGCCACAGGAGGTGAAGATGATCTCGTCGGGCTCGCAGCGGAGCAGGGCGGCCACCCTGGCGCGAGCCTCCCGAAGCCTGACCCCCACCTGTCCGCCAAAGCGGTGCATGGACGAGGGGTTTCCGTAGAGATCGCAGAAATAGGGCCGCATTTCCTCGAACACCGCCGGATCCACCCTGGTGGTGGCGTTGTTATCCATATATATGGTCTTCATGGGATTATCCTTCGCGGACCGAGATTTCCGGGTCCACCTTTTCCTTGAGTTTGGCCTCAATGAGGTTGTGCAGGGTCAAGTGGCTTGACGGGCAGTTGGAGCACATGCCGATGAACTGTACCGAGACCAACTGCCTGTCAATATCAAGCAGGCGGATATCTCCTCCGTCCCGCTGGAGCATGGGGCGGATTTCGTTGTCGATGACGGATTCTATGAGGTGCATCCGCTGGATGTTGGTCAGGCCCTGGGCCGGGGAAACGGGTTCTGCGGAGGGGGTCGGGCAGACGCCCTCGCCGTGCGCCTCCTTGAGCAGACGTTCCAGATCGTCAATGCACTTGCCGCAGCCGCCACCCGCCTTGGTGAAGCTGGTCACGTCCTCGACGGTTTTAAGATCGTTTTGCTTGATGGCCCGCAGGATTTCCTCGTCAAAGACGCCGAAACACTCGCAGATAAGGGTTCCCTCGTGGGAATGCTCCATCTTGCTGGGGGCTTCGCCGCGCATGTGTTTGAGGGCCTGCTCCAGAGCCTCCTGCCCCATGACCGAACAGTGCATCTTTTCTCGCGGCAGCCCGCCCAGGTACTCGGCGATGTCCTTGTTGGTGATCCGTTCGGCCTCGGCAACGGTCTTTCCTTTGAGCATCTCGGTCAGTGCCGAGCTTGAGGCGATGGCGCTGGCGCATCCGAAGGTCTGAAATTTGGCGTCAACGATCACGCTATCATTGACTTTGATGTAGAGAGTCAAGGCATCGCCGCAGGCCAGGGAGCCCACCTCGCCCACGCCGTCGGCGTCTTCAATGGTGCCCACGTTGCGCGGGTTGAGAAAGTGGTCCTTGACCTTGTCGGTATATTCCCACATGGCGATCTCCTGTGATATTGAGTTTTTCCGGGGTGCGGGGCGACGGCTGCGGCAGGACTCCGGAGGAATGGTAGCACATTTCCTGTTCTATGTAAGTACACACGGTCCTCATGTAAAGGTGCTGGCATAAACAAATCAGATCAAATCAGTCAAGTTTGTCTGCGCACCAATGGGGATATTGCGTCCTGGGGCGTGATCTCGGCGACGGACAGACGCTAAAGCGCCATCAGTCCGGGAATCTCCGAGGCGCGACGGTAAACCTCCATGACTTCCCTTCCCGAGCACATGGTGGACTCAAGGGTGACGCTGGTGAATTTTCCGCCTCTGGACTCCCGGGTTTCCAGCCGCTCGGATTCGAAGAGGGCCGCAAGGAGGGGCAAATTGTCTGTGGGTACGATGAATTTGAAGACATATGGACAGGGCCAGACGTGGTGTTCGTCAAGCATGTTTTCGAATTGGGAGCGGCGGTCATCGGTCATGGACATCTCCGAATTTTTCAAGGCTTGAGCGGATGTATATCCACTGTTGGTTTCTGTCAAATGACTGCGGGCGTTGACATCCTGGTCCAATGTGTATCTACTGTCTGAACTGCCTGTTCCATGAGTAAAAGTCTTGCTGTCCCCGCATCTTGGGGAGATGGCGGAAGGGTGGCATTTCGGATGGCGATGAACGGAGAAGTCGAAATACTCGTGGTCGATGACGACCGGATCAACCTCAAGTTGATTCAGGGGATCCTGCGCGGCCAGGATATGCGCGTGATCACGGCCATGTCCGGCGACGAGGCATTGTCCAAGGCGGCCGGGAGCAATCCGGCGGTGGCTCTGCTTGATGTCATGATGCCGGGCATGGATGGCTTCGAATTGGCCGAAAGGTTGCGCGCCTCGGAGCGAACCCGCACTGTGCCCATCATCTTCATCACCGCCATCAGCAAGGAGCGGCGCAATATCTTTCGCGGCTACGAATTGGGCGCGGTGGACTATCTGTTCAAACCAGTGGAGCCCGAGATCCTGCGCGGCAAGGTGGGCATTTTTGCGGAGCTGCATCGAAAGAACCTTTCGCTGGAAGCCGCCACCCGGCGGCTGGAAAAGGTTGTGGCCGAGCTGGAGAGTTCCCAATCGGCCCTGCGAGAATCCGAGCAGCGCTACCGGATGGTGGCCGACTACATTCACGACTGGGAAAGCTGGTTCGGCCCCGACGGCGAGGCTATATACATCTCGCCTTCGTGCGAGCGCATCACAGGGTATTCCCCGGCCCGCTTTGTCGAGGAGCCGGAATTGATCCAGCGCATTGTGCACCCTGACGATTTCGCTGCGTGGCACAATTACATGACCGGCTCGTCCTTTGCGGAGGAGGGCATCGACTACCGCATCAACCATCGCGATGCCCGGATCCGGTGGGTGAGCATGGTACGGCATACGGTGGAAGACGACACGGGCAAGCCGCTTGGCGTTCGCCTCAGCGTACGCGACGTGACCAGCCGCAAGCACATGGAGCAGCGGCTCAAGCATAGTTCCCTGCATGACCCCCTTACCGGCCTTCCAAACAGGGCGCTTTTGTTTGACAGAGTAGGTCAGGCGGCCGAGCGTTCGGTGCGGACAAACGAATATTTCGCAGTGCTTTTTATTAATCTGGATCGCTTTCAGGTGGTCAACGATCATTTCGGGCACATGGTGGGCGATCGGATTTTGGTGGAGATCGGAGTGCGTCTACGCCGTATTGTCCGTCCCGTCGATACTGTCGCTCGGTTTGGCGGTGATGATTTTGTCATTATTTTCGAGGAAATGCGTCGTAAGCTTGATGTGCGCGACATGGTCAGGCTCGTCAGGGAATCTTTTGTCGAACCTTTTGAGATCGACAGCGTCGAGTTCCCGGTGACGGCAAGTATGGGAATCGAAATGGTCAAAGGCTACGGCGAGGCCCCGGACAAGATTGTCCATAACGCTCAACTGGCCATGTACAAGGCCAAGGGGGCGGGCAAGAACCGATGCGTTACCTACGAGGCAGGCATGCGCGAGGGCGCTGCCAGCGTTTTGGCCATGGAGTCCGAGTTGAAGCGGGCCTTGCGCGCCAGGGAGTTCGAGGCCCATTTTCAACCCATCGTCACCCTGGCCGACGGGCAGCTTTATGGTTTCGAGGCCCTGGCCCGCTGGCGCCATCCCGAGCGTGGGCTGGTCAGCCCGGGAGAGTTCATCCCCCTGGCCGAGGAAACAGGGCTCATCGTCGAGCTGGGCGAGCAGATTCTCGAAGACGCCTGTCGCACCCTGAACCAATGGCGCACCGTCTATCCGGCGGCTGCCGAGCTGATCATATCCGTGAACATCTCGGCCAGGCAGTTCGGTGAGGCCGGCCTTGTGGACATGGTCAAGCGGATTCTTGACCGTACGGGCCTTCCGGCCAACCTGCTCAAGCTCGAGATCACCGAAACCGTTGTTATGCTCGATGCCATGGAGTCTTCCACGCGACTTAATCTTTTAAAATCGTTGGGCATCATGCTTTCAATCGACGATTTTGGAACCGGCTACTCGTCCATGAGCTATCTTCAGAAATTTCCCATGGACCAACTCAAGATCGACCTGAGCTTCGTGCGGCTCCTGGAAAAAGGCCCCGAGAACATCGAGATCATCAGGGCCATCGTCAATATGGCTCACAGCCTGCGGCTGCGGGTGGTGGCCGAGGGCATAGAGTCCGAGCGCCAGCGCGATCTGCTTTATTCCTTGCAATGCGATTACGGTCAGGGCTATCTCTATGCCAGACCTCTTCCGGGCAGCGAGGCCGAGGCGTTTCTGGCCAGCGGGGAGTGACGCGATTTTCTTCGAGACAAGCCAAGGGAGACCGTTTGCACATGAATCTGAGCGCACCGCAACTTATCACCTGGGTCATAGGAGTCATCCTGGGCCTGCTGGGCATTCTCATTCACCTTGATGTCATGTCCGTGCCAGCCCTTGAGCGCATGGTCCGACCTTTTTGGCTCGTTTCCGCCGGGTTCGGCATTCTTGCCGTGTCCAACGTCTTCAAGAGACTTTAATAGCGCCATTTTTTCACTCCTTCATAGGGGCCTGTCCGGGAAATGCGGCAGGCCCCTTGTCCTGTTTTGCCGGATTGTGTAATCATTGGATACATATGTCTGCGCCGTCTGCCCTGAGGGTGGGGCGATGCACTCGGGAGGAATACGCCAATGGCTGATCTGAAACGCTGGAGCCGGGGCGAAATCACCAGGATGCGCCTTGAAATAGACAGGCTTTTCGATGAGCTGTGCCTTGATTTCGATCTGCCCGCCATGGTTTGCCGTATGACCGGAGACATTGAGCTATGGGAGGAGGATGACGCATTGGTGTGCAGGATGGAGCTGGGAGCCATCGACCCGGACGATGTCACTGTCATGGCGACTGGGCGATTGCTGGCGATCACCGCCGAGGTGTCCGAGGTGGAGGGCAGCCGACGCCGTTCACGGGCCTTCAGGAGGGAGATCAGGCTGCCCTGCGCGATCAGGGCGGACGAGGTCGAGGTCGCCTTTGCCGACAGCGTTCTCTTGGTCCGTCTGCCAAGATGCACCCGCCAGCACATTGTACGGATAATCAAGAAATAGACGGAGAAGCCATCATGCCCAGCAAGAAGCCCTCGCACGAAGTTTCCGCCGACAAGCTCAAGTGGACCCTTGATCCCGGAACCATGCCCTTTGCCACCACGGATGACCTGGAGCCCCAGACCGAAATCATCGGTCAGAAGCGCGGCGTGGAGGCGTTCCGCTTCGGCATGGGGATGCTCAAGAAGGGGTACAACATCTTTGTCACTGGTCAGCCAGGTACAGGGCGTCTCTCCACGGTCAAGAAGCTGCTCGCCGAAATGGCGGACAAGAATCACGTCCCTTGCGATCTCTGCTATGTCAATAATTTCAAACACCCGGAAGCGCCGATTCTCCTCAGGTTCACCTCGGGCGAGGGCAGCGAGTTCAAGCGCGACATGCAGGAGTTTTTGGACACGGTGAAGCGCGAGGCCCCACAACTCTTCGAGAGCGAGGAGTATATCGCCCGCAAGAACCAGATCGCGGAAGCGCACGAGAAGAAGGTGATGAGTTTTTACAAGGCCATCGAGGAGCAGGTGAAGGATACCGGGCTGGTGGTGGTGCGTATGCAGATGGGGCCTATCCAGCGCCCCGACGTGGTCCCCCTGGTGGACGGCGAGCCCAAGCGGATGATCGAGCTTGAGGAGATGGTCGATAACAAGCGGTTCCCGCGTGAGGAGTTCGAACGGCTTCGGTCCAAGCGGTTGGAACTCAAGGAGCAGATCGATCAGATCGTCCTGGAGCTCAAGGAGTTGCAAAAGGAGGTCGGCAAGAAGCACGAGGAGGTGGATCGCCTCATGTTCATGGCCCTGGCTCAGGACTTCATCAAGCCGCTTCGCGAGCGGTATGACGATCCCAAGGTCCAGGCGTATCTCGATTCTGTCCTTGACCACATGGGCGACGAACTGGACAGCATCAAGTCCCTGGGCAGCCCCCCAAAGCAGGGTCCGCTTCCGGGCATGGTCTTTGGCGGGCCGCCGCCGGAAGTGGTCTTTCATCCTTATCAGGTCAACCTGCTGGTGGACAATGCCGACAAGCAGGGACCGCCGGTCATCGTGGAGTCCTATCCGACCTACCGCAACCTCTTTGGCAGCATAGAACGGGTCATGGACCGCAACGGCGGCTGGCATACCGATTACACCAAGATCAAGGCAGGCTCGTTTGTCAAGGCCAACGGCGGCTATCTCGTGATCAACCTGATGGACGCCATTTTCGAGCCGGGCGTGTGGCAGACTCTCAAGCGTTCGCTCAAGACCGAACAGATCGAGATCGAGACTTTTGATCCCTATTATTTCATCAGCGCCACCGGGCTCAAGCCCGAGCCCATCGACATGCGTGTCAAGGTGGTGGTGCTGGGCAGTCCGTATCTCTATGCCGTGCTCAAGCGTTACGACGAGGATGTGGCCAAGATATTCAAGGTCTGGGCCGATTACGAGTCGAGCATGAACCGCGACCAAGACACGGTCATGCAGGTGTCCCGTTTTGTCAGGGGCGAGGTGGACCGAAGCGGACTTCGCCCCTTCGAGGCGTCGGGCGTTGCCGCCGTGCTGGAGGAGGCTGTGCGCTGGGCCGGGCGGCAGGAGAAGATCTCCACCTCCTTTCCGGCTATGGCTGATCTGCTGAGCGAGGCCGATCATTTCGCCTCGCGGGACGAGGCGGCCGTGGTGGGGGCGGCCCATGTCAAGGCGGCCGTGGACGCCCGCGTCTACCGCTCCAATCAGATCGAGGAGCGCATCCAGGAGATGATCGACCGGGGCAGTCTCTTTGTGGATACCGACGGCGAGGTGGTGGGGCAGGTCAACGGCCTGGCCGTCTACACCATGGGCGACTACATGTTCGGCAAGCCAAGCCGGATCACCACCGTGACCTCGTTGGGAAAGGAGGGGATTATCAACATCGAGCGCGAGGCCGACATGTCAGGCCCCACCCACAACAAGGGCATGCTCATTCTTGCAGGCTACCTGCGCAGCCGCTTTGCCCAGGATAAACCCCTTTCGCTTGCGGCCAGCATTGCCTTTGAGCAGTCCTACGGAGGCATTGACGGCGACTCGGCTTCTTCCACCGAGCTGTATGCGCTCCTCTCCAGCCTTTCCGGCAAGCCCATCAGGCAATATATTGCCGTGACCGGCTCGGTGAACCAGTACGGCGAGATTCAGCCCATCGGCGGGGTGAACCACAAGATCGAAGGATTCCACCTCTGCTGCAAGCATGCCGGGTTCACCGGCAGACAGGGGGTTATGATCCCCCAGGCCAATGTCAAGGATCTCATGCTTCGCGACGAGGTGATCCAGTCTGTCAAGGACGGCAAGTTCCACATCTGGTCCGTGCGGACCATTGACGAGGGCATCGAGATTCTCACTGGCGTCAAGGCAGGGGAGCGCGGCAAAAACGGTTACCCCAAGGGCACTGTCAATCGACTGGTCGACGATCGGCTGCGCGAACTGGCCGACGCCTTGGCCGCCTTTGGCAAGAAGGGCGATGACGGTACTGCCGGGAATGTCACAAAAATCAAGTCCGCACGCAGATCTCCTTCGAAAAAGAAATAGGAATGCGTATTATTCCTTGACAATCAGGGAGCGATGTCAAAGGGTTGTGTCGGAAGCACAACCCTTTTACATGGCCTCTGGAGTGAATGCCATGAACCTGCTCAAGCTCAACCTTTGGAGAAAAATCATCCTGGTCGTTTTTGCGTCCAGCGTGGTGGCCATGTTCGCCATCGACTGGGGCTATGATTTCCATATCCGTCATGTGGTGCGGCTGGCCGTTGGCGCCATGGCCTTTTGGGTTGTGCTGGACCGTCCTTAGCAGATCATGGCGTGATCACGACAATGGCGACGTTTCCTGCACTTTGTAGCTGAGACAGGTCAGGGGCGTTCAGGGCATGGTTATTCTGGTCGATGGCAAGGGGCCGAAAACGCAAAAAAAGTGTTGACGCCGTCTTGCACCTTGATTAATCCTAAACCATATTCAGTGAAAGGAACAAACCGCTTATGTGCAACAACAACCACGACAGCCTTCTTTTCGACGCCCGCCTAGCGGTCGCCGTAGTCGTCGTTGACGTTGTAGTAGGTCGTACCCATAGGGACGCGCCATAGCGGGATTGCATTCTTCAAGGATTCACATCAACCCCCGTCGGTGCAAACCGGCGGGGGTTTTCCGTTCCCGCCGACCATACGGGACAACCAGGAGGCTTCATCATGAGATTCAGCGGCGCGGAGATCATTGTCAAACTGCTTGAGCGACAAGGGATAGAAACCATTGCCGGAATCCCTGGAGGGGCCAATCTCCCCCTGTATGACGCCCTTTCGACCAGTTCCATTCGGCATGTCCTGACCCGTCACGAACAGGGGGCTGGCTTCATCGCCCAGGGGATGGCCAGGGTCACGGGACAGCCCGCAGTCTTCTTCGCTACCTCAGGCCCAGGGGCTACCAATACGCTGACCGCCATCGCCGACGCCAAGCTCGACTCCATCCCTGTCATCTGCATCACCGGACAGGTGCCCCTGGCCATGATCGGCTCAGACGCATTTCAGGAAGTGGACACCTATGGATTGAGTGTGCCCATCACCAAACACAACTATCTGGTCCGTTCCGTGGACGAACTGCTGCGCGTGATTCCCGAGGCCTTTCGCATCGCGGTTTCGGGCCGCCCTGGGCCGGTGGTCATTGATGTGCCCAAGGATGTCCAGACCGCGATGCTTGAATTCGATGTCTGGCCCGAGCCGGGCGGGCGTGGTGCCGGTCCCGAGCTGATGGCCCCGGAGCTTGCTTACGCCGCCCGCATGATCGACGAAGCCGAGCGGCCCATGCTCTATCTGGGCGGCGGTGTGGTCCAGTCCGGTTCCTCGGCTCTGGCACGGGCGCTGGCCGAAAAGGCGTCTATCCCGGCCGCCCTGACACTGATGGGCCTGGGCGTGCTCCCTGTGGAGCATCCCCTGTGCCTTGGCATGCTCGGCATGCACGGGGCACGGTATACCAATTTGGCCATGGAGCGGTGCGATCTGCTCATTGCGGCCGGGGTGCGTTTCGACGATCGGGCCACGGGCAAGGTGGCCGAATTTTGCCCGAATGCCCGGATCATCCATCTCGACATCGACGCCAGCGAGTTGGACAAGATCAAGAGTGCCCATGTGCCGGTGGCGGGCGATCTTGCCGATTCGCTGGCCGCATTGCTCGAACTGGTCAGGCCAGGGGAGCGCGCTCGCTGGCTCGGCGAGGTGGCGCGGTTCAAGCGTGAACATCCCATGATCATTCCAGGAGCCGATGATCCCTGCTCGCCTTACGGCGTGATTCTCAAGGCCGCCGAACTCTCTGGCGACGAAGCCATTGTCTGCACCGACGTTGGGCAGCATCAGATGCGAACTGCCCAGGTCTATCCTTTCCGCAGGCCGCGTCAGTGGCTGACTTCGGGCGGACTCGGAACCATGGGATTCGGTATGCCCGCCGCCATCGGCGCAGCCCTGGCCGCCCCTGACCGCACCGTGCTTTGCTTTAGCGGCGACGGCTCCATCATGATGAATATCCAGGATCTGGCCACGGCTGCGGAGCATCAGGTCAATATCAAGATAATCCTGACAAACAACAACGCCCTGGGGCTGGTGCGCCAGCAGCAGGACCTGTTTTACGGAAAACGCTATTTCGCGTCCGACTACTCCCGGCGCGTGGACTTCCTCAAGCTTGCCGAAGGGTTTGGTCTTCCCGCCATTGACCTTGGGTCAAGTGACGATCCCGAATCCGATCTGGCCGCAGCTCTGGCCAAACCCGGGCCGTGCCTGATTCATGTCCCGGTCAGCCCGGATGCCCCGGTGTATCCCATGGTTCCCCCCGGAGCCGCCAACTCGCAGATGATCGGAGGTGAAACCCATGTGTAAACAAACGGTTATCCAGCTGACGGTGAACAACCATCCCGGTGTCATGTCGCACATCTGCGGCCTGTTCGCACGGCGCGCCTACAATGTGGAGGGCATCGCCTGCATGCCTGTCAACGGCGGCGCCACCAGCCGCATCTGGTTGCTGGTGAATGCCGATGGGCGGCTCGATCAGATGATCAAGCAGGTGGACAAGCTGGAGGACGTGCTCATTGTCGAGCGCCATGACGGCGGACACGCAGTCTTCACCCGGATGGCCGAGTTCGTGGCCTGATCGGTTCTGGCAATGCCCGATATGAGGCCGACCTCGTCAAATTCGGGGTCGGCCCTAAAGTTATGGATGGAGTGGTCGATAACGCTTGCGGATACCCACGATTAGACCCCGGAGATTCCATGGCCCTCAGCGACATCGAGAAGAGCTTTATTTACGAGTACTCGGCGCGGCTATTGGAGCGCGACATGCTGACCAACCAGCTGTTCGCGGGGTCTGCGGTGGGCCGGAATCTGCGCAGCCTTGTGCTGGGCCAGCCGGTGCGGGCTCAAACCTTCACCAACCCCTTTGAGGATGCCATCAGCGGCACCTTGCGGGCCGATGCCGGTGCCACGCGGCAGGCGGCGCGTAATGTGGGGGAAGCCGCGTCCATGATGGGCGTGGCCCGCACGGGCGTATCCACCATTACCGGCGCTCTGCGCGACATGCAGGAGATCATCGACAAGATCAATTCCGGTGAGCTGGATGGATCAAGCAGCGTGGTTCAGGGCGACTACAACGCCTTGCGCGACAAGATAGTCGGAACCATTTCCGGTACGGATTTCAACGGTATATCCATGCTGGACAGTGCCAAGTGGGGAACCTCGCAGATTGGCATGGACGGCAAGGTCTTCATCCAGTCCGGCCCCAAGGGGGGATTTGACATTTCTTTCCACGCCGTGGATACCCCGTCCAGCGGCGTGGCCTGGGCTGATCTTGCTGGAGCTGATCTGGGCGCTGAAGGGACCAGGGCCAACCAGCTCGGCTATGTCCAGGCCCTGGCCAGCGAGATGGATTCGGTCCAGAGCATGTATCGCAGCAAGGAAGACAGCCTGCATTCTCAAGAGCTTGCCTTGCAAAGCCAGGCCCAGATTCTGGACAACGCAGCCCGTCTCAGGAAGCCGTCGGACCCTGGCATGACCCTGGAAAAGCTCCTTGCGGAACTCATTCTCAAGGAGTCCGGCACGATCTTCGACAGCAAGGGGTAGGACGGGACACCCGAACGAGAAAGGCCGGTCAGGTTTCTGGCCGGCCTTTGTGATATATGGAGCTGTCGAGCAGGATTGAACTGCCTACCTCATCCTTACCAAGGATGCGCTCTACCGATTGAGCTACGACAGCATTTTGAGCTTTCAACGAAACGGCGGACCGGGTTGCCGGTCCACCGGGGTGTTTCGTCGTTTGGTCGGGATGAGAGGATTTGAACCTCCGACCCCTTGAACCCCATTCAAGTGCGCTCCCAGACTGCGCTACATCCCGACGCGAAGGGTGTTACTATCCGCGAGGAGGGTGGATTGTCAATCACTTTTTCCGAGAAAAAGCCATTGGTGCGATTTTTTTGAAAAACTGTTGGCAGCGCTCTTCTCTTTTGGGCGGCAAAGGCGTATGTTTTTTGAAAAGCGAACGGATATTATAATGGTTTTCGATCTTGATCAGAGGTACTGGAAGATTCAGCCACCGGGCGAACCCTTGGCGGAGATCCTGCGACATCCTGGAAACCCAGGTGTGGGCAGGGTGCTAGTGAAATATTGATCCTCAATTTTTCGGAGGAGTTGTCATGTCTGAAAACGCGCTGAAGGATATCAACCAGTTCTTGACCTTCACTCTGGGCAAGGAGATTTTCGCCTTGGACATCGGGACTGTCAGGGAGGTGCTGGAGTTGACCTCCATTACCAAAATCCCCCGGACGCCGGAATTCATGCGCGGGGTCATTAACCTGCGAGGCCACGCAGTGCCTGTGGTGGACATGCGTCTCAAGCTCGGAATGTCCAAGAGCGAAGACACGGTGGACACCTGCATCATCATCGTGGAGATCGAGTTTGACGGCGAATACACCGTCATGGGTGCCCTTGTGGACTCCGTGCGCGAGGTCTTCGAGATGATGCCCGACTCCATTGAGGCCGCCCCCAAGATGGGTGCCGCCATCAACGCGGAATACATCAAGGGTATGGGCCGCCAGAATGAGCAGTTCATCATCATCATCGACATCAATAAGATATTCTCCGCCGAAGAGCTGGCCATAGCCAAGGAGATGACAAATCTCAAGGGTGGGCCGGGCAAGGCTCCTGTTGAGGAGGCGGTCCAGGTTACGGCCTAGGCCGGGAGTGCGAAGCGAAAGAGAAAACCTCCGTCCCCATGGGGCGGAGGTTTTTTGCGGCCTGCCCAAGGTCAGAAGTCGTCCATGTTCGGCATGGTGTCCCAGGCTATTTTTCCTTGCGCTTTTCTGTGTTTGCGCAGCAGGACATAGATGGCGCCCGCGCCGCCGTCCTTGGGCTGGGCCGTGCAAAAGGCGAGGACCACCCGCTTGAGCGGGTCGCGGGTCAGCCAGGTTTCGGTTTCTCGTCGCAGTATACCCTGGCCGCCCGGGGAGTTGATGCCCCGGCCGGTGACCACCAGCACGCAGCGATGCCCTTGGAGATAGCTCTCGCGGATGAAGAAGAGCAGCCCCTCCCGCGCCTGGAGCAAGGTCATGCCGTGCAGATCCAGGTGGGCGGCCACGCTCAAGGATCCCGCCTTGAGCTGCTGGAAGGTCTTGATGTCCAGCCCCCGGACATAGCCGTACATGAATTCGTCGGTGTATTCGAGCTCGAACTCCACCTCGCCCCGGAGGAATCGGCTCAGGTAGGCATCCTCGGCGTCTTCCGGCACGGCGGCGGCAGACGGTGACGGCGCGGGCTTGGGGGCGACTCGTCGCCCGCCGCCGCTCACGGGTGTGACGCCCTGCATGGCGCTCTCAAACAGGTTCGCCTCGGCAACCTCGTCGCGCCGGGCCTGTTCCTCGGGCAGGGGTTTGGGCTTGTCGTAGGGCAGGGCGTAAGCGTCCTTTTTCTTTACCTTGGCCAGAGAGGCGATTTCCTTGAGTTCCGTCAAATCCGTCAGGCGGCGCTTTTTGCCCATGGCGTCTCCGTTTCGTTGGCTTGCCGCTGCCGGGAGCAGCAGTCAGCCATCCTTGTTCCTGCAGGGGACGAATGACTGGACTTCCCCCCCCGGCTTCAGTAATGAGTCTGTCTGCATATCGATTCAAAGCGAGGACCACCATGCTGACCATTGAAGACTTGCATGTCAACATCGGCGACAAGCCGGTACTTCAGGGGATCAATCTTGAAATAAAAAAGGGCGAGACCTTCATCCTTTTCGGCCCCAACGGCTCGGGCAAGACATCGCTGCTCATGTCCCTGATGGGCTTTTCCGGCTATGAGGTGACACGGGGGCGCATTCTTTTCAAGGGCGAAGATATCACCCGCGCACCCATGTACGAACGGGCGCGTCTTGGGATTGGCATGTCCTTTCAGCGCCCGCCCACCATCCATGGTCTGCGCACCCGGCATCTGGTGCAGCTGTGTGCACGCAAGGGCGCGGTCAACCCCGATCTGCTGGCCGACAGGGTCAATATGACGGAATTCCTGGACCGGGACATCAATGCGGGCTTTTCGGGCGGCGAGATCAAGCGCTCGGAACTGCTCCAGCTCATGGCCCAGCAGCCGGAGCTGGTCCTCTTCGACGAGCCGGAGTCAGGGGTGGATATGGAGAACATGCAACTGGTGGGCAAGGTGGCCCGCGACGTGCTCGACGGCAACTTCAACGTCGCTCCCGAACTCTCTGCCGAACTGACCCTCAAGGCTCGCAAGGAGAGCACCCGGACCGCCGGGCTGATTATCACTCACACCGGCTATATTCTCGATTATGTCAACGCGGATCGGGGGCAGGTGCTCTTCAAGGGCCATCTGTGTTGCGAGGGCCGTCCCAGAGATATTCTCGACCACATCCGCCAGCACGGCTACCAGGAATGCGTCCGCTGCATGAACTAGCAACTCCCCGGGGAGAACGGATATGAGCACTGTTGATCTTTCGCAATTCACGTTTGAAGGGCTGGACCGCGAGGCCATAGAAGACCTCAATTCCCTCTCGCCCGAGGATAAGGACCAGCTCCTGCTGGCGGGCGTGGTGGCCGATGAGTCCATGCGCTCCGGCTCCTATCTTCAGATGGACCATTCGGCCGTTCACTGTCGATCCCACGATGAGGGAGTGGAAATTCTCGACATCAAGGATGCGCTGAAGAAGTATGACGGTCTCAAGGAATACTACTGGACCCTGGTGGACAGGGACAAGGACGAGTTTACCAGGGCGACCGAGGACAAGCTCCACGGCGGCTACTTCATTCGGGTCAAGGCCGGGGCCAGGATCAAGGACCCAATTCAGTCCTGTCTCATGCTCAAGGCCGAAAATGTTGGCCAAAACGTCCATAATCTTGTGATCATCGAGGAGGGAGCCGAGGCTCACGTCATCACCGGATGTTCGGTGGCCCACGGGACCAAAGCGGGTGCACACCTCGGTATATCGGAGTTTTTCGTCAAGAAAAATGCTTCGTTAACTTTCACTATGGTTCACAACTGGGGAGAGAGCGTTGCGGTGCGGCCCCGGTCTGCGGGCGTGGTCGAGGAAGGTGGGAGATTTCTTTCCAACTATGTGCTGCTCAAGGCGGTCAAGGATCTTCAGATGTATCCTTCAATCACCATGAATGGGGCAGGCTCCGTGGCCCGGTTCAATTCAGTGGTGGTCGCGCCCAAGGGGACGCATCTGGACATGGGCAATCGTGTGATCATGAATGCGCCAGACACCCGCTGCGAAATCATCGCCCGGACCATCGCTGCCGGCGGAACCATTATCAATCGCGGCCATATCGGGGCCCATGCCGTGCCCAGCAAGGGGCATCTTGAATGCCAGGGGCTCATCCTCGGCGACGGCCGCATCTGGGCCATTCCCGAACTGGATGGCACGGCAGAAGGTGTTGAGCTGTCTCATGAGGCGTCCGTTGGCAAGATCGCCCAGGACGAGATCGAATACCTCATGGCCCGGGGGCTGGACGAGGCAGAGGCGACATCCACCATCGTGCGCGGGTTCCTCAATACCGACATAATGGGTCTGCCCGACAGGCTTCAGCGCGAGATAGACAAGCAGATCGAAGAGTTGCAGGCTTTCGACGCCATGTAGAGACTCCAGGTCGACCCGATGACGGCGGAATCTGCGGATTTCGCCGTTTTTTCTGTCTTTTCGACGAGGCAGCGGATTCCATATTTGCGCTTGAACAATGATCCCGACCATACTAACAGGCAGTTGACAATATCGAAATCGCAGGCTGTTTAAGAATGGTGAAATGCAAGGCGCAAGAGAAAGGCAAGACCGAAGTCCTTGAACCGTTGGCGAGTTTTCGAGCCTTACGGGCCATGCGAACAGAGAGGTGCTTCCTGCCCGTGAGGAGTTGATCTTTTTTGCAAGCGCCGTATTTGGCGTCAGTGACCGACCTGGAGGCCTTGCGGCGCCGGGGATCGGAATGTTGCGGTTCCGATTGCAATGACTTGGAAGGGGGAGTGTTTTGATACCGAAAAAGGACTGTATACTGAAGGCGGCCCAAGAGCTTTTCGCCCGTTATGGCTACGCGGGCACAACCATGAAGATGGTGGCCGAAAGCGCCGGGGTGGCCTCGGGTCTTGTCTTTCATTACTTTGACAGCAAGGAGAATCTCTTCATGGCCGCCGGAAGCGAGTTGGTGGACACCATGATCTTCGAGCTGCGCGAGCGGACTGCCAAGACCCAAAACGGGTGCGAAGCCCTGGGAACCTTTGTCAAAGCGTATCTCGACTTCACCCTGGCCAACGAGAGCACCTTTCCGACCATCATCCGCTGTTCACCCTTCAGCGACGATAACCCGGACCTTGATCGTCAGAAGATCGCTGCCAAGTTCCGGGGGCTGACCGACCTGATCGAGGAAATTCTGCAGCGCGGTATCAGGGACGGCTCGATCCTGGACCTGCCCGTGACTCAGACGGCCTTTATGGTCTACGCCAATATCGTGGGCGCGGTGCGTACACGGTTCCTGACCCCGTACAATATTCCCGGCCTCTTTGAGGAGGCCAGGGAGTTCGTGCTGCGTAGCGTCTGCGTCCGCTCCTCCTGCGAGTCCTGATCCCGGCGTAGAGGCCATGCCCGGCTACAAGGGACATCTGGCTGGTGGCCTCTTCTTTGCTGTCATGGGGCTGGTGGGCGCGACACTGCTGGGCTGGCTGACCGTTGCCCCGATCATTGCGGCCGGTCTGACTGGTTTTTGTCTCATGGGTGCGCTCTTCCCGGATGTGGATACCGATTCCAAGGGGCAAAAACTGTTTTACATGGTCTTTGCGGCCGTGGATCTTGGTCTGATCGTGCGCGAGCAGTATGTCTGGGCTGCGTGGCTCGGTCTGCTGGCCATGCTTCCGGCCATGGGTTCGCACCGGGGATGGACACATACCTGGTGGGCCATGCTCGTGGTGCCGTTGCCCATTGTGCTCATTCCCGCCTTTGTTGGCGGAATTGAGACGGTGCGTGGCTTTGTGCCGTTTTATCTCGCTTTTTGCGCGGGGTATTTCTCCCACTTGCTTCTGGATGGCGAATTTCGTTAGGCTTTCTTTTGCTGATCGATGTGTATGATCATGTCGGGATCAAGGCGCCCCCGTCTCAGGCGGGGGATTCCTGTCATCCGAGTCTCCGGGTGGCTATTTGGGCGACCTCTTCGAGGCTTGCGCAGACTGCGAATCCGGCCTTGCGCATGGTTTCGAGCTTGCGGTCCACGCCGTCACCCTTTTCCAGGATAGCTCCGGCGTGGCCCAGCCTTTTGCCGGGGGGAGCCGTGCGTCCCGCGATAAACGCGGTTACGGGTTTGGCGAAGCCGGTCCGGACTATGTGTTCAGCAAGGTTTTCCTCGGCCCGGCCGCCTATCTCGCCAAGGATGATCACGGCCTGGGTTTCGTCGTGATTGCAAAGCATTTCAATTGCATCCACATAGTCGACTCCGATAAAGGGGTCGCCGCCGATGCCGATACACACGGATTGGCCGATTCCTGCCGCCGTGAGGCGCGAGGCCACCTCGTAGGTCAGAGTGCCGCTGCGCGAGAGGATGGCCACCGGGCCGGGGCTGAAGGGATCGGTAGGCATGATGCCGATCTTGGTTCGGCCGGGCAGGATGACACCTGGCGTGTTGGGGCCGACCACCCGAGTGGGCGAAGAGTTGATCTGCTCGAAGACCGCCAGCATATCCTGCTGGGGGATACCCTCGGTGATGCACACGGCCCAGGGGATTTTGTTGCAGGCTGCCTCGAGTACCGCATCTGCGGCCATGCGCGGCGGTACGAAGATGATGCTTGCGCCGATCTCATGGTCACGCGTGGCCTCGGCAATGGAATTGAAGACTGGTACCCCCAGAACTGTCTGTCCCCCCTTGAAGGGCGTCACTCCGGCCACCACATTGGCTCCGTACGCCTGCATCAGTTGGGTGTGGAGCTGCCCCTCTCGGCCGGTGATACCCTGGACCAGGATCGGCGTGTCCGCGCTGATGCCAAGAGTCTTCGTGGGCATATGGTTTCTGGGGACAGGCATGGCTTCGGGCAGGGCCGAACCAGGGGCGGGAAATTCGATGACCGGGGCGTCGGCCGGGCGGATGGAATCCAGAATGCGGATGGCGTCGGCCATGTCTCGGGCCAGATGTAATCCGGAGCAACCCATGGCCGTGAGCACTTCCACGCCTCCGGCCGCGTCATTGCCCGCCATGCGGGTCACGATGGGCTTTTCAGGCTCGTGACCGCCCAAGGCCTCGCGCAGGGCCAGCGCTACGTTGCGGCATGAGAGAATTCCTCCGTAAAGATTGATGAAAACGGCTCTGACGCGGGTATCGCCAAAGAGCAAATCCAGGGCGGTTCGCATCCGTGCGTGGTCGGCCGTGCCGCCCAGGTCCAGAAAGTTGCGGGCAGGCAGACGCGAGAAGTTGAGCAGGTCCATGGTAGCCATGGCCAGTCCGGCGCCGTTGACCATCAGTCCCACCCAGCCGTCAAGACTCACATAGGAAAACCCGGCTTTGCGGGCGGCGTTCTCCTCGGGGCTGGCGTGTTCCGGCTGATAATACGCCTCCATGGCCGGGTTGAGTTCCACGAAATTGTCGTCCACCTCCACCTTGGCGTCAAGGGCCACGAAGCGTTGATCATCGGTGATGATCAGAGGGTTTATCTCGGCCAGGAGCAGGCCGTTGTCGAGCATGGCCTTGAAGAGGTCCTTGATCAGTGTGGAAAAATCGGCAAAACGCTCTTTGTCCAGGCCGAGGTGGAAAAAGGCCGCCCGCATCTGGTGGGCCGATATTCCTGCCGGGAGGCGTATTTCCTGCACCAGAAGGTTGCCCTGGCCACCGGACTCGATGTCCACTCCGCCTTCGCGGCCCACGGTGAGCAGGATGCACCCCCGGCTTCGGGAAACTGTCAGTGACAGATACATCTCGCGTTGGATGGCCGCCACAGGTTCAACGCGAACGAAAGGTACGCGGTGGCCCCGGATGTCGAGGCCGAAGAGCTTGCGGGCCGTAGGGGCGAAGGCGTCGGAAGACTTGACGCGCAATATGCCGCCGACCTTGCCCCGGCCGCCGATGGGTACCTGGGCCTTAAGTATCCAGGGCAGGGCAAAGGGCGGGTTGAAGTCGTCCTCGCTTCCGGGAAAAACCGGCTGTCCATGGGGAACGGGAATGCCCGCTTTGGCGAAAAGGGCCTTGCTCATGTGCTCGTTTAACAGCATGCGGTCTCCTCGGCGATGAGTGGGGCGGATGCGCCCGTTTCTCCGATACGTTGCGGGAAGCGGGAATAGGGCGTATATACCTCATAAACGGGCAATGTGCCAGGAGTTCCCATGGCTGATTTCAGTGAATATGCGGACCAGTTGCAAAAGGAAGTCGTCTTCGAGATAGCTGAGGGCTATTTTGGAGACCGCCGGAATCTCGACGATCTCATGGCAGACTTTGCGACCATGACCGGGAAGCTGCGTGAGCTGCTACCGGGTATCGAGCGGGCCGCTCTGCGGCTGCACCATCTGCTTCTCGGCAACGAGGCATCGTTGTATCTGGCCCTTGAGGTGGATCCCGCCTGCATTCCTTTTGGCCGTGGCATGCCTTTGCCGTTGTTCACTCGTATTCCGCTGGCCCTGACCCGGGCTGGCCGCTATGTCAAATGTGTTCGTAAAAGTTATGATCTCCTGCAGCGGGCCGTGCATGACTATCTGCATGGTCATTATCATGTGAGGGATGGGGACGGGGGGCGAAAGCAGTTGACGGTCAACTATCTGGGACTCAGGCAGTTCGCGGCAGGAATCAACGCCGAGGTGGGCCGGGTGAACCGCAATCGCACCCCAACCGGCACCTTGCGCTATGTCAAGGGTATGGACCCGGTCAACGCGGAACGCGAGCGGCTTATCGGCGATGTGTCCTACATGGATGACGGGGCATTGGACAACGATCTGCGCTTCGCCCCGGTGGAGTTTGAGATACTGGGGCTGCCTGAAATTCAGGAACTGCCGCCCTTGCGCGAGGCGGCCGGGAGGATAGGAAGGATGAGTCGCGCCTTGTTTGGCGATCGGCCCGGGGAAGCGCAGGCGGCCATGAACGATCTGCTCATTCGCTGACCGCAGGTCAGGCCAGTCCGAGCTTGCGCAGTTCGCTCAATAGCTTGTCCGAGAGGTTTTCCTTGGGAATGAAGGCATCGGCTCCGTTGCGGAAAAAGGAACAGCTGACGTTTTTCATGTCCCGATGGGCGGTAAGCATGAGCAGCTTGAAACTCTTTCGCGGATCGATATGGTTGCGGCGTTCGGTTTCGCGCATTTTTTCCACGGCGTCGTGGCCGGACATGCCGGGCATCACGATGTCCATGATTACGGCGTCGAAGGGTTCGTTTTTCCTGAGCTGGTGCTGAAAGCGAAGGACAGCGTCCTCTCCGCTCGGCGAGACGGCACAGTCCGCGTGAGGCGCGAGCTTCACGGCCACGAGATCCGCAAAGCGCGTGTCGTCGTCAACGATGAGGAGCTTCTTCCTGTCCATGACACCCCTCCGTTCCGGGGCTAGCCATCGGTATTGAGTTGATCGAGGATTCTCGCCAGTGTCTGAGAAACCTCGGTTTTGGAGACCTGGCAGGTGCCTACAGCCTTGTGGCCGCCGCCGCCCAGAGAGAGCATCAGGCTGCCCACGTCGGTTTTGCTTGTGCGGTTGAGGATGGAGTGCCCCACGGTAAAAACCACGTTTTGCCGCTTGAAGCCCCATAGGATGCGTACACTGACGTTGCACTCCGGGAACAAGGTATAGATCATGAATCTGTTGCCGCAGGGAATGCGGTCCAACATGCGCAGATCAAGCACTACGGCGTTTCCGTGTAATTGACTGTTTTCTTTGAGCATTTCTACAAATGCCGGAGAATCATCCTCATATTTCCGCACCCGCTCCCTGACATCATCAAGGGTCAGGATTTCCTCGGCTGATTTGGTTCGGCAATATTCGATCATGTCGAGCATCAACTGGTAATTACTGATGCGGAACTCCCGATACCGGCCAAGGCCGGTTCGCGGGTCCATGAGAAACCCGAGCATGACCCAGCCTGTCGGATTGGCGATTTCGTCGGCGGAAAGGGCGGCCGAGTCCACCTTGTCCACGGCGTCGAGCATGGGGCCGAAGGAATCCGGGAACCTGTCGGGTCCATAGTATTCGTGGATGACCCTGGCGCAGCTTTGCAGGGGACGGCTGTCGCCCTTGAAATCGATGTCGCCCAGCCGTTCCCGCTCGCTGGTATGGTGGTCGAACCACAGTCCGCATCCGGGCACGTAGGGGACGTTGGCGAGCACATCGTTGGCAGTGATCTCGACTTTGCCATCCTGAAGGTCCTTGGGGTGGGCAAAGAGATAATCATCAATGAGGTCGAGGTGTCTGAGCAAGGTGGCGCAGACAAGGCCGTCGAAATCTGATCGGGTGACAAGTCTCATGCAGTGCTCCGTGTTGGCGGGTTTGGCCGGGGCGTGAAGAGGACCTTTTTTAACGCATAGCATCAAATCTTTCGCCTTTCCAGAGGGGTGATCGAAAAAGCGATTATTTTTGACGGAAGGCCACGGACTGCGCGCGAAGCTGTCGGAGCCTGGCTCCGGAGTCCGGGCCGAGGTCGCGCTGCTCCGGGGCGAGTCGTACCGCCAGGACGCGGCGCATGTCTCGAGCGGCCAGATGCCAGTCGTCCACGTCCTGATCCGCGTTTACGAGCCGGAATAGCCGCCGCAGTATGCCGCAGCGGTGCAGGTCCATGAGCATGTCCACCTTGGTCCCCGGACGCAGTTCGCGATACCGGGCGGCGGTCATGTGCCACTGCGCCCCCTTGCGTCCGGCCAGGGCCAGGGCATTGGGGAGCCGGATTCGTCGGGCAAGGGCATCGGCCATGTCCATGCCGGCTTGGTCGTGGCCGAAGTGTCTGGGGAGCATTTCCGTTGGCGTAATGGTTTTGCCTATGTCGTGGCACAATCCCATCCACACGGCCACGGCATCACCAGCCAGACTGTCCATGACGCGGCAGCTGTGTTCGAGCACATCGGTGTCGTGGTAGGGGGCAGGCCCCGCAGGAATGTTCATGCTTTGCTTGAACTCTGAGAACCAGGGAACGAGGCAATTTGTTTTTGCTAGTAATCTAAGATAGTTGCCTGGGGATTCGCAAAGCAGGGCCTTGCGCGTTTCTTGGCCGACGCGGTCGGCCGGAAGGTGGTCGAGCAGTCCTTTGGCGGCCACCAGTTTCATGGTCTCCACCAGTTCTTGGTGGGGGGAGAAGTCGGGCATTTTGGCCCAGAACCGGGCGGCACGGAAGACGCGCAGGGGGTCGTCCAGAAACGATTGGAGCGAGGCGGGGCGCAGGGTGCGCGACCAGAGGTCGTCCAGGCTGTTCGGGTGGCAGACAAGACTGCCGTCGCGGGCGAGGAGCATGGCATTGACAGTCAGGTCTCGCGACCGTAGTTCTTCGTCGATGAAGTTCTTGCGCGGAAAGGAGAACTCGAGTCCGTCGAGGAGAAAGACCGGAAAGCTTCGGCCGACCTCTCTTGCCTCGGGAAAGCGCCTGAGGAATTCCTGTCTGGTCGCCCCGGTGACCAGATAATCCCTGTCGGTGACGGGTCTGCCCAGGAGAAGGTCGCGGACCGCGCCGCCTGCCAGATACACATTCATTGCATGGAATTTATCATAAGGTAACACATGCTGCCACCAGGAATTTTTGCATGGGAATCGGGTCATGGTCACGAGGTGGCCCCGACCTCTCTCGAGTCCTTGGCACGGGCGCACCCGACCTGGGACGCGGACATACGCGCCTTCGGGCCGTGGACCGGAGGCGTGGAAGTGGGCGGATTGGGTCGATTCGCGGTCGCCCGGGGGAGTGGTCTTGAGGGCGTCCGGGGAACCATGCCGAAGCCGGAACAGGTGATTGTGGTTGTCGAGGAATGCGGTACGACCATGGAAACGGCGCGGTTGCTGGCCGAGGCCGGAGTCTTAGGGGCCTGGGATGCGGTTGTGGCGGTGCGTCAGCGCGGCGGTCGCGGCCAGCTCAGGCGACCCTGGATCTCGTCTCCGGGCAATCTTCATGTCTCGATGGTCATGCCTGCGCCGCCACTGGATGGCCCCTGGCGCGAGGCCTCTGCCGATTTGCTGCCGCTGATTGCCGGGTATGTGTTCGTCGAGGCGTTGGAACCCCTGGGCTTTCGGATCGAGATCAAATGGCCCAACGACCTTCTTCGTAACGGGCGAAAGGTGGGAGGCATGCTTATCGAGGAGCGGAACGGGCTGGTCGTTTTGGGACTTGGCCTCAATGTCGTCGAGTCACCGGCTGACGGGCTGATGCGCGAAGATCATTCTGTTTCGGCCGGGATTCTGGGAATAGCGGCACCTTGGGGCGGCCCGTTGGCCCTGTGTGAAGTCCTTGTGAACCGAGGAAGAAATGTGTATGCAACCTTGTTCGACGAATTGGAGCCAGCGCGGTTCCTGTCCGCCGTCACCAGCCGTTTGGCCTGGCATGGACGACGTGTTCATGTCACTGAGGAAGGACAGGATTCTTACCAGGCTGAAATAACGGGCCTTTCTCCCAAGGGAGGGCTCGTCCTGCGGCGGGCGGGCAGGGAAGTTGTTCTCTACTCCGGTTCCATAATTCCCCTATAGGCTCTGTCCGGCGAGGCCGGATGGGCCGTGCGATGTATTTCGGTCACATATGCTCAAGGAGATCAGTGAATTCCATGAAGCCGAAGACCTTTGAAGAGGTTCTGGAAGAGGTCAAGGGAAAGCGGATTCTCGTCGCCAACCGGGGCATTCCCGCAAGGCGCATCTGCCGTTCCATCACAGAGATGTTCAATGCCAAGGCGATCATGACCGCCACGGATGTGGACAAGACATCTCCGGCCACCTCCGGGGCCAACGAGCTGCTCATGCTCGGTGCCGACCCCCGTGCCTATCTCGACCTTGACCGCATCATCCGCGAGGCCAAGGCCAGCGGCGTGGTCGCCATCCATCCCGGCTGGGGATTCGGGGCCGAGGACGATTCCTTTCCGGCCAAATGCGAGAAGGCGGGGCTCATTTTCATCGGTCCCCGGCAGGAACCCATGCGTATCCTGGGCAACAAGGTGGCCGTGCGCAAGCTGGCCATTGAGCAGGGCGTACCCGTGGTTCCCGGCTCCGACGGCGCGGTCTCCATCCCCGAGGCCCGCGAGATCGCCCACAAGATCGGTTTTCCGGTCATGCTCAAGGCCGAGGGCGGCGGGGGCGGACGCGGCATCTATGAGGTCTATCGCGACGAAGAACTGGAAAACGCCTTTTCCAAAGCCTCGGCCCTTGCTCAGGCTTCCTTCGGCAATCCTCGGCTGTATGTGGAAAAGCTGCTCACCTCTGTGCGCCATATAGAAATCCAAGTCATCGCCGACCATTACGGCAATATTTTTTGTTTTGACGAGCGCGACTGTTCGGTGCAGCGCAATCATCAGAAACTCGTGGAGATCACTCCATCGCCCTGGCCCAAGTATTCCGAGGCCCTGCGCGAAAAGCTCAAGGAGTATTCGCGGCGGCTGGTGGCGGCCGTGGGCTACTACTCGCTGGCCACGGTGGAGTTTCTTGTGGCAGCCGACGGCGAGCCTTTCCTGATTGAGGTCAATACCAGACTTCAGGTGGAGCACGGCATCACCGAGTGTCGCTACGGCATTGATCTTGTCGAGGAGCAGATAGCCATCGCCTTCGGCTCCAAGCTGCGTTTTTCCGAAGAGACCAACAAGCCCTACCAGTGGGCGTTCCAGTGCCGTATCAACTGCGAGAATCCCCAGAAGAACTTCGAGCCCAACTCCGGGCGTATCACCCGGTATGTGTCGCCCGGCGGCCAGGGTATCCGCATCGACTCCTGCGTGGGAGACGGCTACCGCTTCCCCTCCAACTACGATTCCGCGGCTGCGCTGCTCATCGCTTACGGCAACTCGTGGAACAAGGTCGTGGCCCTGATGAGCCGCGCCCTGCGCGAATACATGATCAGCGGGGTCAAGACTACGGTTCCCTTCCATCGTAAGATTGTTGAACACCCGAAATTCATCGAGGCGGATTACGACACCAATTTTGTCCGCCACAACTATGCGGAACTCATGGACTACTCGGACCGTGAGCCCGACTCGCTACGCCTGACCCGGCTGGTGGCCGAGATTTCAGCCCTCGGTTACAACAAATATGTGCGCCTTGGCGAATATCGGGGTCGCGACGACAAGCGGGTCGGCCGTTTTGAGCTGGCGGACCCGCCTGAGGTGGCAACTTGGTTCGAGCCTCACATCACCCGCGGCATGGATAGAGACACCATCCTCGACACCCTGCGCACGGACCGCGAGGCGGGTATTGTCCACATGACGGACACCACCACCCGCGACATCACCCAATCCAACAGCGGCAACCGTTTCCGTCTTGCCGAGGACCGAATCATCGGTCCGACTTTGGACAAGTGCGGCTTTTTCTCCCTTGAGAACGGCGGCGGGGCGCATTTTCACGTGGCCATGCTGGCCAATATGACCTATCCCTTTGCCGAGGCTGCGGAATGGAACCGCTTTGCCCCGCACACGCTCAAGCAGATCCTCATCCGATCAACCAACGTCCTCGGTTATAAGCCCCAGCCAAAGAATGTCATGCGCCTGACGGGCGAGATGATCAATGAGCATTACGACGTTATTCGTTGTTTCGACTTTCTTAATCATATTGAGAATATGCGGCCATTCGCCGAGGTGGCGCTCGCCTCGACTAAGAACATCTTCGAGCCGGCTCTGTCCCTGTCCTGGGCCAAGGGCTTTGATGTGGACCGCTATGTGCGTGTCACCGACGAGATCATTGCCATGTGCGCCGATGTGGCCGGAGTGAGCGCCAAAAAGGCCGAGCGCATGATCATCCTCGGCCTCAAGGATATGGCGGGCGTGTGCCCGCCCCGGTTCATGCGCGATTTGATCGGGGCCATCCGGGCCAAGTACCCGGAACTGGTCATCCATAGCCATCGCCATTATACTGATGGCCTGTTCGTGCCCACCATGGGGGCGGCAGCCGAGGCCGGAGCGCACATCGTGGATGTTGCCGTGGGGGCGGCCGTGCGTTGGTACGGTCAGGGAGAGGTGCTTTCCACCGCTGCTTACATTGAGGACGAGATCGGCCTGAAGACCCATCTCGACAAGGACATGATCCGCTCCACCAATTTCCTGCTCAAGCAGGTCATGCCCTATTACGACCGCTATACTGCACCGTATTTTCAGGGTATCGATCACGATGTTGTCCGCCATGGCATGCCCGGCGGGGCCACATCGTCCTCTCAGGAGGGGGCGCTCAAGCAGGGCTACATCAGGCTTTTGCCCTACATGCTCAAGTTCCTTGAAGGGACGCGCAAGGTGGTTCGATACCACGATGTCACTCCGGGTTCGCAGATCACCTGGAACACCGCCTTCCTGGCCGTGACCGGCGCATACAAGCGTGGCGGAGAGCGCGAGGTGCGTCGCCTGCTCAACGTCCTTGATATCGTCAACCTTTGCAACGAGGCGGACCTGACCGATCTTGAGCGCGAGGCCCGGCTTGATCTCTATCGCGACTCAAACGACGCTTTCCGCAACCTGTTGCTCGGCAAGTTCGGCAAGCTGCCGCTGGGTTTCCCGGCCGACTGGGTCTACCAGTCCGCCTTTGGCAAGGGATGGGAGACCGCCATTGCCGAGCGCACCGAGGCTTCGCCGCTGACCACGCTGGAAGATGTGGATCTCGCCGCAGAGCGCGAGGCGCTTCAGGCCCGGCTGCATCGTCAGCCCACCGAGGAAGAGTTCATCATGTATCTCAACCATCCGGGTGACGCCATCAACACCATCGAGTTCTGCGAGAAGTACGGCAACGTCAACAACCTGCCCGTGGATGTCTGGTTCGAGGGGCTGGAAAAAGGGGTGGTGCTCAACTTCCAGGGCAACTGCCGCAAGCCGCATATCATGCGCATCCTCGACATCTCCGAGCCTGACGAGAACGGCATGGCCGTGGTTCGCTATGTGCTCGACTCGGAGATCATGAGCCATCAGGTCCGGGTGACAGAGCCCGAGGTGGGCGGCAAGGAACGCAGCGAGATGGCCGATCCCTCCAACATCTACCATGTTGGTTCGCCTAGCAACGGCGACCTCTGGGTGACACATGTGCGGCCCGGTGACAGGGTCAGGGTGGGCGAGGAACTTTTCAACATCTCCATCATGAAGCAGGAGAAGTCCGTGCTTGCGCCCATAGACGGCGTGGTCCGTCGGGTCATCAAGTCCGCCAACTACACCGAGGACCGAAAAATGGTTCCTGTGGTCGAAGGCGAGTTGCTTGTGGTGCTCGGCCCATCGGCCGGAGTATGCCCCACATGCAAGTTCGAGGTTCCCGGCGAGGAGTGCAATTTCTGCCCCAACTGCGGACAGAAGATGTAGAGAGCGTCTCCCCTGCGGGAAGCAGGGGGGCTGTGCGGCAAGATGATAAATGCGGCCCGTTTCAGCCCTGTATCATTGACGGGGTGGGGGATTACCCTGTAAGCGGGTAGTCCAGGACAAAATCGGGATTGCTCTTTGATTGTTCACTAATCATCAGCAGGGAGCCGTGGGCCTCGGATCGGGGGGAATTGGGATTTCGTCCCGAACCGCACGGACTTTCCAGGAGGAAGAAATGGCCAAGACCCAGAAAAAGCCCGCCCAGAAGGCTGAAAACGCCAAGGCCGCCAATACGGGGGCAAACACTGAGAGTCTCAAAGAGAAGTTGGTTCTCAACGGTGCCGAGATCACACAGATTGGCGAAGAGGCCGAGCTTCTCGTCGGCGGCAAGAACTACAACACCGCCATAATCAGTCAGGTCCAGGGCATCAGGGCTCCGGAGTTCCGGGCCATTTCCTCGCACGCTTTCCATATCATCCTTGACGAAACCAAGGTCAACGCGGCCGTGGTGCGCTCCACCGTGGACAAGGAATACAACCAGGTGGACTGGCACTCGGACGAGGTCAACCAGGATTCTGAATTCCTTCAGAAATTCGTTCGTCGCGTGGGTCGCAAGATCCGCGAGCAGTCTGCCAAACAATCCGGCACACCCATCAAGCTGCGCACCTTCATCAACAACGTGGTCGAGGGTTTTGCCACTTCGCCGGAAGGCATCGATCAGCTGCGCAAGCGTTCTGTGCTGGTCCAGTCCGCCATTTTGTCCGTCGAGGTGCCTGAGGCCATCGGCGGCGAGGTCAAGGACGCCTACCAGTCCATCTGCAAGGAGGCGGGCATGGACGATGTGCCCGTGGCCGTGCGCTCTTCGGCCGCAGGCGAAGACAGCCGCAAAAAGGCGTTTGCCGGGCTTCAGGATACCTACCTGAACATCGTCGGAGCCGACGAGTGCCTCGAAGCCTATCATTGGGACTGTGCCTCTGCCTACAACCTGCGTTCCATGACCTACCGCCGCGAGGCGATCCTCGACGCCATCACCAAGGCCGAGGAGACCGGCAACGATTCCATTGCCGAGACCGCCAAAAAGGAATGGGCCATCGAACACACTTCCCTTTCGGTCTGCATCATGCGCATGATCAACCCGGTCATCTCGGGTACGGCCTTCAGCGCCGACACTGCCACCGGCTGCCGGGGTACGGACCGCAACGACCTTGTCTCCATCGATGCCAGTTATGGCCTGGGAGAGGCCGTGGTGGGTGGCATGGTCACCCCGGACAAGTTCTACGTCTTCCAGCGCGACGGCAATCGTGAAGTGGTCATTCGCTACATGGGCTGCAAGGAAAAGAAGATTGTCTACAAGGAAGACGGCAGTGGCACCCATGTGGTGAAAGTGCCGGACAACGAGGTTACGCGCTGGGCGCTTTCCATCGCCCAGGCCGAGATGGTGGCTCATGGCGTTCGTGCCATTTCCAAAGCCTACGGTGACATGATTATGGACACCGAGTTCTGCATCGACAAGACCGACAGGCTCTGGTTCGTGCAGGCGCGTCCGGAAACCCGCTGGAACGAGGAGCTGGAACAGCACCCGGACACCATTTTCATGCGTCGCCTTGAGGTGGACAAGAAGGCCATTGATTCGGCCGAGGTCATCCTTGAAGGCAACGGCGCATCGCGGGGAGCAGGGCAGGGCACGGTCAAATATCTGCGTTCGGCCTTGGAATTGAACAAGATCAACAAGGGCGATATCCTGGCAGCCGAACGGACGGACCCGGACATGGTTCCGGGCATGCGTATCGCCTCGGCCATCCTGGCCGACGTGGGCGGCGACACCAGCCATGCGGCCATCACCTCGCGTGAGCTGGGCATTCCGGCCGTCATCGGCATCCAGCGGCTTGAGGCTCTGCGCTCCCTTGACGGCCAGCAGATCACGGTGGACGGCTCGGGCGGCAAGGTCTATCGCGGCGAACTTCCCCTGGTGCAGGTGGGCGGCGAGATCAATCTTGCCGAGCTGCCAGCCACCAAGACCAAAGTGGGCCTCATCCTGGCCGACGTGGGGCAGGCCCTTTTTCTTTCCCGCTTGCGCACCGTGCCCGATTTCGAGATCGGTCTGCTGCGCGCCGAGTTCATGCTCGGCAACATCGGTGTCCATCCCATGGCCCTTGAAGCCTATGACAAGGATACCCTCAACGATTTGGTCGAGGAAAAGATCCAGCAGATGGACAGCCATCTGACCAAGGCGATGAAGGATCAGCTCGCCGCCGGGCTGATTCGGATGCCACTGAAGCTGCGCGAGTACGTCGGGTTGATTACCGGCCTTTCCGGCAGGATGGATTCCCTGGCCGAGCAGGAAGGTGCGCGCAGCACCGACGAGGTGCTGGCCATGCACCGCAAGCTGCGCGAGATGGACCACAAGCTCGACGAACACATCTCCTATGCCACCGACCGTCTGGACGTGCTCAAGACCTCCATTGACCTGGAGGCCCATGTGGCGGTCATCCTCGGCTACCATGACATGCTCGAACCCATGCCCGAGCCGCGCAGCGAGGCGTGGAAAACCCGCCAGGAACACGAGCAGATTGTGGCCGAGTATGTCAAACGACTCAAGGATAATCCCGAGATCGTGGCCTATCTCGATCAGGTGACGGCCCTTCGCGAGGAGGTAGCCCTCAAGATGGGGCTCAAGTCCGAGATGGACGAGGTGGCCACGCTGCCCGAGCGCATCCGCAATCTGCTTGAGGCCCGCGGTTACACCTCGGGCAAGGAAAACTACATTCAGACCCTGGCCCAGGGGCTGGCCCTCTTTGCCATGGCCTTTTACGGCAGCACCATCGTCTACCGTACCACGGACTTCAAGTCCAACGAGTATCGCAACTTGCTGGGCGGCCTGCTCTTTGAGGCGCACGAGGACAACCCCATGATCGGCTACCGGGGCGTGTCGCGCAACATCCACGACTGGGAGCTGGAGGCCTTCAAATTGGCTCGGGGCATCTACGGTGGCAAGAATCTGAGCATCATGTTCCCCTTCGTGCGTACGCTGGAAGAGGCCAGGAGCATGAAGCGCTATCTCAAGCAGGTCCACAACCTGGAATCCGGCCGTGACAATCTCAAGGTCATCCTCATGGCCGAGATTCCGAGCAACGCCATCTTGTGCAAGGAGTTCCTGCAGGAAGTGGACGGTTTCTCCATCGGTTCCAACGACATGACTCAGATGGTGCTGGCCACTGACCGTGACAACGCGAGCCTTCAGCACATCTACGACGAGGAGGATCCGGCAGTGGTCTGGGCCATTCTCGCGGCCATTTTCGCCGGCCAGAAGGCGGGGAAAAAGGTGGGCTTCTGCGGCCAGGGCGTGAGCAACAGTGTCATCTTGCGCGGACTTGTGACTGTGGCCGGCAT
Source organism: Pseudodesulfovibrio alkaliphilus (assembly GCF_009729555.1). Classification (NCBI taxonomy): domain Bacteria; kingdom Pseudomonadati; phylum Thermodesulfobacteriota; class Desulfovibrionia; order Desulfovibrionales; family Desulfovibrionaceae; genus Pseudodesulfovibrio; species Pseudodesulfovibrio alkaliphilus. The sequence goes on from NZ_WODC01000008.1 coordinate 174,782, forward strand.
CGTGTCCGCCTCTGTGGTGCCCGACACCTATCGGCAGACCAAGTTCGATATGGCCGCTGTCGAGGCCGAAAACATCAAGACCCGTGATCTGGGCAAATGGCTCAAGCAGCAGCACATGGATCGGTTGCGCAAACTGCTTGAAGCCAACAGCTACGGACACATTCTCAAGAAGTACAAGTCCCCCGAGGACTTCATGGAGTGGTACGAGGGCGAGCTGGATCGTTTCAGCGAGCAGCTTCGCGAGCACATGGAGACGCCCAAGGAGGAGTTTTATCGTCAGGAAATGGAGCAGTTCCGCAGCATGTTCCATAAGCCCGTCATCTATGCCAGCTGGGATTGGCATCATACCGTGGAGGATGCCATGCGCCACGCTGGCTTCGTCTCCTTTGAAGAGCAGGAAGAAGCCCTGGAGGTACAGCGGGCCAAGAGCTGGTAACAGCTCGGCAATAGAAAGCAAAAGCCCCCGTCACCATGTGGCGGGGGCTTCTTTGTCTTTGGGCGTCTGGCTCAGAAGGTCCGGGCGATCTCAAGGGCCTTTTCGATGGCCCGGGCTTTGGAGGCGTCGCGAAGTTCGTCCCCGGCCAGAGTGGGCTGCACAGCCACGCTTTTCACGTTGGTGATGCCTATGAAGCCGAGGTAGAAGGTCATGTAGTCTTCCTGGAAATTGTAGGGCGAGCCCTCGGGGTAGTCGCCGCCCCGGGCGTAGGCGATGAAGGCAGGGGCGTTGACCAACCCCTTGTAGCCACCGCCCTCGGGTACGAAGGTATAGGTGGGCTGGGCCACGATGTCCATGTAGTGCTTGAGCCGGTAGGGCAGGGAGAAGTTCCACATGGGGATGGCGAAGACATACTTGTCTGCGCTCTTGAAGTCGGCGATGACCGTCTCCACCGAGTTCCACGCCTTTTTGTCCGCTTCGGAGAAGGGACGGCCGTGCATGATGTTGTACTTGCCCGTCAATGTCGGCCCGTCCAGAGGGGGCAGATCCATGGCAAAGAGATCGCGCACCAATATTTCTACTCCTGGATCAGCGGTGCGGCACGCCTTGATGAAGCGGTCGGCCACGGCAATGGAATGGGAGCGTGCGTCCCTGGGGGATGCCTTGATGTACATGATTTTGGTCACAGGGAAATCTCCTTGGGTAGGGTGTCAGACAGTCAGGTCTGCCACGGCGCCGCGGCCACTCATGATGGTGTTGTTGACCGCTTGCGCTGTGTCGGGGTCGGTGCCGGTGGAGCCGAAATCCGTCCCTGAGCCGAAGAATTCGCTGGTGCGAGAAGCCACCTCTGCCCCGGCTATCGCCTGCTCGGAAGTGTCCGGCCCGATGCGATTTGCTGCGGACAGAACGGTGCTTGTGGATTCCTTGACTGTCTCTGCGCCGCGCATCAGGTTTTCAGTCAGCGCGGACACGGACTCGGTGGAAATGCTCATGCCGGACATGGCGGCCTCCGGTGTTGGGTGTCCTGATGACAATATGCCTGATGCGGACGTGACTGGCAAGCCAATGAGAAAAAGGCAATTCAGGAGCGCCTCTGCCCGCCAATGGCGGGGAGGGGGCGGAAGGCGTTGTGATCGTCTTGGGCTAGAATCGGGTGTCGAGGAAGCCCCGCTCCAGGTTCTCCAGAGATTTGGAAAGCTTGATCATGTCATCGCTCGGGATTTTGCGAATGGTTTTTCCCTCTCCGTTGACGATCTCGACCTGGATGGTGTCATTTTCTTCAATGATATTGAACTTGAGCTTGACGTTGTTGGCTTCGAGCGTCTTTTCCATTTCAGCGGCCAGGATGGCCACCTCCTCTCTGGAAAGGGGGGTGTGCTTTTCGTTAATGCCGTTGAGGGGGTGCGGCGTTTCTTTGCTCCCCGGATCGCGGGCAGGGGACGTGACCGCTGCCCTGGCGGGGGCAACGCCCTCCAAGCGGGGCTCGCGCTCCCTTGATATTGCGGAGAAATTCATGGTCTCCCTCCCTGGTGTTGCACGAATACTCCTGGCCTACAGCTTCTGTCTCAACTTCTGTATCGTCATTTTTTTGATAATCTTTAGGGATCTGGATTTAGGTGGAGCGGGCATAATCATTGACGGCCCAGAAAAATTGAAATACCCTTTGAAGAGTTGTAAAAGTGTGTCAATCTCGTGAGTTGCGGCTCGTTATTTGCGAGCCACTCCCTTTTTGTCAATGGGTCCGCCCAGGGTCGCAATGCCGTATTGGCTCAAACATCATTTCAATCCCCATCAGGATCAGCAAGTCCTCAGACCTGAGCGCCAGGACGACGGCAGCGTCGATCATTATGAGCTGAACTTCGTGCAGAGTGTCGAGGCCGGGGATGTCATCGCTCAGTGGATGGATCTGGCCGACATGCCCGAAGGGCAGGCAGATCCGCGATTCGTTTTTGATGACAAGGTCTTTCCCGCAGGCAAGGGGACGGGCATCAAGCGAGCCAGTCCTGACAAGCTTTTTGCGGCGGTGAACGGATACGTGTGCTACCGTGACGGAAAGATCGTGGTCCTCGACACCCTGACCTTGCCTTCCGAAGTGGATTTTCGCACCGGAAACATCAACTTTATCGGTAACGTGATCATCGGAGGTTCTGCGCGGGGCGGGTTTGTGGTCCGGGGACGCGATGTCACCATACAGGGCCAGGTCGAAGGAGCCCGGGTGGAGGCCCTGCGCGGCCTTAACTGCCGGGGTGGCGTCAAGGGCGGCAAGACTGCCTTTCTCGAATCCGGGCGGACCATGAAGCTGGCCTTCTGCGAATATGCCACCATCAAGGCCGGTGAGGATATTCTGGTCAAGGGTGCTCTCATGCACAGCGACGTGTATGCGGGCCGCAGACTGGCTGTGGGCGGCAGGCTTACCGGCGGCCGCATCCACTGCCACGAGTATGTCTACGTGGGAGAGCAGCTGGGAGGCGGCTTGGACACAGACACCTCGCTGGTGGTGGGGTATGACCCCGGACTGCTTTTTGCCGACGCTGAATACGACAGGCGCATCGCCGCTCTGCTTGAAGAGATGGCCGCCTGCGAAAAATCCATCAAGCGGGGAGAAAACCCCCAACAGTGCGGGATACGGCTTGCCTCGGTCAATCGCGAACTCGACCTTCTCAAGACACTCAAGGTCAAGCTTTGGGAGGGCATCCGGGGGACCGGACAGGTGGACAGGTGCCGGATTCTTGTGCCCGGAGTGGTAAGACCCGGCGTGGAGATCAGTATCGGTTCGGCCTTTCTGAAGGTGGACGACTATCTTGAAGACGTGTTCTTTTACCATGAGAACGATGAGGTCAGGATTGGCGCATCGGCTCACAAATTCATGAAATAAGAGACGGTATGGACATCGCAACGCTGATTGGCCTGCTCGGTGCGTTCGGGCTTGTTTTGACCGCCATCTTTATGGGTGGCAATGCTGCAGGATTCATCGATATTCCCTCTGTGGCGGTGGTCATCGGCGGGACATTTGCGGTGACCTTTGTCATGTTTCCCTTGAGCGTGGTCATCGGCACCATCAAGGTGGGGTTGAAGACTTTGCTGTTCAAGTCCAACGACCCACAGGAGATTATCCGCCTCATTTCCTCCCTGGCAGACACTGCCCGCAAACAGAGCCTCGTGTCCCTGGAGAAGGTGCCCATTGAAGATCCTTTCCTCAAAAAGGGCGTCATGCTGGTTGTTGACGGGTCGAGCGAGACCCTGGTCCGGTCGGTCATGGAGATTGAGCTTGAGTTCATGAAGCAACGGCACCGGCAGGGGCAATCCGTGTTCCGGGGCATGGGCACCATGGCCCCGGCCTTTGGCATGATCGGTACCTTGATCGGACTGGTGAACATGCTCTCCAATCTTTCCGATCCTTCCTCCATCGGCCCGGCCATGGCCGTGGCGCTGCTGACGACCTTTTATGGCGCGGTATTGGCCAACTGCGTGTTCCTGCCCATGGCCACCAAGCTGGAGGAGCGCTCGGCCGAGGATTGTCTGTTCATGCAGATCATGATCGAAGGTGTGGCCTCGCTTCAGCGGGGGGACCATCCCAGCGTGGTCCGGGAAAAGCTTCAGGCATTCCTGGCACCCGCCATGCGCGAGCAGACCTGACCGGGCCGATGGACCCGGTGCGGCCAGTGGTCCACAGGTCAAACCCTGATTCATGGCAAGACAACAGCGGGCACGGTAGGCAATGGCCAGAAAAGAAGAACCCGTCATCAGGCGAAAGCCGCTGCATGAACCGTCTCCGGCTCCGGGGTTGCCGCCGTGGATGGCAACCTTTGCGGATATGATGACCTTGCTTTTGTGCTTTTTCGTACTTTTGCTCTCCTTTGCCGAGCAGAGCGAGCAAAAGTATCGCGATGCCCTCGGGTCCATTCGGGGGGCATTTGGCGTCAGGGAGTTGCGCACGGTTTCGGACACCATGGCCCGGTTCGATACCAGCCAGTCCGCCAGGGAGATGGTGGACCGCATTTCCCCGGACGACAGACTCTTGCTCGGCGTGATCATGCGTATCAAGTCCCTGATGGAAAACGAGGATCGGATGATCCAGGAAGGCACCGGGGTAAGCGCGGACCGCGACGGCGTGGTTTTCGGCGCGGACTCGGCCGTACTGTTTCGTCCAGGGACGGCGGAGCTGGCACCCGGGGCCGACAGGGTGCTCGACAAGGTCATTGATGTGCTCAGGGAATACAAGCTCAGTCTTGTGGTGCGAGGCCATACCGATGACAGACCCATCGCGACCGCAAAGTTTCCTTCCAATTGGGAGTTGTCTTCAGCCCGGGCGGCCGTGGCTTTGGATTACATCCTGCGCAAGGGCGGCATCGACATCAACCGCGCCAAGGCCGTGGGCTACGCCGACACGCGGCCCGCTGTGCCCAACGACTCTGACGAGCACCGTCTGAAGAACCAGCGCGTGGAATTCTATTTGCACATGCCCCAGCGCGACGCTTGGTAGTAGACGGAAAGACATGCCCAAAAAGATCGACAGTCAGCCGTCGCCCCAGGAAGGCGTCAAAACCGCTCTGCCTAAAAAAGAGCCGGGTATTCCTCCTTGGATGGCTACCTTTGCCGACATGGTGACGCTGCTTTTGTGCTTTTTTGTTCTCCTGCTTTCCTTCACCAATATGGACATCACCAACTTCCGTTTGCTCATGGGCTCCATCCAGCAGGCGCTGGGAGTTCAGGAGGAGGATAGCGGCGCCCTGTCTGCGCCTTTTGTCGACGCCTCCTTCGCCGAACGCCGCAGCGTACGCGAGAATCGGGAGATCGTGGAGGTGGGCGCTCGGCTCAGGGATTTCATCCGGGCCAGGGATCTGACCCACATGGCCCGGGTCAGCGCGGACAAGTCCGGGGTCATGCTCCGCTTCGACAACAGCGCCGTGTTTCGCGAAGGGTCGGCAGAATTGACGCCCCGGGCGCACGAGGCGTTGGCCGCAGTCATCGCCGGAATGGAGAACAGGAATTTCAACCTGGTCATTCGCGGCCATACCGACGGCGAATCGCCTGAAGCCGGTCCGTATGCTTCCAACTGGGAACTCTCGGCCGCTCGAGCCGCTGCCTGTCTGCGCTTTATCCTCGAAAATTCCGACATCCCCGCCAGGCGCATGAAGGCGGTGGGCTATGCGAGCGCAAAACCGCTGGTGCCGGGCATTTCTGAGGAGAACAGGCGGATCAACAGGCGTGTGGAATTCTTTTACATTCCCGTTGGGCGCACCGACTGGTAGGAATGCCCCAGGCTCAGAGGGGCAGCCTGTCGATCAGCCTGGCCAGTTCGTGGAAAGTGGCTGGCTTGGAAAGGTAGTCGGTCATCCCCGCCTCAAGGAAGGCGTCCCTGTCCTTGGGCATGGCATGAGCCGTGATGGCCACCACGGGTATGTCGGAGACATCGGCCAGCTCCGGTGCGGTGCGGATGCGTCTTGTCGCTTCCATACCATCCATCTCGGGCATCTGGATGTCCATGAAAATACAGTCGAACCGCGATCCTTCAAGGAGTTCGAGGGCCATTCTGCCGTTGTCGGCGCAGGTGACGTGGTGCCCCAGCTTTTCAAGCATTCTGCTGATGGCCAGCTGATTGACGCGATCGTCCTCCACCAGGAGGATGGACAGGCCGCTGCGCTCGGGCATGGTTTGCTCGTTCATGCGCCGTGTTTGCGGTACGCTTCCTTTTGCGGGCAACCCCAGGCGAAGCGTCACATACATGGTGGTGCCCGATCCCTCTTCGCTGTCCACGGTGATGCTGCCGTGCATGGAGCCCACAAGGCTGCGGACGATGCCAAGACCGAGTCCGGTCCCTTGATACTGGCGCGTGAAAGTGCCATCCACCTGGGTGAAGGACTCAAAGACATAGTCGAGCTTGTCCGGGGGAATGCCGATGCCCGTGTCTTCGACTATGAGGAGTACGTCCACGGTTCCGTCGTCGCGCCGCTTGGGCAGAGTGCCCGCCCAGACGCGGATATGTCCCTGGTCGGTGAACTTGACCGAGTTGCCTACCAGGTTGAACAGGATTTGGCGGATGCGCACCTCGTCGCCCACCAGGATAGGCGGAAATTCCGACTCTGTTTCAATGGTCAGTTCAATGCTCTTAGACTTGGCGTTGTGCCTGAAGAAGCGGTAGATGGTGTTGAGCACCTCGTGGGTCGGGAAGGGCTGGCTGTTCAGGGTCAGTTTGCCGGCCTCGATCTGGGCGATGTTCAGGATATCGTTGATGACGTTGAGCAGCACCTTGCTCGAACTGATGGCCGTGTCGATGTACTCCGCCTGCTCTCGGGTCAGCCGTGACTCCCGCGTGAGCTGAAGCATGCCCAGAATGCCGCTGAGGGGGGTGCGCAACTCGTGGCTGATGTTGGTCAGGAACTCGGTCTTGCTCTTGCTGGCCGCTTCGGCGTTCTGCTTGGCTTCCAGCAGGGCGTGTTGCTCGGCCTTGTGTCCGGTGATGTCCTCGGCCATGCCCGCCAGGCGGACTCTGACCCCGTGCTGGTCGTGGATGGGGAAGGCCCGTGCACGAATCCAGCGCTCTCGACCATCAGACAGGACTATCTGAAATTCTTCATCGACTTCAAAGCCTTCCAGGCGGAGCGTGTTGAACGCCTCAACCACGGCCAAGCGGTGAGCCGGTTTGATGGAGAGGAAAAATGATTCGGGGTTGTCGATGAGCGATTGCCGAGGGCGTCCCCAGACGGTTTCATAGGTCGGACTGACATAGATGACGCTGTCGTCTGCCAGATCGCTGATCCAGTAAACTTCGCGAATGGTTTCTACCAATTGCCTGAAGCGGGCCTCACTTTCCCTGATTTCGTTTTCGCGCCGGGCGATCTGTTCGATCATTTCGCTGAATTTCTCTTCAATGATCGCCAGTTCGGCGAAGCTTTGGTCGCGTTTTTCGGCTGTCTGGTAGTGGCCCCTTGTTGCTTGTTCAATAAAATCAGTGAATTGGGCGAATGGGGTGACGATGGTGCGATTGAGTTTGAACTTGAGTACGGTCACGAACAGGGCGAAGATCAGCAGGATCAGGCTCAACAAGGCGATGATCGGACCGAGGAGGGGAAGAAAGACCTCTTCAACGGGCCTGGATATGAGAATGATCCAATTGAGTGGTTCGATCTTGAAGACCGTGCCGATGTACCCCGCTCCATGCTCACGGTAGAAGGCGGTCCGGGTATGTCCTTCGAGCGTGTCCCGCAGGATGGGCAGGTGGCCGATGTTTTCCTGAGTGGCCACCCGGTTGGAGTCGGGATGGGAGATGAGGTTGCCGAAGGTGTCGCACAGGACCACCGAGCCTTCGGTTCTGGGCAGCAGATCTTCAAGGTGGTGTTGGAAGGTTTGCATGCTCAATTCTCCTGCCAGCACCTTGCCGTCAGGACCGCGTACTCCCAGATAGACCACCATGTCGTGAGTGATCGGCGAAGCGATGGGGGGAGAGATGATGGACGGGCGGGACGTAACCCTGTCGATGAACTGCCTGATGGCGAGCAGTTCGCTTCGGGCCGGAGCCGAGGCCAGTATCTTGCCGTCTGCGTCAAGGTACAGCAGCCGCTCCATGTGATGAGCTGACTGAAGAAAGTTGTTGAGCATCGTCTGAAACCAGAAGTCGTCGTAGCGGGCCATGGTCTGGGCCAGGGAGCCCAGGGCATTTTCCGCGTCCGCCACATGAGAGACGATCTGCTTGCTGAGCGACTGGGCGATGATGATGTTTCTGCGTTCGAAGTCTTTTGTCTTTTCAAGGGTGATGTATCCGCCGAGCAGGAGGATGAAGCACAGGCTGGGGAAGAGCACCCAGCGTGTCAGGTTCTGCCGAAGCAGGCCGCTTAAGGAGGGGGGCGCCGGGCGTTGTCTGAGTTTTCGTATCATGGAAGGCGCTCTTGGGGCTGCCCCTGACGAAGTCCGATGGTGCTGAACTGGCCATCACGCACGGTCACGATGAAGATGTCGCGGTTCACATCGCCGAACTGATCAATGGAGAAGGTGCCCACAACCCCCTTGATTGGTTCGCTCGGAGCCATGGCTTCGAGCAACCCCTGGGCAGAGCCGCCGGTCTTGCGCAGTCCTGCGGCCAGCGCCAGGACGCTTTCGTAGGCAAAGGCCGAAGCAAAGTTCGGCGTGTTGCCGAAACGTCGTTTGTAGGCGTTCGAAAACGCGACGTATTCCGGGCTTGGATTGTCTGCCGCAAAGTCGATGACGAAAATGCTCCCCTTGAGTTCGTTGCCCCCCCAGTGCAGAAGGTTTTCGGTGTAGGCCCAAGCCCCGGAGAGCAGCCGGGCAGTGAGCCCTGCCGAGCGGATATTCTGGGCCAGGGTCACGAAGTCCTGAGCGGGACAGGTCAGCAGGATTCCGTCAGGGTTCAGTCCGGAGAGTTCGGCCATGACGGGTTTCCAGTCGATGGCGGCCGCCGCCGAGTAGGGAATACTCCTGAGCAGAATTCCGCCGTACTCTTCGAAAGCGTTAGAGAAGTATTTTTCGAAGGTCTTAGAATAGCTTGCATTGTCGGTTTCCACAATGCTGACCACCCGTCGAAGATCCAGCACGTTTCGGGCGTAGGCGGCCAGTTCCCGTCCGTGGTACTGGTTATCCATCAACACGCGGACAAAGTTGTCCTTGATGCCCGAGAGCTGCGGGGTGGAGGTGGTTGGCGAGATCAGCAGGACGCCTTCTTGCGCAGCCTGGGGCAGGGCGGCCAGGGTCTGCGAACTGGTCATGTGTCCGATGATGGCCACCACGCCCAGATCCATCAGTTCCCTATCGGCAGCGATAGCTGCTTCCGGGGTGTTGCCGTCGTCGCGGACGATGAGTTTGAGGGGGCGGCCGTTGATCCCCCCGGCCGCGTTGATGTGCTCCACGGCGAGCATGGCCCCGTTGCGGCCATATACCCCAATATCCGACATCTTGCCCGTGAGTTGTCCCGAGAAGCCGACAGGTATCGGTCTGCCGTCCCCGCATGCGGCCAGGGACGACAGAATCAGCAGCAGGGCACTGATAATGGTCAAGGGAAAGCGTGTGAGCTGCGCGGTTTTCCCCCGAACATTGTCCTCCCGAGGACCTGCTGTCACCCGACGCCAGACTTTTTGCATTAATCGAATCTAAGGCAATATGGGAATATGGGCAATTATAACCCGTGAAAGAAATGGCAATAAAAAAATCAGTCGGATTATAAGGTTCCGCCGGTTGCGGAGGGTGTGGGCCCCAGGGCCTGGGCGGGGGGGATGAATGCCTGCGGGGAGGGGCTATCCGCTACGCGGGGCGAACATGATGATGCCCATGCCAAGCAGGATCACGGATACGCCGAGAAAATCCCAGGCATGGGGTCTGACGCCGTCGATCAGCCACAGCCAGACCAGAGCAACGGAGACATAGACGCCGCCGTAAGCCGCATAGACCCGCCCTGCCGCCGTGGGATGCAGGGTGAGCAGCCACGCGAACAGAAAGAGGCTCGCGGCCGCAGGCAGCAGAACCCACCCCGGGGCGGATTTTTTCAGCCACAGCCAGGGCAGATAGCAGCCGACGATCTCGGCGATGGCGGTGAGAATGAACAAACCAAAGGTGGCCGATGCAGTCATTGGGTATCTGTTTCCTTCGTGTTCCTGGTAGATACGTTGAGCTTTAGGGGGGACATCACCTGTCACTCCAATAAGGGCCTGTGAAGAGAATGGCTGGAACGTGAGACAGAATATCCTGGCACAGCGCAAAAAGGAATAGGTAACATGCGGGGCCGGGAATACGGCCATGAACATCCAGGGGCTATTCCAAAGGGTGAAGTGAGATGGTTATAACCTGACACTTGGCCCTTCCAAGAGGAAGTGGTCATGCCGTCCCTGATCGGGGTATGGATGGAGTTACTAAGCTTCACCAAACCCGAAGAGGAGAACGTCATGACCACC
>NZ_WODC01000009.1 GCF_009729555.1 Pseudodesulfovibrio alkaliphilus
GATACTTGCAGTCCCACCGAGTGTGACATAGGCTTGAATTGCACTTCATTTAAAGCCTCTCCTGTGCTCACTCTGAGCAGCTCACCAGGGGAGGCTTTAAACTATTCCCGCAAAAGTCAAACTTTACTGGTCCCCCAGCAAAGCTGGGGGGTTTCTCATCGGACTAATGATTCCTCGTCAGCAACAGCAACGACAACTGCGGACAATCGCCCGCAGTTGTCTTGGTATCATTGTTTTTGCCGAGGGCGTCATCGCGCCATGGATCAAGTCACACAAGGTGCGCCATGAACCGATTCAACGGTGATGCCACTTGGCATCAGCCCCTTTCTCGCCCCCCTAGAATCGGTAGGCGAACTCGAAGCCGTAAGTTCCAGGGTCCGCAGTAAAGGCCAGCTTGTTTCCGGTGCTGAAGTAGCCAAGATACCTGGCGCCCAGAATGTTTTTGCCGTACACATAGACATCAAACGACTCGGACTCCCAACCGACGCGCGCGTCAACGGTGGTTACCGGGTCCCGCTTGTATGTATTGGCCCCATCCCAGTAGATAGAACTCACATAATTGACATCACCCCGAGCGAAAAATCCCGAAGCGCCTCTGTATTGCAAGCCAACCCTGCCTGTATACTCGGGAGACATAACCATACGCTTGCCAACCCCGGATGTTCCCCCGGAGGAAGAGTCGTACTTATCGTACTTGGCCTTGGTATAGCCCATGTTGGCGTCGGCCTGAATCTCAGGGGTGACAAGATACACCATGTCCAATTCGACTCCATAGGCCGTGGCCTCTTTGCCTGGGTTGGACGCAGAGAATCCAACTCCATTCCAGAGCAACTCCTGAACATCATAATATTTTGAGTAAAATACGACAGGGTTGATGCGCAGCGTATCATCAAGCCACTGCGTCTTTGCACCCATCTCATAGTTCCACGCCGTCTGAGTATCGTACTTGACCTTCTCCGTTGGCGAAAATGGCAGATAGTTGAATCCGCCAGGAATCGCGCTGCGACTCACTCCGGCGTAAAGCATCTTGTCGTCATCAATGTCATAACTGAGATTGATCCGGGGAAGGAGCTCCGACCACGTTCCCTCTGGTTTGATGTGGACATCAACGCCCATGGCCGCTATTTCGTGGTTGAGTCTCGCTTCTCTATGAAGCGTGAACCATCGAAGTCCTGCGGTCAGGGTCCACGCATCGGCAAAAGGGTATTGCACTTGACCAAAGGGCGCCACCTCAGTCGAGTATATTCTCGCAGTCCCTTCTTCATACGCGAAGCCCATGTCAAAATACCCATCATACATGTGCCAGTCGGTATAGCTTCCGTAAATACCTGTGAGCCAGCGCAGCCCCTCAGCGTCATCGTTCGAGCTGATTCTGAACTCCTGGGTTATTTCCGATCTGTCATTGGCCCTGCCAGACTCACCCATGCCGTTGATTGGTTGATAGTCCACAGTATATTTGTTGTTCTCGAAACGCTGTGTGGTAATCGTGTCAAAAGTGAAATCATCAAGAACAAAGTTTCCATTAAGGGCCAGGTTGAGTGCCTTGGTGTTTTCCTTATCGCTATCGGAAGCAAGGGAATTCATGGTGACAGTGGCTTCTGACACGCCGTATTGCGGACGGTTCATGTCCATTCGTGCGTAATCAAAATGCAGGGCCACATTCGATTTGTCGGAAGGAGTGAACAGCAATTGGCCTTTTGCCCGGTTATTCCATTTGTTTTCCCGCTTTGTATCCCCTTCTGTCCTTAGGTATCCCTTGTCGTACTCATGGGACAAGGTCAGAGAATAGAGCAGACGGTCCTCGACAATCGGCCCGCTGACTGTCCCGCCCGCATCGTACCCGCCACGAATATCCGCTCCGGCAAAAGTCTTGCCAGTTAACTCGTTGCTGGGTTTTTTCGTAATGATGCGAATGATGCCGGCAAAGGCATTCTTCCCGTAGATGACGCCTTGGGCACCTTTCAATATTTCTATGCGTTCAATGTTGGCGAGGTTGACGTCTATTGCCTGGAACGACTCCATTGGCACATCGTCAACATAGAAAACTATGGGGTTGGTTTCGGTGCTTACCGAAGAATGCACACCGCGGTACGTCATAAACGCGGCACCGCCAAGAAACTGCGTCGAAACCACAAGGTTCGGAATCCGCTTGAAGACATCATCAATGGTCTTGATGCCCGCGTCTTCAATATCCTGGGCAGTAATGACGTCCATCGTCATCGGAGTCTTTTGGGCGTCCATTTCCCTTTTTTCGGCTGTCACCTCTACAGTCGGCAACATAAAGTCTTTACTTTGACTTTCTTCATCAGCAGTGGCCTTGCTCGCCAGGAACGGCGCCACCAGAAGCGTTGCAAAGAGCGCGAAGCTGACGAATAGAACTTTTGATTGCGAAATTGACATGATAACCTCGGTTAATTTGAGCATCGCATGAAATTGATTTTCAACTTCGCTAGTCCGCAGCTCGCATTTGGACTACCCGGTTTCGTTTCGAAAATATCCAGTTTAGCTCAAAAGTCGGAATTCCCGAGCAATATGCGCAACGGCGCATCATATCAAAAACAAATACAAAAAATTTCAATACAGCCACCCTTGGACGACAAAACCTTGCCAAACCTCACGTGCGGCGAGGCATGAGCTGTATCCTCCTACTGGAGTGAGCAAATTCTGACAGCCGGGCGATCGCCTTTGGTTCCGGACAGGGTCAGTTGGTTTGGATCATTTTTTAATCGAATTCGAAAAGCATGCCCTGAGGAGTTGCCGTATGCTCGCAAATCTTCAACAGGCAGAAGCTGCTTCCAGCACTGGCAGGGGCTGAGTGCACCCCCGGCAGGTAGAAGACCAAACAAAAAGACATCAGGGAGCGAGGATGAAGGCCTTAGCGACTGTAAGAAAGATTCTCTCCAACGATAGACATGCGACCAGACTCCTTGTCAGAGCGCTGGTCTGCGCCTCCCTGGGCTCACTGATGCTGCCAATTCCCATCGTTGTGATATGGAAGATGTTCACCCTGTTTCATGCAGGTGAAACCGCCCAGTCCTTCCTTGGACTGGGAGGGGTGGCCTTTGCAGCCATCGTCGCCTATTCGGTTCTCACCGTTGGGGCCTCGGCCAATGCCCACAGGGCGGCGTTCGGCCTCTCCACCACCATAAGCACAGCTCTCGTCGAGCACATCGGCCGCGTCCCGCTGCACTGGCTGGCCAACATCAGCAACGGCGAGCTGAAGAAAAGGATGAGCCACGATGTCAACCAGATCGAGAACTTCATAGCACACAACCTGACCGACCTTGTGGCTGCCGTGACCCTCCCCTCGGTCACGATACCCATCCTTTTTTTCGTCAACTGGCAGTTGGCCCTCATCATGCTGCTCATCATCGTGGCGGCAAGTTTCGTTCAGTTTCGCGCCATGACGGCCATGCACAAGAGCAACCTGATGCAGGAATATTTCAGCGCCATGGGCACACTCCACGGCGATGCCGTGGAATACGTGCAGGGCATGCCCGACATCAAGATATTCAACAGGTCCGAGGAATCCCTCTCCCGCATGCAGGTCTCAATCAACAGGTTCAAGGAAATACAGACAAAAGGCAGGAAGCTGACCTTGCGCCCGTGGACGATCTTCACCACAGCCCTCTCCATGCCCTTTGCCGTGCTCGCTGTAGCCGGAGCCTATCTGCACAAGTACCACCAACTGCCGTTTGAGGATGTCATCCTCTTCATCGTTCTCGGCGTGGTCACCTTTGTTCCCTTCAAACGCCTGATGCGCTTCGTCACCTTTCTCTGGCGCGCGAGCACCGGCTACTCCAGCGTGAACCAGCTTCTGGCAGTGGACGTGGACCAGGTCGGGGACAGGCACCGCTCCGAAGTGCTGTCCGCAGACCTTGCCGTCAACGGGCTCAATGTCAGCTACGGGGATAAACAGGTGCTGCACGATATCAGCTTCACCGCCAAGGAAGGCACGGTCACGGCCATTGTCGGCCCGAGCGGCGCAGGCAAAAGCACTCTGGCTGCAGCCATAGCAGGTCTTGAACGGATTCAGGGCGGCACGGTCACGGTCGGGGGTATTCCATTGCGCGATTTTGCTCCGGGCGAACTGTCCAAGGTGATGTCGGTCGTCTACCAGAAGCCCTTCGTCTTTTCCGGCACGGTCCGGGAAAACATCTGCCTCGGGTCGGAGAGCTCCTCGGATGAGGCCATGCGCGAAGCGGCCGCAATGGTCCAGTGCGACACGCTCATCAACAGCTTCCCCGATGGATACGAGACACGGATCGGAGCCGGGGGATCGGTCTATCTGAGCGGCGGACAGACGCAGAGGCTGGCCCTTGCCCGCATGGCGCTGCGCAATGCCCCGGTCGTGCTGCTGGATGAGGCGACCGCCTTTGCCGACCCGGAAAGCGAAGCAACCATACAAAAGGGACTCTCCAATTTCCTCTCGGACAAGACGGTCCTGGTCATCGCCCATCGACTGCCGTCAATTGCCAGGGCTGACAATATCCTGGTCCTCGACAACGGCCGGATCGTCGAATCGGGAACTCACGAAACCCTCATGGCAAAGGGCGCACTTTATTCAAGCATGTGGAACGCCTACCACACCGCCCGCAGCTGGATGCTCACGACGGATACCGCCTCGGATATCCCCCATCACAACAATCAAGGACGCCCCGAATGCTGAAGACACTTCGCCTGACCGTGGATTCCGTATCCGCATTCATCGGCCCCACGGCTCTGAGCTTTTTTGCGCAGTTCTCACAGGGATTGGCCTATCTGGCATGCTTCTTCCTCCTTGCCTCGGTGCTGGACGGACAATTCTCCGACATGGAACTCACCCTGTACAGCGCTCTTCTGCTCCTGGCTGTCATCTCATTCTATTGTACCTTCTACGCTTTTTCTTCGCTGTCGCTGAAGCAAGGCTACGCGCTGGCAGCCGCCCTGCGCGACAAGCTGGCCAAACACATGAAAACCCTCCCGCTCGCTTCTTTCAGGAAGCACGACACCGCCACCCTCAGCGGCAACTTTCTCCACGACATGATGGAAACGGAGCTTGTCTACAGCACTTACATCTACGACATCGTCGCCACGGCCAGCATCATCGTGATCTTCGGCGGTGCCTTCCTCGGCGTTGACACCACCCTCGGGCTCGTGGTGCTGGGCACATCCCTCGCGGCATTCCCCGTTCTCCTCTATTCCATTCGCCAGGTCGAGCGCGACTCGAAAACCATGGTGCAAGGCCGCGCCCTGGCGGACAAGACCTTGCTCGAATACCTAAACGGAATAGGGGAGCTGAAGGCCACCGGGATGACCGGGACACGCTTCACTCCGTGGGTAAAGGCCAACGACAGATACAAGACGTTCAACCTCGCGGCGGAGATCAGGTTCGGGAAGCTGGGCTACTGCTATCTGGCCCTTCTCGAATTCTCGTTCGTCATCACGATGCTGGCGGCCGCCTACCTGTACATCGAATCCTCAATCAGTCTGACCGTCTTTCTGTTTTTCATGCTGCTTTGCGGACGATACTACGAACCCATGCTTGAAATCAGCATGCTGCTGTCCGAAGTCCGATATTGCTTTGCCTCGGTCAAACGAATCGCATCCACATTGGACGAAAAGCCCCTCCCCTATGCGCCGGGGTTCGCTGAGCCCAGGTCGCATGAGGTATCCTTTGACAGCGTCCACTTTGCCTACGGAGAAAGAGAGGTCCTGCACGATATTTCCTTCACCATGCCCGAAGGGACCGTGACCGCCCTGGTGGGAGAGTCCGGCAGCGGCAAGACCACGACCGCCAACCTCCTGCTCCGTTTCATGGACGTATGCTCCGGAAGCATCCGAATCGGCGGCACAGACGTTCGGACCTTTGCTCAGGAAGACCTCTACAAACGCTTCAGTGTAGTATTTCAGGACGTCTATCTGTTTAACGACACCATCATGAACAACATCCGCATCGCCAAACCAAGCGCCACAGACGAAGAGGTCATCGAGGCCGCAAAACAATCCTGCTGCCATGAGTTCATCATGGAGCTTGAGCGGCAATACGAAACCTGTGCGGGAGAAAAGGGCGCAAGACTGTCGGGAGGCGAGCGGCAACGCATAGCCATAGCCCGCGCAATTCTGAAGGATGCCCCCCTCCTCATCCTCGATGAGGCTACGGCGTCTGTGGACCCGCAGAACGAATTGCAGATACAGCAGGGGCTGACCAACCTCACCCGGGGGAAAACCTTGCTGGTCATCGCGCACAGGCTTTCAACCATCCAGAAGGCGCACCAGATACTGGTACTTAAAAGCGGCGCTGTCGCCGAAAGAGGAACGCACACAGAACTGCTGGCGCAACAAGGCATTTACGACAATTTGTGGAAGCAGCAAAACGAGCTTCGCTCATGGACACTTACCTGAGGCCGCCTTTCGCCCAGGGCGTCCGGCCCTAATCCCGGTCGCCTCATGCCGTGCCTCAAGGCAAAAGGCGCTCAATGGCGACATCGAAAAGGAGGAAGCGTGAAACAACTCATCGACTCAATGGGCGCTGCCCCAATGCCTGCGAATAGATGGATAACTCTGCCCGGGCGCAATGAGACAAAACTGCCACGCATCTACTGCTTTGCCAATGCAGGCGGCAACGCATGGGCGAAACCCTTATTTGAGTTTTCCAGGCCATGCAGCCCATGGCCGACCGATTCAAGACCAATAAGCATGCAGCCATACAGGCTCAGTTTTCGACGAGGCTAGCCCCGAACCACATCACCAAAGAGGAAGGGGTCTGTGCATCAGCCTTGCGCGCTATGAACAATAATCAAAATTAACAAGGGTGGCCTGCATGGCGATCACATCCATCCTGTCGCCTCTCGCCTTGGTGCGCCCTCCTCCCGGCTCAGGTGCGCCCCTTGGTTCTCAGGCGTGAAACGGCTTTAGGGGTTATCCCAAAATGTTTTTTGAACGCTGTGATGAAATGACTGGCATTGGAATAGCCCACTGCGAAGGTGCATTCGCTCACGTTGAGTTGCCGCTGCACCAGCACCGAGTAGGCATATGACATCTTGCACTGCTGAATGTACTGGGCTATCGAGATGGCATAGAGAGCCTTGAAAGCCTTGTTCGCCTTTGACAGGCTCATTCCGATCCCGGCGCAGAGATCAGCCACGGAACGGACGGAGCTGAAATCCTTCTCGATGGCCGACTTGAGTTCTGCCATGCGATGCCTGTCCGACTCACACAGCAAGACGGCAGGATGAGCCCCGACCTCGGCCATGTTGTGAAATAGCTTGGCAAACAGATCAAGGACCGTGCAGCGAAACCGAAGCAGGTCGCTCAAGCCCTCTCTTTGTATATCCAGTATGGATCTGGCGGTCGCGATCACATCCGGCCTTGCTATACCGGAAGCGGTATTCATGCCTCCGGGCTTTTCCTTCATGACCTTGCGCAGGCTGTTGTGCACATCACAACTCATCCCACGTCCGAAGTACTCCTCCAGCGCTGACTCCTGCGTCACGAATCCGACGAGGCTGCAACCCTTCTGGGGCGGCAAGATCACTTCAATATCCTGCCCGTACCACCTCCCCACGATGAACATGTTCTTCTCCATCGCGAAAGAAGCCCCGGTCTCCCCTTTCAGTGTATATGTGCAGGAACCCTCAAGAAAAATGACGGCAAGAACAACAGCAACGTCGCTATAGACAGTCCTTTTCAGAGATCTGTGCACAGGGGTCATCCCGCAGGCTCCGAAATGAAATCCTGGCAACGGGTTGAAGCACGTTGTGTCCCCACACCCATAATCCGTCAGAGGCTCATCAGAAATTTCATGCAAGGGATGCGGCATGAAAAATAACGGAAAATTCGAAAACGCCTCACGCTTTCCAGATGCCAGGTCAATGCCCACAACAGCCCTCACATTTTGTTGGCTTCACCTCTCATTAGGTTGAAAATGAAACTTAATATCAATTTTGCCCCTTGTAAAGGAGAAAGATATTCTCCTGCAATTACAATACTCAATCCCGTCGACAGAGGAGAATCTCGACCTGACAATTATTCTCTCAAGGCTGCGAGAACCTCCAGCCTGGCGGCCTTCCAGGCGGGATAGCCTCCGGCCAGCAGGCCGCAGATCAGGGAGAGCAGGCAGACGCCGACGGCAAGGGGGATGTTCAGGTATCCCGGAAGCAGACCCAGGGCAGCCACCGCCTGGGTCAGGGCCAGGGCCGCGACTACCCCCAGTGCTCCGCCCGCCCCGGCCATGAGCCCGGCTTCGAAGAGGAATTGCAGCAGGATGAGCCGCTTGGGAGCGCCAACCGCGCGGCGGATGCCTATTTCGGTTTTCCGGGCATGTACCATCAGGATCATGATGGAGAAAATCCCAAGCGACCCCACAAAGAAGGAAATGCCCGCCCCGATGAGACCCAGGGTGGTCATCAGTTCCGTGGCGTTGGTCACCATTTCATCCACCTGTCCGGCAAAGCTCATGCTGAAGTCGTTGCGGGCATCGCGCGTCAGACGGTGCCGTTGCCGCAGGAGCGCCTCAATGGATCGGCTGAGTACGGGAATTGCCTCCCTGCTTCGCATCTCAAGGAAGAGCCCGCTGACATGGTCCTGAGTGGAAAAACGCTGCATGGCGGTGCGCACCGGAACAAAGACCACCTCGTCCATGTTGGCACCCCCGCTGTCCGCCCCCCTCGGAGCCATGATGCCGAGCACGCGGACCGCGCTGCGGTGTATTCGGACATGGGCATCCAGCGCTGCGGCCGGGTCTCCGAAGATGCGCCGGGCAAGGGCGTCGCCAAGGACGCAGACAAGGGACGCAAGCCTCTCCTCCTCGTCATCGAAAAATCGGCCATGGGCCGGGGTTATGGCATGCAGACCGGGATAGTCCGGGGTCACGCCCATGATGGTGCAGCCGCTGGCTTCGCCGCCGTGTGAAATCCAGCCCTCGGAGACGATGAAGGGCACGCCCGCCGTGAAATACGGGATCTCGGTCATGACAACCTCAAGGTCGTCCGGCGTCAGCGTGGCGGCAGGGTCAAGGGGAGCGTATCTATCGTCTTGCCCTGCCAGGGCCGCGTCGCCAGCGGATTCTGTCCCGCTGACAAACCGGACATCCTCCCGGCGGCTGAAGGAGGGCCGCTCCGGCGTGATCGTGGCGATGTGGGAACCCAGGCTGCGCGCCTGCGCTTCCATGCTCAGGGAGATGGCGCCCAGGACGTGCGTGATGCCAACCAGGAGCAGGGCCCCCAGGAAAACCCCCAGCATCGCGAGCAGGGTGCGCAGCGGCTGGATCTTGAGAATGCGCAAGGCGGCCCGCAGACCAAAGCGCATGCCAGCTGCCCCGGACGGCGGGCGCAGGGATGCCGGTTCGCCTGCCTGCCGGGGGAAGGAGGCCCTCATGCCCCCCTCCTCAATGCCTGAACCGCGGGCATGGCCGCAGCGTTTCTGGCCGGGCGCAGGGCAAAGAAAAAGCCGATCCCGCACGCTCCGACAAAGGCCCATACGAATAGTTGCAGGGAAAGGGCAATGATCAGGAATCCGAACCGCTCAAGGATGTGGCTGATGAAAAGTCCGATCACAAGCCCAAGCGCCGCGCCCGCAATGCAGAGCAGCAGCGCCTCAAGCATGATCTGCAACAGGATGCTGAACCGATTGGCGCCAAGGGCCTTTTTCAGCCCGATCTCCTCCTGGCGCTCAGCCACGGAGAGATGAAACAGGTTGGCAAGGACAAATCCGCTGACCAGTATGGCGGCCAGCACCGTGATCCCGAGGAAGAGGACAACGCCGCCCTTGAGGATGGAGATGAACTGCAGCACATCGCCTGCCGTGTAGAGAATGAAGTCATCCACCTGGGTATCGCTCAGGCCGTGTGACTCGCGCAGCACGCTACGCACCGACTCCACACGCGACGGCATGGCCGATTCCGGGGTATGGGCCGGAAAGGTCACGCGGAGTTGAAAGAGGTGCTCGTGAGAAATGTTGAATCGTCCGGCCATGGTGGTGATGGGAACAGTGATGCGATTATCGACCTGCACTCCGTCGGAGGCCATGCCAAGGGGAGCATGCACGCCTTTGACCGTGAACGGGATGGAGTCCACCAGGACGGTTTCGCCGATGGGATCCTGGTCGCCGAAAAGCCCTTGCGCGGTGATGTCGCCGAGGAAGCAGACCCGCCTTGCAAGCCTGACATCGTCCACCGTGAAATCAAGCCCCTTGTGCAGCGGCCAGGACCAGTGCAGCCAGTGGTCCTCGCCGCTGCCGCTCAGGGAGTCCGCCACAAGCGTTTTTCCATTGGCCTGGACGATGGCGCCCACCCTGTACAGGTAGGGCGAGACGTGCTCCACATTGGGCAGATGGTCCTCCAAGGCCCGAACGTCGCTCCAGGTCAAGGTCATGGAGGACCGGCCCAGGCGCTGGCCGACGAAATCCGCCCCAAGCACGTTGACCGCCGTGGGGCCGAACATGACTGCCAGCTCATCGGCCTTGCGCTCGGCTCCCTCCATGGTGGCCACGATGATGGTCAGGGCCGTGATCGCAAGGGCAACCGCCGAAACGATGAGCACGCTCCGAAGCCTGAACCGCCACAGGGAGGAAATGGCCAGTTGCAGGGTGCGATATGCCAGGATAGGACGCATCCGCCCCGCTACCCCTGAACCGAAGCGCAGCCGGAGGCATCGTTCATGTCATCCGGCACCACAAGGCCGTCGTGAACCCGGATGCACCGCCTGGCGACCTGGGCGGTCTGGGGATCGTGGGTCACGACCACGATGCTGGTTCCCGAGGCGTTGATCTCCTGGAGCAGGGTCAATATCTCGGTGCTGGTGGCTGCGTCGAGCTGGCCGGTGGGCTCGTCAGCCAGGAGGAGGTCCGGGCCGTTGAACAAGGCCCTGGCCAGGGACACCCGTTGCTGTTGTCCCCCCGATAGCTGGGCCGGGGTGTGGTCCGCCCTGTCGGCCAGCCCCACCTGATCAAGCAGGGCCATGGCCCGCTTGCGCATGGAGGGCAGACCCTCGCCGGTATACATCCCGGGCAGCATGACGTTTTCAAGGGCCGATGCCTGGGGCATGAGGTAGAAACTCTGGAAAACGAACCCGATGAAGCGGCTGCGGACCAGGCTGGCCTCTTCGTCATCCAGCCCGGCGACATTGTGGCCGTTGAGATGGTAGGTTCCGGAATCGGGCTGGTCGAGAACGCCCAGAATGTGGAGCAGGGTGGATTTTCCCGACCCGGAGCTGCCCATCAGGGCGAGAAAGTCCCCGCGCTCCAGGGTGAGCGAGATGCCGCGCAGCACCGGAGTCTCCCGATCCGCCTGAACAAAGCTGCGGGTGATGCCGCGCAATTCGGCCAGGGGGGCGATGGGGCGCTCCTGCGTCATGGTGCGGGCTCCCATGCTCTTGGCAGGATGTCGGGCAATTCCGCCCTGGTGACGACAACCTCGCCTTCCTCCAGTCCCTCAAGCACTTCCGTGTTCGTCCGGCCCACCAGCCCGGTGACTGCCTCGCGTGGCCGGGGCTGGCCCTGCGAATCCGTCACCAGCAGGATGCGGCGCGGCCCGACCCATTTGAACGCCGCGTTGGGAACGAGCAGGGCGTTCTTCTTTTCGCCCACCACCATTTCGCAGTGGGCCGTCATCTCCGGTCGAAGCGCCCGGGCCGTGTCCGGCGTCAGGCGGACCAGCGCCCGGTAATAGACGATGTTGTTGCGGATCTCGGGGCCGGGGTGGATGAGGGCCACCTGCCCGGAGAACCATCTGTCAGGATAGGCGCCCACCCGGAAACGGACGGTATCGCCGAGCTTGACTTCGCCGATGTCGTTCTCGTCCACGTAGACGCGAAGCTCCAGGCGGGAAACATCGAGGACCGAGATCAGGTCCGCCACCTGCAACCCGGCCACCACGGTTTCCCCCTCCTGGGCGGTGATGCCACTGACCACCCCGTCGATGGGGCTGACGATGGTCGCATACGAGAGACGAATCAGCGCGGATTCGAGCTCTGCGGCCGCCACATTGATGGAATGCTCCAACCGGGCCCTTTCCAGTCCGTAGCTGGTCGCCAGCTTTTTCCGCGTCGTTTCCTGCACGACCTTGTTCTGCCTGGCCGTGATCCGATCCTTGGACTCCCTGTCCAGTTCCGCCTGGGCCACGCTTTTCGTTTTCGCCAGTTCCTCGATGCGATTGTATGTGACCTCGGCGTGCTCGACTTCGGCCCTGGCCTTGCTCACCCCGGCCACAGCCTCCTGCATCTTGAGCGGCTGCGTTTCATTCAGGAGCGCAAGTTCCATCTGCAATGCCCCCAGCTCCGACTCCAGCTTGCGGCATTCGGCCTCTTGTTCACGCTTGTCCATGACGGCGACGGTCTGGCCTTTGACCACCTCGTCGCCCAACTTCACATGCAGCGTCTCGATCACACCCGTCACGCGGGTGCCGGTTTTGACCTCGGCCCCCTCCTCGGGTTTGATGATGCCGGTGGCGGTGAGCACGCGCTCAAGGTTGCCGCGTGTGACCCGTCCTGTTTCCAGGACCTTGACCTCGTACGCCCCACTGCCGGCCATGCGGAAGCCGACCGCGAGGAAGAGCAGAATCGCCACGCCCGCCGCCAAGAGGACAAGGCGGCGCTGTCGAAGGGCCTGCCAGCGCGAAGCAACCCAGGACAACGTCGTGCCCGCATAGGCTTTCACTTTCATCATCACCTCAAGATCTTGAAGCAGCGCGGTCCAGCGGTGCCATGCCGATTTCCTTTCGCCCGCGTCAGGCATTGCTTTGGGCCGCCACGAGGTTCTCCACCGGCCCGGCCTTGCCCCAGAGCATCACGCGCATCCGCCATCCAAGCGCGGCAGTGGCGATGAAAAGGGCCACCGTGAGGGCGAGCCACCACCCGACAACCCCGAAATTCATCGGGATGGCCAGCCCGAGGGGAAGCGGCATGCCCGCAAGAACGTAGCCAAGCGGGATGCCGATGCCCCAATAGGCTATCGTCGTGTACAGGAAGGGAACCGAGACATCGCCGACCCCGCGCAGAACGCCGTTGAGGCAGACCTGCATGGAATCCGCGATCTGGAAGAAGGCGGCCACGTAAAGAATGGAAACGGCCAGCGGGATGACAAGAGCGTCACTTGTGAAGAGCGAGGCCAGTTCCTGGGCCTTGAAGAT
The DNA here is from genome assembly GCF_009729555.1 of Pseudodesulfovibrio alkaliphilus. Classification (NCBI taxonomy): domain Bacteria; kingdom Pseudomonadati; phylum Thermodesulfobacteriota; class Desulfovibrionia; order Desulfovibrionales; family Desulfovibrionaceae; genus Pseudodesulfovibrio; species Pseudodesulfovibrio alkaliphilus. The sequence goes on from NZ_WODC01000009.1 coordinate 13,106, forward strand.
CATACCCGCCATCAGCAGGCAGCCGATCAGGGCGCTTAAGGACACGATGCCCGAAACGGCATGGCGCAGCTTCTCCTTGTCGCCGCCACCGAAGAGGTTGCCCACCCGGATGCAGGCGGCGCTTGAGAAGGCGGCGGCCATGCTGAAGAACAGGATCATGCAGTTGAAGGCAATCTGATGGGCCGCAGCCGCCACCGCACCCTCCTGGCTGATGAACATGACCATGACCGAAAAAATAAGGAACTCGGAAGTGAAGCACAGACCGATGGGCACCCCTTTCTTGGTGATTTCAAGGATGGAAGAAAAGTTGGGATGGTGCAGACGGCCAAAGAGGCGTTGTTTGGAGAACCGGGGTGCAAGGCTCACGTAGCCCACAAGCATGAGCAGGAAGGCCGTGTATTCGCAAATGGTCGCCAAACCGCACCCGGCGACACCCATGGCGGGCATTCCGAAGTTGCCGAACATGAACATGTAGTTGAATAGAATCTTGAACCCGACCGAAATGACGGCAATGATCGTGACCGGCATGACCGCCTTTTGCCCCTCGCAATAAAACCGCACGGCAAAGACCATGCAGGCCACTGGGATCGACCAGATGACCGCCTTGATGTATCGGCTCGCCGGTTCGGCAATCTCGGCCTCCACGCCGAACAGGGAAATGTTCGACGCGATCAGGTACAGAATCAGCGTGGTCAGGAGTCCCAGCGCCACCCCGAGATACATGCCCTGCTGCGTGGAGGCGTTGACGCTCTCGCTGTCCCCTGCCCCGAAAGCCTGGGAGACGAAAATGAGCAGGCCGTATAGCGTACCGAGGATAAAAGCGAAAAAAGGCACCCAGATGGCCGCCCCGACGGCGATGCTGGCCAGCTCCACGGTGCCCAGCGCTCCGGCCATGGCCGTATCGATGACGCCATTGGCGATGCCTGCGTATTGCGAGATCAGGATAGGCAGGAACAACGGCAGTATTATGGGCGTTTCCCTGCGCAGGGCACTTACGATGGACATGTCTTTCCCCGTCGGTTTCATGTTGTCAGATTTTTGTCCGAACCAATTTGGACTTTGGGCAAAAGTACATGAAACCAGTCATCGATTCTGCGTCCAATTCAGCAAAAAAATGCCCATGTTCGCTCTCCCCGCAAATAAGCCTGGCAAGGGTGCGTGCACACGGCCCGATGTGCCCCCCTTCGCAGGCACAAGAGAACGAGAGGCCAGCATGGCCATTCCCATGTGGCGCCGTGCGATAGTCATGAGTCCGCGAGGAGGAACGTGTCCGGCTATAAGGCGCCTTGCTGCTGCGCCTTCATGGTGAGGGCCGACTCTATAATGAGGTCCTCCTGGGTTCCGATGGGCTTGTACTTGAAAAGTTCCTTGCAAAGCTCAATGGGGTCCAGCTGAAACTCGCCCGCCACCTTCTTGATGTGCGCTGGCGAGCCCGGCATCCCGGCACATGGATTCGAAGCAGTGCAGGAAGTTCTCAGGAGCCGATTGGGCATCAAGCACAGCAAGTTTTTTCACGTTGCACCTCTCAAGGCCGCACACCCCATGGGCTTGCCCTCATTATCCGAATCAGAACGGGCTCACATTGCGATACCGTCCCCTGCATTCCCCCCCCCCCTGCGAGATGGGAAGCAAGCGGATAAAACACAACAGAAAGTCCGGGACATGACTGCCCGAGACATGCCATAAATTATCCGAAATCAATTTTCATTCTCAATATGTCGCCAGCTTGAACAGGGCGTCCCGGCAACGGCAACAGGCCCCCTCGGGGCAAAGCTGACCTTATGCGTCAACTCGGGGTCAGGGGCATGGAACCTGAAGTGCGCCTTTTGCGCACTGAAAAGGCAGAAATTCGGTCGATGAAAAAACCTTTGATGCGATTTCGACGAGAACCAAGGCCTCGCGGAAATATCTACTGCGGTCCATAAGGGCATTCTCGGCCAAGCCGGTGGCTTGGCTTGCCTGGCCTATACCCTGGCGCAGTTCTCCATGCCTTGAGTCAGAGGGACGTGAAGTCTGGTGACGGCCTTTGGCGTCAGGTTGTACGTTCTTTTAAACGACGTGATGAAATGGCTGATGTTGGAGTATCCAACTTCCATGGCGCATTCGGTCACATTGCACTCCCTGGCCACAAGTCTCGAATACGCATATGCCATTTTGCACCCGTGGATGTACTGGGCAATGGTGACACCATACTGGGACTTGAACAGATTATTGGCTTTGGAAAGGCTCATGCCGAATCGGGAATGCACGTCCCTGACCGTATCGACCTCCAAGAAGTTGGTATCGATGTATTCTTTCAATGCAGCTATTCGCTCCACGTCTGTCTGATTGGGCGGGTACGAGGCCAAGTTCGTCCCAAGGTGCGAAATAGCGTCCACGAGCTTGACAAAGCAATTCAGAGCGCCCCCACGCAAGGCCAGCAAGTCTGCAACCGAACCGTTCTGAATATCCACGATCGCCTTCTGGACATGGAGGACAGTATCTGAAAGGGCAGGACCGGCGACGATGTTTGCAGCATTGCCTTTCTTCCGTATGAGATCGCGAATCTGCTTGCTTGCCGCCTTGCCGAAGTATGCCTCCAGGACAGTTTGGGACACCAGGAATCCGATGTGGCTATAGGACTCCTGCTTGGGGTAAATTGTTCGCACCTCGGCGTCCTCCCAGCACCCGGCAATGACCATGTTCTTGCATAGAGAAACCGAGAACTCTTCCTTCCCTGCCACCGTGTATTTCGCCGAACCGTCGAGCACAAGCATCACCGCGAACGCATGCTCGTCAAAATACACACTTTGCAGCAGCGGGGATTCCACCCTCATTGGCCCGCACGAGCCAAAGAAAAATCCAGGAAGAGGTGCAAATAGCACCCCGCTGCCCTCCAGCACTTCACTTTTTTCGGACAGCCTCCCCATATTCTCGTTCAAGGCATTGGAATCGGCCATGCCCTGCAGCTCTGAAAAAGTTTTGCACTGATCGGTATTCACAATAGTCGTCATCGTATCCTCGCACTGCTGTAACATGCTACCATGCCATGGCCTTCTTGCCGCTACCGCCTCAACTGCCGCGAGCACATAATTCTTCCCCTCGGCACAGACTCCGGCTCAATACGTACATGCCATGGCGAGCATGGCAGATCGGAAACCGTTTGAAATATCAAGTCGCTTCATAGCCTCATGGGTATTTAAACTCAATGAACCTGATTGTCAAAATCAACAGCATTCTTCCTCGCCCCAAACTACTCGGTTCCATTCAAAAAATAGCCCATTCGTAGTCGCTCTATGAACCGAAGCAGAAAACGCTGCCAGGGGAAAACCACACTTCTGATCTTTGGCATAATGATTTGTCAGCCCGTCTTGCGAAGGTGGCCGGAAAAGGCGTCGTGGCCGAGACGGTCGGCGACCATCAGAGAGAGGCCGTTGATTGCCTTGCGCATGTCGGTGGAGCCAAGCACCAGCCAGACCCGGGTCTGCGAGCCCAGAAGGTTCATGCCAATCGCCCCAGCACCAGGAGAATCTTCTCCAGCGCTCCGGGGTGGAAGTCGTCGGGAATCTCCAGGCGAACGCCGTGCCAGGCATGGACGATGATCGGCTGATGCCCGGTTTTTGGCTCAAACGCATGGGGCATCGGCACGGCAACGACAGCCTGGACGCCGCTGGCACCCTGCTTCTGCTCAAGCCGCCGCTTCCAATAGCCAAACAATCTGCTGGAAAACCCGGCCTGCCTGCTGAACTCAGCTTGGCTCAACCCGTGGCTCGTCCGCTCCACTTTCAGCTTGCGCAAGCCATAAAACTAACATAAACATTAGTAAAAGCCTATTTGGCGAATGTATATATTAGCAATCGAGGTCCACATGGGAAACACATCACTCGCAAGCAAGGCATTGTCCATCGACGCCGCCAGGACGTTGAAACAGCTGGGTGCTGACATCAAGGAGGCGCGCGTGCGCCGGGGGATGACGCAGGTCGAGCTGGCCACACGGGCATCGACCAGCCATGCCACGTTGATCCGGTTGGAGCGCGGCGAGCCGTCTGTGGGCCTCGGCATCCTGGTGCAGGTGCTGGACGTGCTGGGCCTGGTGGAAGGGCTCGCCAGGGTGGCCGACCCGGACACGGACGAGGTGGGGAAGTCTCTCCAGCAGATGAAAAGCCCGAAACGGGTCCGCGCCAGGAAGCGTGACGACCTTGACTTCTAGGAGGCACCATGGCCACGGACAAGACCTACGTCTATCTCCACCTCGGCGGCGAGTTCGTCCCGGCAGGGCTGCTGACCATGCACCAGGATGGCCGGGAGGTGGTCTCCACCTTCGCCTATGGCCGCCGCTATCTGGAACGAAAGGATGCCGCGCCGGTTGATCCGCTCCAGTTGCCGCTGGGGCGGAACGAACACCACGCCAAGGGCGTTTTCCGGGCGTTTCAGGACGCCAGCCCGGATGGCTGGGGCCGCCATCTGCTGGATCGGGCTGCGGAACGGGACGGGGTTGTCCCCTCGGAATTCGACTACCTGACCGTCCTGAACCAGGCGGACCGCATCGGGGCCCTCGCCTTTGGCCCGGACCTGAATGGCCCGCGCCCGGCCACCCCTGCTTGGCGGCCCGAGGAAATCCCCGGCGACCGGCTCGACCTGGGCGAAATGCTCCGGGACGTGGATGCGGTCCTCAATCACGAGGACTTGCCCGCAGGTCAGCGGCGCTTCCTGATCCGAGGCTCGTCCTTGGGCGGCGCACAACCCAAGGCAGCCATCGAGTACGAGGGGCGGCCCTGGATCGCCAAGTTCTCACGCGAGTTGGAACAATGGCCGACCTGCCGCATCGAACTGGCGGCAATGCGGCTGGCCGAGAAGTGCGGCATCCGAGTTCCCGAGTGCCGGGTGGTGGACGTGGGCGGGCGGGACGTCTTCCTGACCGCACGATTCGACCGGGAAGGAGACCCGCCCATGCGCCGTCATTTCCTGTCGGCCATGACGCTCACCGGGGCAGACAGCCTGACAGACGGCACATACGGCGATATCGCCCTGGCCATCCGCCGTTTCGGGGTGGCGGACCACCTCAAGGCGGACCTTGGGGAGCTGTTCCGCCGCATGGTCTTCAACATCCTGTGCAACAACTGGGACGACCATCTCAAGAACCACGGTTTCCTGTATGATCCGGCAAGCGGCAAATGGCGACTCTCGCCCGCATACGACATAGTGCCCCAACCCCGGCGCGACGGCGACGACGCCAGCCGCCTGACCCTGGGCATCGGCAAACAGGGCCGGGTCGCCACCCTCGACAACGCGTTGTCACGGTGCGCCGATTTCGACCTCGATTTGCCCAAAGCCCGTGAGATATCCCACGGCATGGCGGCATTGGTGCGCGCAACCTGGCGGGAGCAGAACGATCGGGCGGGTGTGCCGGAGATGAAAAGTCGGTTGATCGAGGAGGCGTACCGGGACGCCATTTCAGGGCGCGAAGAGGATCTACCTTAATGGTCTGTCCAACGATATAACGCGAGCAGAGCCTGCCAATGACAAGTGCGGCATTGAAATGCCTGCCTCGATAGAGTAGAATAAGCATGGCAGAATATGTTCTCATGGCAAACATTCCTGCTTCACATTGTTTGGTTTTTTGTCTGCCTGGAGTGTCTCGCATTGAGCGTCGTCTCAACGAGGGATCTGTCGACTGAGGAGTTTTCACAACTTTGATGAAGAAGACGGTTCTTTCCTTCGCCCGAAAAACACTGACACTGACTGTGCCGGTGGTGGCTGTCTTTGCGCTTGTGCTTGGTATAACCGGAATCGCTCTTTACGACTATGGGGAGCGGCTTCTGGGGGAACCCCAATCGAGGCAGATCGAGGTGGAGGCGGCGCTCATCGCGTCCCGCCTGGAAGAGGCCGCCTCGGACATGCGTTTTCTGGCGCATAGCCACACCATGAACACCTGGCTGAATAACCCCACCTTCGATCAGTTGGAGTTGCTGGGTTTCGACTTCCTGCACCTGGTCCGAGACAAGGACCTGCTGCTTCAGGTCCGACTTCTCGGGATCAACGGGGATGAATTGATCCGGGCCGAGGTGGACGCGGCAGAGCGTGCTTTTTTGCGGCCAGTCCAAGATCTGCAGAACAAGGCGGGACGGACTTACTTTGGCTTGGCCATGGAACTGCCCCATGGCGCCCTCCATGTGTCCCGGTTTGACCTGAATATGGAAAACGGTCTCGTTGAGCGACCTTTTCGCCCCACAGTGCGTCTGTCCATGCCGCTTTTCGACGACGAGAACATCCGTCGTGGTGTACTGGTATTCAATCTGCGCGGGGCAGCCATCCTTGATTGGCTGAGTGAAATTTCCGGCCAAGAAGGCTGGCAATTTTTGGTGACCAATGACCAAGGGTATTGGTTGAAGGGGCCTGCCCCGGATCAGGAGTGGGGATTCATGCTCCCCCAAAGAGCATCTGAAAACATGGGCAACGCCTACCCGGATGCCTGGGAATCAATCAGCTGGAGTGAGTCGGGACGCATAGCCACCGAGGAAGGACTCTTTATTTTCACCAGCATCCTCCCCTCGCGGGCGATGCTTGGAATGAGGTCTCCACACCGGGGCTCCGCCGAACTGTCTGGAGTTGAATCAGGCGACACCCGGTGGGTTCTCGTTGCACATCTGCCACCCGGCGAATTGGCGAGACACACCGCTTCGCTGGGGAGTCCTCTCTTCATCTCCTTCGGTGTCGGAAGCATCATTATCATATTGTTCTCGCTACTGTTGGTCCGGGTGCACGAGCGACTGGTAAAAGCCAAAAACCATGAAGAAAACCAGTCCAAAGAGCTCGTGGAAAGCGTCATGAAGATGGGAGAGCTGGTCAAGGCCAACAGGCGTGTCATTTCCCAGCTTCACGAGGCCAACGCAAAGCTCGAAAGCGTGCTGCACGCCGCGACCCAAGTGGCCGTCATTGCCACCGATCCCCACGGGACCATAACCATGTTCAATGCCGGAGCCGAGAACCTGCTGGGCTATCCGGCCAAGGAAATGATCGGCTTGCATACGCCCGAAGCCTTTCACCTGCCCGAGGAAGTGAAGGAGCGTGGCCAAGAGTTGACCGAGGCCCTGGGCCGTGAGGTGGCAGGCTTTGAGGTGTTCGTGGAATCAGCCCGGCAGGGCGGGTTTGAAAGCCGTGAGTGGACCTTTGTGCGCAAAGACGGCTCACGGCTCGACATGGAGCTTGTGGTGACCCCGATCCGCAGTGGGATGACCACGACGGGGTATCTCGGCATCGCCGTGGACGTGACCCAGCGCAACAAGGCGCTTCGGCAGCTCGAATACAACCGGGCCAGACTCGACGGCATCGTGAGCGCTGCCGTGGACGGGATCTTCACTATGGACACCAGAGGATTCATCACCACGGCGAACAAGGCCGGGGCGGCGCTTTTTGGCTACGCGCCAGAAGAGATCGTGGGCCGCAAGGTGAACATGCTCATGGACGAGCCGCATCGAACCGAGCACGATAGGTATCTCGAAAAATACCTGACCAGCGGCGAACCCTCGGTCATCAACGTGGGCGGGCGAGAGGTGCCGGGGTGCCGCCGCGATGGCAGCATCTTTGCGTTGGAACTTGCCGTCAGCGAAGTGCGAACGGAAACCCAGCACTTCTTCACCGGCATCATGCGCGACATTACCGAGCGCAAAAAAGCCGAGAAGGCGTTGATGCAGGCCAACAAAGCCCTTGTCGAGAAACAGCGCATCCTTGACGAAGACATGGCCGCCGCGGCCCAGATTCAACTCAGTCTGCTCCCTAACAAGGCTCCCACGGCACGGGGGTTCTCCATGGACTGGCTCTTCCTGCCCAGCAATCACGTGGGCGGGGATGTCTTCAACATCCTGCCCCTGCCCGGCGGGCGGATCGGACTCTATCTCATTGACGTGAGCGGACACGGCCCGGCAGCGGCCATGGTCACGGTTTCCGTGTCCCAGATCATGCAGCCAGGGTCGGAATTCGTGCAGGACGAAAGGGGCCACCTTGAACCGGATGAGGTCCTGCGCAGGGTGGATCGGGCCATCCCCCTGGATCGTTTCGACCGCTTCTGCACCATGTTCTATATGATTTTCGACCCTGCGGTGCGTACCATTGTCTCCTCCGGTGCAGGCCACCCTCCGCCGATTCTGGCACGACCCGGACATCCCCCCATCCCGCTGTCGGCGGGTGGAACGGTGATAGGTTTGGGCGAGCCGGTGCCGTTCGTCTCGCAGCGAACCGAGGTCCGGAAGGGAGACGTGCTTCTCCTGTACACCGATGGTTGCACCGAGCACGCAAACTCCGCCGGGCAACAGTTCGGTCATACCCGACTGGAAAACGTGCTGACGGCCTCCCTCCATCTGGAACCGGACGCCATTCTGGAGCAACTGCGGCTGGAATTGGAGCGTTTCGGCGAAGGAGCCGAGCCGGAGGACGACATCTCGCTGATCTGCATCAAGTTCAACGACGACTGACCAAGGAGTAAGGAAATGGAAGAACGGACCATGGGCAATGCGGTGATCCTGCGACCCAGGGAGGAAAGGTTGGACGCAGCCAATTCCGGACTGCTCAAGAGTCGCTTTGTGGACATGGTCAACGACGGCCATCGTTCCTTCGTCATCGACCTTTCAGCAGTGGACTTCATGGACTCCACGGGGTTGGCGGCCCTCATGAGCTGTCTAAAAACTCTGGGCGGCCAGGGGGAGATCGTTCTGGCGTCGCTCACCGGGAAGGTGCGCAAGCTCTTTGCGCTGACCCGGCTCGATCAGGGCGTGTTCCGCCTCTTTGCCTCCACCGAGGAAGCCTTGGCTGCCTTGGATGGCAAAGGAGGCTGACATGCCCGGCATCTCTCTCTCCATTCCGAGCCGGGCCGATGCCGTGCGCTGGGCCTGTCTTGCAATTCGCGGTCTTTTGCAAGGTGTAACGTTGGATGACGAGGAGAAGTATCATGTGGAACTGGCCGTGAGCGAAGCGGCCACCAACTCCCTGCGTCACGCCTACAACGGCGAGCCGGGTCACGAGATCGGACTTCGGGTCTCCATTGATCGGGAAAAGGTGGTGGTTGAGATCGTCGACACCGGCAGGTCGCTTGATCCCTGCCTGCTGGAATGCGCCTGCCTTCCGCCGGAAACGGAAGCCCGTCAGGACTCCGGGGGGCGGGGCCTCTTTCTCATCCGCGAGGTCATGGACGAGGTCCGGGTCGGACGGGTGGACGGGCGCAACGTGCTGCGCATGACCAAAAGCCACAAAGGGTTGAAGTAGTCCGCTACAGGGTGCCGATGTAAAGCATGACCATTGTGTTGTAGTTGGAGAAGAGCCTGCCTTCCAGATCCTTTATGGCACGCAGATACAACGAGGCCGTCTCGTCGCCCAGCGCCGCCCGGAACAGGTCCAGATACAGCTCCGGTTCCATGGCCCGACGGAGCTCCTCAAGATCAAGGGTTTCGAATCCGGCCTTGGGCCGATCAAGGCATGCCTGTCGAAGCGTTTGGAGATAACGCATGTTTCCCCGCACGCGCTGGTCGATGTCGCCAAGGACCGTCTCTCGAAAGGCATGGTATTCCTCCGGTGTGTATTCGCCAAGACGCGAGAAGTACGCCGAGAGGTGACGCAGATAGATAAGCACACCGCGCTTGAGCAGCACGGAGTCCTTGATCACGCGCAGCAGAATGTTCTCCAGGGTTCTCATTCCACCAAGATCAATGGCGATTTCTCGACTGTCCACCTCAAAGAACACCCCGTATTTGTCCGGAGCACCACGTGTCAACTGGAGGCCGATTCTCTGCTCTTCGTCCCCGGGGTGCCACTGCTCACGAACCACCGAGCCGATGGTAAGGGTGTTGCCGTCCATGGAAAACGGTACATGCAGGTTGATCTCGTCGTCCATATGCAGCCGCTCGCGGCTGGCCAGCCAGCGGGGGATTGATATGCCCACGCCGCCCTGACTCACATCAACAAGCATATATTGGAATGGTTGAAAATCGCTGGTGCGCAACCCGATGAAGGGCAGCACCACTGAGGCGATGTCGAGTCGCTTGTACTGCCGGGAATCGGCTGCCTGGGTCATGACCGTTGCTCCCGGGCTGGCAGGTCAAGCGCATCAGAGCGAGGCGCGAATATCCCGACGAGGGGGCGCAACTTGGCCGGATCACTGCCGCTCGTAAGCCGCCAGTCGCGCTCCTTGTCCGCGTCGAACCAACAAAGCCCGGCCAATCCCCAGCTTCGGGCCGTATGCACGGCGTCCTTGATCCAGGCGGTCTTGTCGCCGCCCTGAGCAACGCTGGCAGTCTCGAAGACCACCACCGGCTTGTGCGGGGCCAGGGTGCGCAACTCCTCGTAGAGCGGGGAGAATATCTCGGCAAAGGCGGTGAACCGGCTGTTCCAGCCGTGCTCCTGCTCGGTAAAGGTCGTGCCCCAGTTGTAGCCATCCATGCCCAGCACGTCCACGGCGTCGTCCCCCGGATAGTAGGCGCTGGCAGTGTTCCAGTCCGCGCCGTCGCGCACGGGGTGCGGCAGGGATTCCGCATTGGGACAAAAGGCGAAGAGCACGTTGTCCGCTCCCTGAAGAAGAAATCGCTCGCGTATGTGGCGGAACATGGCGCGGTATCGGCCTGGACTTTGCGGGCCGTATTCGCTCCCGCTTCCGCCCCAGTGGTAACGGCTCAGGTTCATCTCGTGGGCAAAGCGCAGGATGATGCGCTCCCCGCTGTCCCTGGCCGACACGGCAAAGGCGTCGATATAGTCATTCCAATGGCCGTCAAGAATCTCGCTGGCGGCAACTGCGGTTTCCTTTCCTGATTCAACCGTCATGGGCTCCCAGGTGATGACGGGCACGGCTCCGGCGTCCCGGATGGTTTGTATGGCTTGGTCGGGGAACGCGGGCTGCCTGTCGGCTGGCCAGTGCACGAAGAAGACGACCAGGGAAACGGGCCACCCCAGCGTCTTGCGTACGCTGTCGATGGCCTCGTGTGAGGGCTCACCGTGCAGGGCCAAGCCAAACCCCGGAGGCGGAGACGACTGGCAGCCGGTGGTTATTGCAAGCAGCGCAAGCAGCGCAGCCAGGAAGCGGACACCATCCGCGCCACTGCGTCGCCTGACCGCGCTCATGAACGCTTCTCCTCCGGATAGTTGAACCAGAATATCGAGGAGAGCAACAGGAAGTGATAGAAGCACCAGAAGGCGTTGGTGAGCAGGGCCAGGGGGTTGTCTCCTTCGTACCACAGCCTCAGCCCGCCCCACCAGACGGCGGAATAGCAGGCCACGGCCAGGAGAACCTGTAACCAGAGAGCGTACAGGGGCAGGGAAGTGGCTCCGGCCTTGGGCGTGATGCCAAAGGTGCCGCGAAAGCCGAGTATGCCGAGCAGGGACGCCTTCATGTACACGGGAAAACACAATGCCTGAAGCAGGATGCCCTGGGCCAGTTCCCTGAACGAATAGCGACGCTGACTCATGGAAAACAGGAAGAGCGACAGGGTCAGCAGGATGTAAGGGACGAAAAACAGGAAGTATATCTCTGGTTTGGCAAAGTAGCTGGGCACATTGAAGAAAAGAAACAGCACCGGGCAAAGCATCATGACGAAAAGCACCCAGCCCACGAAATAGTGCGTGCCGGAAAGGAAATACTCCCACCACTTGGACGCGCTCATGCGCCGCGGGTTGCGGAAAAAGGCCCCCACGATGGTGCGGAACAGCCCGACGGTGCCGAGCGCCCAGCGAAATTGCTGTTTGAAGTATCCGCCCAGATCTTCAGGACCCATGCCGAATGCGCAGACCTTGTTCAGGTAGGCAGAGGACCAGCCCTGCTCGTGAAATTTGAGGGAGGTGGCGAAGTCCTCGGTGACGCTGGACTCCTCAAACCCACCCACGTCCCACAGCGCCTGTCTGTTGAATATGACGTTGGTGCCGCAGCAGAACATGGCGTCCTGCAGGCTCTTGCCCTCGCAGATGTACTCGTAGAACACCGCCTGCTGGAGGCCGGCGGCACGGGCCACCCGGTTGAACTCGAAGTTGGTGTAGTACTGCGGGGTCTGGATGAAGGCCAGAGTGGGGTTGTCCTCCATGAAGGCCACCAGTGGTTCCACAAAATCGGGCAGCGGATTCATGTCCGCGTCGAACACGATGATGTATTTCTCATCCTGTGCCGAGGGTTCGTCTTCAAAGCTGGTCATGGTGAACCCTTCCGGCGGATTTCCATGCAGGTAATGCAGGAAGTCGTTGATCATCCCGGCCTTGGCTCCGCGCCAGGGACGGCGGAAGAGGTTGACGCCGATGCGCTCGCACAGGTCGTCCACGCGGGCGCGATAGTCGGCCAGATCCAGACCGGGCTTGTCGTAGCGGGTGTCGTCCAGAAAATAGATGTGCTTGTTGGGGTAGGTCAGGTTGTAGAAACAGGTCAGGGTATCCTCGATGACATCCAACGGCTCGTGATAGGAGGCGACGATGATGGCGACCGGAGGGTAGCTGCGCAGGGGCGGAACGCGATCCATGGCGATGCGCCTCTCCTGCCTGGGGCTGTGCAGCACATGGAAAATGTTCAGGAAGTAACCAAAGGCATGGAGCATGGTGAAGGTCTCGGCCATGAGCAGGGCCATGGCCAACCACTTCTCGGTCCAGTGGTAGTCGGCGATGATGAAGAGCGAGGTTCGCACCATGAGGTACAGGAAGATGCAGACCATGGCCGCACCCAACAGCAGGGAAAAGGAGGTGGTGGCCATCGGGCCCCTCGGCTTTGCGCCCGGTGCCGCCCTAGAATCCATAACGAACTCCGGTCCAGAATCCGTTGGCGTTCCATTCCTGCGAACGATGCATGAGGCCGCGCGCCTCGATGCCCCAGTGGTCGGTGATATCCAGCACCCACTCCGCTTCCAGCTGGATGGAATTGTTGGCGTCCGAGCCGGTGCCGCCCGTGAGCCTGACATCCACAAAATGGCGTTTCGCCCCGCAGAAGAAGTCTTCGGCAAGATCCTGATACCATTCCAGAGTGGCCGATCCGGCCAGGTATCCCTGCGGGGTCCAGTAGGGGTGGACGATGTCGGTCACTGTCCCCGCCGTACTGATCTCCCGGCTGTTGAACCGGGTGTGGCGGTAGTCCCCGCGCAGGATGACCTTGAACATGCGTGGATGGTCTGTCAGCGCGTAGCCCACAGCCAGGTGGGCCGCTTCGCCCGAATTGTTGTCGCTGTACTCGATGTGCCGAGCCCCGGCCTCCACATCCAATCGTCGTCCGACAGGGACACGCGCATCTACCAGAAAGTGGTCCGACTGCGTCCCCTTGAGCAGGGCGAAGCGGTTCGCCACCTCGTCCACACGCTCGTAGCCGAAGCCAAGACGGGCAGCATCGCGCAGATTCAGCTCCAACCGTGTGCGGTATTGATCGGTATCCCTGGGCTCCCCGGCACCGAAGCGCTTGGCCGTCCATGACGCCTGACCACTGAACCATTCGTTGAAGACCCCGGAAAAGCCAAGTGTCCCGCCCAAGGCGCTGTACTGCTTGCTTGGGCCTTGCGGCATCTCCTGCCAGCGGTGGGCGGTCACGTCCAGCCGCAGGTTGCATTGCACCGGCAGGGAGACCTGCAGGTCATTGCGCAGCCGGACCATGTTGGCGAGATTGCCGCGTCCTTTTTCTTCCCAGAGGTCCACCCCGGCCCGGAGCCAGGGAGCGCTGCGCCGCTTGTTTCTTTCAAGTGCCTGCCCGGCCAGTGAGTGCTGGGGGTCGATCTTAAGAAGCCGCTCATAGGTGGCGGCCTCTTCCTCGCACAACCCCAACGCGCACTGGGTCTGGGCAAGGTCGAACCACGCCTCCTGATTGTCGGGCCGCAGATCGGTCAAGGCGGTCAGGTCGTTCATGGCCGGAGCGAACCGCCGGTTGAAGGCCGCCAGTTTGGCCCGTCGCTCCAGAGCCGTGGCATGCTGGATGCGGTAGAGGGGCAGGAGTTCCGCAAACACCATGGGATGCGTCCGGGCCACGTCGGTGTCGGACAGATCGGCATAGGCCAGGAAAATGCCGCCTCCATGGGCGCTTCGACGCGCAAGGGCTGCGGCTCTCGCTAGCTGGTCGTCACCCCGGCCCGCGTCCAGTTCATTTTCCAGTCGTTCGGCCAATATTTCGTCCACCGGCGGTTCGAGCATGCGGTCGAAAATCTCCGAGGCGTGCTGGGCGCGCTTGTCCCAGAAGGCGGCCCGAGCCATCTCCCGCAACGGCACCGGGTCAGCCGGGTCGGCGGCATGCAGGGCCTCGAAGGCGGTAATGGCCTCGTCGTAGCGTCGGCTCCAGGCCAGCACTCTGGCGCGGGTAAGCAGAATCTTGGAACTGTCGGGAAACTCGGTTGCCAATACGTCGAGTCCCTTGAGGGATTCATCAAAGCGGCCAGCATAGGCCAAATTTTCGGCCAGGGCCATTCGCGCCGGGAAGAACTGGGGATCATGCCCAAGGGCGGCCTCAAGACAGGCTATGGCCTCGGCATGGTATCCATCCCGCGAAAACAGATCGGCCCACAGGGTCAGATCGGCAGCGTCTTTTTCAGTATGGACCAGTTCACGGCTCAAGGCCGCCGGGTCGCAGTCGGGTCGGCAAATGACCGCGTAATAATGTGCGGGGGGATACTCCGGGTCCAGACCATAGGCGCGGTCAAAGGCGTCTTCGGCGACCTGCCGGTCACCTTCCCACTCAAGAGCCATGCCCAGTTCCACCAGCATGGCCGCATCGTCGTGGGCCAGCCGCTTCCAAATGGCGACGGCCTCGGCGTATCTTCCCAGCAACGTCAAAGCCTGGGCGCGCAATGTGTCCACCCTGGGGTCGCTCCCAGTCCTGGCAAGCGGGTCCAGCACGACCAGGGCGGCCTCCCCGTTCTTTTCCTGCAACTTGACCCGGGCCAAGGCCAGCCGGGCCGCCGTGTCATCAGGGTTCTCCGTCAGGCCAACGCGCAGGACTCCTTCGGCCTCCTCGTACCGCTGGGCGCTGGCCAATGTCTCGGCAAGGCCGAGGGCCACCTGCGGGTCCGGCCCCTGTGTCGCCAGATATTCCCGCCGGATGGACGCGGACTGCTGAAAAGCGCCCCAAAGATTCATGAACTGCGCCAGCCGCAAACGCGCCTGCGGCGTATCGTCCGCTTTCACCGCCTGCATGGCGTACTTTCGTGCCGCACTGGCGTGGCCCTGCGCAGCCTCCAGGTCGGCCAGTTCATACAGGAGCGCGGCGTTGTCTGGAGCCGATGCCGCCAACTGGTCAAGCATGGCTCGGGCACGCCGGGTGTCGCCTGTCTGGGCGAGGACTCGCGAGTAGAGCAGGGAAATTTCCACATCCGTAGGGTGCTGGGCGTGCAATTCGGCCAGCAGCGGAGCGACGCGCTCGGCCTGATCGGACCACGCCAATGCCTGAGCCAACCGCAGGCCGAGGTCCGGGCGTTGCGACCCGGCATCGCGGGCACGTTGGTAGGCTTCCGCAGCCTCGGCCATGCGCCCGGAAGCAAACAAAGCATCGCCAAGTCCGCCCGCAACGCGAGGGGCGCTCAGATCAAGGGTAAGGTAGAGTTTTTTCGCCTCGTCCTGCCTGCCCAGACGAAGAAGCACCTCGGCCAATTCCAGGGAGAGTTCGCTGTTTGCGGGACTCTGGGCGATGAGACGACGGTATTCGGCTTCAGCCTGGACCAGCGTGGCTTCCGAGTAGGAGTAAAGACGGGCCAGCAGATGCCGGGCCTCGTGATCGGAGATGGCGCTTCGCGGAGAAACGAGGCTGGCGGCCAGCGCGAGTGACGGCGCAAGACACCAGAGTACCGCCGCAAGCGTCACTGCCAGTGGCATGAGCCACCAGCCTGCGAAGCCTTGGCGCAGGCTAATCCAGCGTGCGTTTGAGCTCTCGGATGGCATCCTCGTTCCGCCCGGCCCAGGACAGCGCCTGGGCGTATTTTCGTCTGATCTGCACGTCGTCCGGATGACGCTCAAGCAGCCGTTCATACTGTTCAAAGGATTCTTCCAGCCTGTCGCTCCACGAATAGACCTCGGCCAGCTTCAGCCGGGCATTGTCATTGTCGGGGGTGCTTTTCAATACGGCCAGGAGTTGCCTGATGGCCATGTCGTATTGGCCGCTGCCGATGGCGTGATCGGCAATGAGCATCCTGTCGTCCGAGGTCATGGCCGAATCAGGGAGTGCCGTGAAAAGGCGGATGGCCTCCTCGCCCTTCCCGGTCCAGGCCAGGACCCGGGCCAGTCGGACGCGCGCGGCCTCGTTCTCCGGCTGCTGCTCCAGCACCTTGCGGTACTGAACCTCGGCCTCGCCGAAACGGCCCGCGCCCGAAAGCAGGTCGCCCAGTTCAAGCCGGGCCTGCCAGTCCGGGACGTTCCGGCTTGCCGTGGGCCTGTCGGATGTCGGCACGGGATTATTGATTTGGGCAAAGATGTTGTCAGAAGCGAAAAGCAAGACGAGAACGAATGCAACAGCAAAGAATCTGATCACTGTTCCTCCCCCAATAGCCGCCTGTATTCGGTTTCCGCCTCATCAATCCGGCCGCTCCAGCTCAGGATGCGGGCCAGAACCAGGCGGGCCGCCCGATCATCAGGCCGGGCGCGGACCAGTTCGCGGGCCAGCGGCAGAGCGGTTTCCACATCTCCGGCCCAGCCCAGGGTTTCAATTCTGCCCAAGGCGGCCTCGGCATTCGCCGGGTCTTCCGCAAGAAGCCTGTCGTATTCGACCAGAGCCTCGTCATAGCGTTTCTGGCGGCGCAAGAGATCGGCCAACTGCATACTCTCATCCCGGCTGCGACGCTCAGGGACGGTCCGTAGCAGGAGTGTCAACGCCTCGTCCTCGTATCCGTAAGCATCCATGAGCCCAGCCATTTGACCGGCCAACCCGGCCGGGGTTGGACGAATCTCCAAGAGAGTCTGGCTCAACAGTGAGAAAGCCTGTCTGCCTCGACCGGTCTCCAGCATCACTCGCGTTGCCTGTAACACTGCATCAGGCCTCCGTGCGCCTTCACTCACGGCCTGGACAATCAGCGCGTCAGACTCGGAAACGAGCCCTTCGTTTGCCAGGGTTTGTGCCCGGTGTAAAAGCACCAGCGGCCGATTGACCAAAGGGTACAAAAAAAGCATGCCCGCCGCGGAAAGGACAAGGAGCGCCGCATAAATGCTCTTGTGCCTGGTTTGCATATCCATGGCTTCGATCCGCTCACCCATGTCCGGGTTGTCTGCATGCTCTTTGAAGACGAGCTTGATCACCATTCCACCATTCTTCTGGTATACCGTTCATGTCTTTATTTCAAGCATCTCCATTCAAAAGATCAATGCGCCCACCCTTTTTGACGCAGGTTCAGGCTGAGCTGAGGGGAAAAACGGGGCTGAACCAGTTTGAGAGTGTCGAACACGAAGACAGGCCACAGGCCGGGATATCGCTTCGGCGTATGGATCAGCACCCTTTCCCCGTGGCTCGTTCACGTGGCTCGTCCGCGTGGCTCGAGCGCCACGTCAGCTTTACCGGACCAGTTTCAGGACAGGCGGTTTACGCCCCCCGTTACCACGCCAGACGGCATCCAGGGCGTCCACTGCGCCGATGCTTTTCTCAACACCCTGTCAAACTTGACCTTTTCAATGGTCGACTAGGTTCCGTAGTGGCAAAGGAAGAAATCCGCCTGCTCTTGGGCCAATGTCTGTATTTCCTGGTCTGTCAAGGGCGGGCTGCAAAAGAGAAGCCGGGGCAGAAAGGCGGTGGATTTGGCCAGCCCTGCGAGGTAGGTCAGCGCCTTTTCCGGGGCCCCCTTGCGCAGGCGGCCATCCTCCATGGCGGCCAGTATCCATTTGAACGGCAAGCTTCCCGAAAAGTCGGTCACTTCTGCCAAAACGGACCCCAGCTCCGGGGATTTGGCCGTTTCAGCGATGATAATCCTGGCCAGGCGGATGTTTTCTGCCTGATTCAGATGTGCAAGCATGGCGGCGACAACGTCGACGAGCTGCTCCCGCAACGGGGTATCCGAAGCGTATTGCGGACACCGCTCGATCCCTGCGCTGTGGCGGAGATGACTGATTATCGCCGAAAACACGGCTGTCTTGCTGGCATAGTACCGATAAAGCGTCCGCTTGGACACTCCGGCAGCCTCGGCAATGGCCTGCATGCCGGTGCCGGAGTACCCGTGCCTCTCGAATTCGTCGCACGCCGCGGAGATGATGTCTTTCTGCTTCTTGCGCATATTGCTGCAACGCCGTTGTATGTAACCGCCACCACTTCCCACTTTATATCCCTTACCCTGGCAGGAGTCCACACAGCCCGGCCCATTTCGACTTCACAAGCCTTGCTCACGGAAGTCCGCCTTCAAAAGAGGCTCTCTCACGTCAGACAAAAACCACATCGTCAGCGGCACAAAGCAGGCGTTGCCGCCACTCGCAACACCTGCCGGACTTTCCCTCCCGCGCCTGTTGACAAGATGGTTAAGCTTATTTATCATTTCTTCATGAGTGTGCAGCAAGACACCAGGGTGCGGATGTACGAACGGCTCCGAAGGATCGTGGAAAAGCATGCGGCGATGGACGAGCGACCGTTTCGCCTCAGCGACACGATGGCCCTTTCCCCGCGAGATGTCAGGACCATCGAGTTTCTCAGCCAAAAGGGGACGTTCAACGTGACCAGCGTGGCGGATCATTTCCGATTCACCAAGAGCGCGGCCTCGCAATTGGTCAACCGCCTCGTCCGGCGTGGCGTGGTCCACAAGGAAATCTCCCCGCACAGCGACAAAGAGTACCATCTCCGGCTGACCGACGCGGGCCTGGAGGCCTACCGGCTTGTGCAGGCCATGGATCAGGATCGGCTTGAAGCATTTCTTGGCAAGATCGACGGCTTTTCCCGGCAGCAAATCGAAACGGCGGGCGCCGTGCTTGAGGCGGTGGAAAAAATGATGGACGAGAGAATGGAGCAATCCGGCTGAAGAGCCGTGCGCCCGAAAGGTTAAGCTGTTTAACCTTTCTTCCCGCAGAGCGAATGGGTTCGTGGCGGACCAACCGATTGTGCCGCACAGCGACAAGGGGACCGGAGAGGCTGGCAGGCACGGCAGAACAGGCCGCTTCGCCCTCCGGGGGGCATAGGGACGACGTTTTTTTACAGCCACTTGGTTAAGCTGATTAACTTTTTGCAACCAACGGCACGGCAACTGGCCTGAACCATCCGGGGATAGGTACCCCCTCATCTCCGGCTGTTCCCGGGAATGAGAGGCGGATTTGAACAGACGGGCGGTTCACCGCCCCAGGAGACATCACCATGTACACCTTAGGCATTGACATTGGGTATTCATCGGTCAAGGCGGCTGTCCTGGATGACAGCGGGACCACCGTTCATACGGAGTATCTCCTTCACAAGGGGGATGTGGCCCGCGAACTCCTGGGTATCGTTGAGCGGATTCTTCTCCTGCCGCAAGCAGGAGACATCGCCGTGGGAGCGGTAGTGGGCAGCGGCGGGCCTCTGCTCACAGACGGAGGCCGCATCCACCATGTCAACGAGGTGGCCGCCCTGATCGAGGGGGTGCTGCTTCTGGACGGCGACTGCTCCTCCATCATCGAGATAGGCGGCCAGACCGCCAAGTTCGTCACCGGGTATTCCCGGCGCGACCGGAAGGCCCTTCAGGTCTCCATGACCTCCAATTGCTCCTCGGGAACCGGCTCCTTTCTGGAGGAGCAGGTTTCACGCCTTGGGCTGAACATCGAGGGATACTCCGCCATGGCGGCCAAGCACACCTTCATCCCCCGCATTGCGGGCCGGTGCAGCGTGTTTGCCAAGACGGATATCATCCATCACCAGCAGGAAGGCGTCTCCACGTCCGACATCCTGGCAGGACTGGCCCATGCCGTGGTGAAAAACTACCGCAGCGCGGTCATGCGCGGGCAGCCCCGCACTCCCCCGCTGTTTTTCGCGGGCGGGGTGGCAAAAAACTCGGCCATCGCCGACGCGCTGGTTTCGGAAATCGGATTGGACAAGGACAGTCTGCACAGAGACGAACGCTCCGCCCTTGCCGGAGCCATGGGCGCAGCCCGGCTGGCCGCAAGGCAAAAGATGCCCCTGGATCTTCCCGCGCTTGTCGCTTTCCTGCAGACAGACCGGCCCTGCCGTCCTGACCGGCACGAAGCCGTGCGCCTTGCCCCGCTGGGTGCGTTCGGTGAGGGGGACGGGGAAAGAAAACACGACTGCCCCGCAAGAGACCAACGGGAGAACCAATGCTGGCTCGGCATTGACGTGGGGTCCACCAGCACCAACGTGGTGCTGGCCGACTCCGCAAACCGGATTCTGGATTTTCGATACATCAGGACCGCGGGCAATCCCGTTCAGGCGGTACGAACCGGATTGGCCCAGCTGCAAGCCGCAGCGGACAGCCTACTGGTGGCCGGGGTGGGCGTTACCGGCTCGGGCAGATACATGATCGGCCGATTGGTCGGCGCGGATGTGGTTCGGGACGAGATAACGGCCCAGGCCAGGGCGGCCTCGGCCATTGATCCTGAAGTGGACACTGTTTTCGAAATAGGGGGACAGGATTCCAAGTACATCGCCATGGAAAACGGCGTTGTCACCGATTTTCAGATGAACAAGATCTGCGCGGCAGGGACGGGCTCCTTTATCGAGGAACAGGCCAGAAAACTCGGGCTCTCCCTTGGCAGCATCGGACAAGCCGCCCTTGCGGCCTCCAGTCCGACGAATCTGGGGGAGCGCTGCACCGTGTTCATTGAAAGCAGCATTGCAGCGCACCTCTCCCATGGCGCGGATCTCGGCGACCTCGTGGCCGGGCTCTGCTATTCCATCGTGAAGAACTACATGAACCGGGTGGTCAGCAGAAAGCGGGTTGGGAGCAAAATCTTCCTGCAAGGCGGAATTGCCTTCAATCAGGGCGTGGTCAACGCCTTCCGCGCCGTGACCGGCAAGCCTGTTGTTGTTCCGCCGTTCTTCAGCGTTACAGGTGCGCTGGGCGCCGCCATCCTGGCCCGCGAGGCAATGGAAGCCGAAAACAGGTCGCAAACTGAATTCAAGGGATTCAACCCGGCAGACCTCCCCGCCCCGCAGACAGCGCAACCCGTCGCGACACAGTCGGACTTTGCGCGAGAGGTTCAGGACTTCATCTTCCAGGGGTACGAACCCCGGCGCGACCCGAACCGGAAAACCGTGGGAATCCCCCGCGCCCTTTTCACCTTCGGCATGTTCCCCCTGTTCCATCCCTTTTTCAGGGAGCTGGGGTGCAACGTGCTGCTCTCGGACCCCACGTCCGAGGAAACCATCAGGCTCGCCCAAGAGTATTCGCTGGACGAGACCTGCTATCCGGTCAAACTGATCAACGGACACGCCGCCCAACTGGTGGAAAAGGGAGTGGATTTCCTCTTCTTTCCCGACCTGCATACCGTATCCCATCCCGGCTCCCGCTCCCGGCAGGATTACGGCTGCCCCTACATGCAGGCCGCATTCAAGATCATCAACAAGGCCATGGGTCTGGAATCCAGGGGCATCAAGCTCCTTGCGCCGACCATCTCCTTCAATCAGGGCCGGGAATTCATACAAAAGGCCTTCATGGACATGGCATGGGAAGTGGGAGCCAACAAGGAGCAGGCCGCCAGGGCGCTGCAGACGGCCATGCAGTCCCACAAGGCTTTCGAGGCCAGGGTGGAGGCTCGGGGAAAGCAGATGGGCGAGGTGATCCCCGGAGAAAAAACCTTTGTGCTGGTCTCCAAGATTTACGGCGTGGCCGATCCCGTGTTGAACCTGGGGATTCCCGACAAGCTGGCCGAGATGGGGTACCGCACCCTGCCGTTCTACGCCCTGCCCGAAGCCGACATCTTCGGAAAACATCCCAACATGTATTGGCCCTTTGCCCAGCATATCCTGGCGGCCGCCGTGTTTTCGGCCTCCCGGCCCGACTTGTATCCCATCCTCCTCACGCACCATGGGTGCGGTCCCGACACTGTCACCGCCCATTACTTCCGCGAAATCATGGGCGGCAAACCCTTCCTGACCATTGAGGTGGACGAGCATTCATCCGGGGTGGGCGTCCTCACCCGGGTGGAGGCGTTTGTCAACAGCCTGTCCGGGCGCAGGAGCCCTTGGGCGGCCCCCCCCTGCAGACCAACGGAAGCAACCGAAAAAGGCGGCAAGCTGCACACCGGACTGCCCACCCCCCAAGGCGGTCCGCTCCTGCTGCCCTCCCTCTTCCCCTATTCGCAGTTGATCGCCGAGGGGATGCGCGCCCATGGATACGACGTGGAACTGTTCGCGCAAAGCAGCGCGGCCTCCATCGATATGGGCCGCGAGCACACCCTGACCAACGAGTATTTCTCCCTTGCGGCGCTAACGGGAGACCTCTTCCAGACCCTGGCCCGACGGGCCGCAACCCCTATGACCGTTGTGCTCCCGCAGAACGAAGGGGCCGAGGTCGACGGGCAATACGCCCGGTTCATCCGCACCAAGCTCGATGAGAACGCGATGGACCAGGTCACGCTCTGCGCCCCGTTCCTTGAGGACCTGCTCGGCCTGGAAGATGAGTCGGCACAGGACATGTTCCTCTGCCTCCTGGCGGGCGATCTCGTCCTGCTCGCGCCCCCACAGCATCGAGAATACCTGCTGGAAACACTTCATGAAAACCAACGGGGCCATCGCCTTGACATCCAGCTTCTCCTGTCCGTTGCCCGACACGTCCGGGCCTGGAACGAAAAACCCGCAGACGGCAAGCGGATATTCGCCCTGGGCGAGCCCATGGTTCTCTTCAACGACATGCTCAACGACGGCACCTTCACCCGTCTGGAACAAGCGGGACACAGGGTCGCCCGTGCCCCGCTCAGTGAATACATGTGGAGCTTCTGGAGAGACCATGTGGTCTTGAGCGGAAAAGCCGAAACAGCACACCGCGGCCGCCGCCTCTTCGAATTCCAGCGGCTCATCCGCCTTGTCGGCGAGGAGCTGGGCCCACAAGGCCATTTTGAGTCCGACCTGGAAGCACCCATGCTCCGGGCCGATGATCGGCTCGGGTACTACGACGGGGCCTTTGGCCGGTATCGCAGCGCCAAGATCGAAGGAGCCCCCCAGGCGCTGGACGGCATCATCGCTGTTTCCTCCATGTACGAAAACACCGGAATATCCCTCGAAATCCTGCGCAAACAGCCATGCGAGGGCAAACCGTTCCTGAGCCTGACCTTTGACGGCAACCCCAACGAAAACGACCGAATCAAAACCGACTCGTTCATTCATTACCTGTGATGGCCAGGCGGGCGGCCCCGACGCCAAACCGAAAGCAAAGGGAAAGCGCGTGGTCCGCATTCAGAACATTGATACGCAGCTCAATATCCCCCTGAAGGACTGATCCGGGGCAAGAGGCGCATCTCCATCGGCAAGAGACACGCGGCGGCAGCCGCCAATGGCGGGGAATACGCCAAAGAACCGCCGGATTGGCGGAGACGCTGACCGCAGATCTAATCAAACCGTCAACCAACCATCGGAGTCGAGCAAATGGATCATGACAGGAATCACTGCCGGGGTCAGGCGGCACAAGGCAGCGGGCCCAGCAGCTTCTGGCTGCAAAACCCCGCTCCCCTCTTTGCGGCCATGGCCCTTGAGAAGGGCATGGTGTTCGTGGATGCCGGATGCGGCGCGGGTGAATACTCCCTTCATGCGGCGAAGATACTCGGGAGCGAGGGGCGCATCTTTGCCCTGGACGCCCGCAGCAGGTCTGTTGACTGGCTGAACTCCCGGCAACCGAACACCGGGGAAGCGCCCATCACCGGCCTTGTCTGCGACATCACCGAATCCCTGCCCCTGGCTGCGGGGCAGGCGGATGTCGTCATGCTGGGCACGGTGCTGCACATTCGGAGCGTTCGGGATAAAGCGGACCGCCTCTTCTCCGAAATCCGAAGGATTCTTCGCCCTGAGGGGATGCTTGCCGTGCTGGAATGCAAGAAGGAGGAGGCCGACTTCGGCCCGCCCCTCCTTGCCCGGCTCTCCCCGGAGGATGTGGCGGCAGTGGCGGGACCGCAGGGATTCAGGATGGTTTCCGAGCTTCTCCAGCCATACACCTATCTGGCCTGCTTCAGGCCCTGTTGACCATGCCCGCCGCACCAGGCAGACCCTCAGGCCCATGGGGCGGCGACGGTTCGATCAAGGGTGTGCATGGCGGCGACGGAAGCCGGAAGGCGGGCCGGATTCCAGACATCCGGCCCGCCTCGCCTGTCCGTCTGATCATAACCTGTTCGCCGCCATGACCGTTTGGCATACCGCACCCGTATTCATTTGTTCTCTCCGGCCATTGCCAGACGTGCCTTGGTGAGCATGCCGCCTTCCCCCCTGGCGAGCCGGGTTGCGACCACCGCAACCAACTGGCCGCAAAGCATAAGCACCGCAAGAAGTGAATACAGGACGGCAAATCCGAACATGTCCCCCAGCCGCCCCATAAGCGGGGCCGCGACCAACGGAAAAATGATGAACAGGCTGCTCAGCGCGGCAAACCCCGTGCCGGAATTCCGACCGGCGCACACGCGCATCATCAGGGTGAACGCCCAGACGTTGATTCCTCCCATGAGAATGTTGTCCGCAGTCAAGACCACAGCCGCAACCCATTCGGAGGCGGTCCCGGCCAGGGTCAGGCGCACGGAATACACCGCAAGCAGAACCGTGCTGAGGGAAAAAGCCACAATCACGGGCCTGGGTCCGAAACGACTGAGCATCCAGCCCGTGGCAAAGGTGCCGGCCAGCCCGAAGGGAACGGCGTAGCGCATCATCAACTGACC
This sequence comes from Pseudodesulfovibrio alkaliphilus, assembly GCF_009729555.1. Taxonomy (NCBI): domain Bacteria; kingdom Pseudomonadati; phylum Thermodesulfobacteriota; class Desulfovibrionia; order Desulfovibrionales; family Desulfovibrionaceae; genus Pseudodesulfovibrio; species Pseudodesulfovibrio alkaliphilus. The sequence goes on from NZ_WODC01000009.1 coordinate 37,808, forward strand.
AATGACAGCGGAATCCAGCCCAAGATCCACGAACAGGGAGGAACGCAGCATGAAGCCGCTGAAGGCAAAGGCCGTGGGCGCGAGCAGCACGGGCAGCAACCACAAAACGTCTCGCCTGCGCAAGAAGGCCCGCATGCCTTCCGCATCGCCTTCACGACCCTCTTCAGGCCGAATCGTCGGCAGAATCTCCGTATGGAAAAGCACGGGAAGACTGAGCAGAAAAACCACGGCCGCCAGTATCATGCAAAGGATTTCCCACCCCATGGCATGTTGCAGCGTGAGCATCACCCCTCCTCCGAGGAACAGCCCGACGTAACGCGCTCCGGCCTGGATGCTGTTGCCCCACGGGCGCTCATGCACCTCCAGCATGTCCGTGGCATAGCCGTCTACCGCGATGTCGTTGGTGGCCATTACAACATTGAGAACCAGCATGACAGCGAACATGGAGTCAAAGGACGCTTCCGGCGAATACCTGGTAGCAACCAGCAGCAGCGCGGCGGCGATCCATTGCAGCGGGAATATCCAGGTGCGGCGCCTCCCAAGAGCCGGAATCCAGTGCCGATCCACCCAGGATGCGTACAGAAATTTGAAAGCCCAGGGCAGATGAAGAACAAAGAGGCCGCCGATTCGCTCCAGAGACTCGCCTTCCCCACGGAGGATCACCGGCAACGCACAAAAAACGAATCCAAGAGGTATTGCCTGGCACGAATACATCACGGCCAGCAGAAACAGCTTGTAGGGGGAGACGGCCCCCTTGCCCGCCAGTCTCGTTCTCATCTCGTCACGTCCTCAAGATTACGCTAGAAGGTATAGTCCACAGAAAGGCCAAACGTGCGAGGTCTCCCGTCCTCGGCGACACCTGCCGTGGTGTTTTCAAAGACCACGTAATGGCGGTCGAAGAGGTTCTTTGCCCACAGGCTGCACTCGAGCCCCTTGCGGCGGAACCCCAGACGCAGGCTTGCCAGCTGGTAGGCCGCCTGCCTGACCTCGTTGGCGTTGTCGAAAAACTGGGGACCAACGCCGGAGACTCCGGCCCGGCCGAACATCTCCCACTCCCCGGCGAACCGCTTTTGATAGTCCACCGCCACATCGAATGAGTATTCGGGAACGCAGAATACGCGCTTGCCCGCGTAGTCCACTCCCAGGGAGGCGTCCTCGTATTCGTCGAAACGGGCATCGATCCACGAGGCACTGCCGCTCAAGGTCCACTCCTCGGCGAGCTTGAAACGGCTCTCCAGCTCAAGCCCGGTGCGATGCGACTTCCCTGCGCTGGCGAGATACCCCTGCATGGTGGCTGCCTGGAACAGCGGGAGCTGCTCGTCGCGGATGCGGGTATGGAAGGCGGCGACGTTAAGCATCAGCCGCTTGTCGAGGAGCAAGGACTTCACGCCGACCTCGTAGAGCCAGCTATCCTCCTCGCTGTAGCTTTCGCCGTCAGCCGGGGCCGAGGCGTCATTGAACCCGCCGGCCTTGTGGGCCCTTGCCACCGTGGCGTAGGTCATGGCGTCCTCGGCGAAATGCCAGGCCAGCGACACCTTGGGAAGCAGGGCCGCATAATCATCCTGCCTGTCAAAGGACTTGACCACGGCGGCCGGGCCCCCAGCCGGGATGTTCGTCCTTGACGACCTCCCCTGGGCATGCTCGTACTCGCCCCGAAGCCCGAGGGTCAGCTCCAGACTGGGGAGCAACTCCCATGTTCCCTCGCCGAACAGGGCGGCCCCGTCGTTTTTCTGCTTTGTGTTGAAGCGCACCTCCATTCCGGGCGACGCAGAAGCAGCCCCCAAGTGGTTGGACACATCGGTCTTGGAGTCGAAATGAAAGAGGTAGGTTCCCACCAGCCACCGCATCGAGCCGGAGTCTTCGGGAGAAACCATCCGAAATTCCTGAGTAAGGGCCTTGTCGGTCTGACGATAGTTCTTGCGCATGTTGTCCAGGGGGGAAAAGTCCGCGTCGATCCATTCATCGCTGTCGTAACTGCGATACCCGGTTATTGACGACAGAATCCCCAGGTCCGTCGTCCAGTCCGAGTTCAGGGAACTGCCCCAGAAATCGACCTCCTGGCTCCCCGCGAAATCGTGAGAATAGTGATACGGGGAGTCGACCCCGTAAGTGCCAGCCATGACGTAGCCGTTTCGCTCTGTGCGCCTGGAGGAATACGCCCCGTCGTCATGATGCTGGCCGTCAACGGAAAGGGTCATGTCCCAATTGTCGGTTGCCTGCAAACGAAGCTTGACGCGGGCCGCCTTGCCATCGGTATGGCGTCCGTCGTCGCCATCGGCGTCAATGTCGTTCTTCATGAACCCCTCAGAGACCTCGGCCAGGCCGCTGACGCCGAGGAACAGCTTCTCCTCGATCAGGGGCCCGCTCCAGTCGGCCCGCAGCTTCCTTGTCCCGTAGTTGCCGAGGGTGACTCCGGCCGTGGACACAACCTCGTTGCCCGGTCGGGCGGTATAGACGTTGACAACGCCACCAGTGGTGTTTCGCCCGTACAGGGTGCCCTGGGCCCCCCGCAGCACCTCAACCCGGTCCACATTCAGCAGGGGAAACCCGAACATGTGCGACTTGTTGTAGCTCACGCCGTCCACCGTGAACCCGGTGCCAGCCTGCCCGGTGGGCAGGCTCTTGATCCCGCGCAAAAACAACAGCCCGTGCCTGCTGCTGCCGAAATCATGAAACTCCATGTTGGGGACGTGCTCCGAGAGATCGCCTATGCCCTCAATGCCCATGTCGAGCAGATCGTTGCGCTCGAACACGGTTATGCTGACCGGCACATCCTGGGACTCCTCGGCCCGTTTCTCCGCATTGACCACCACAGGCTCCAACACCAGCTCCCGCTTGCGTCCCTCCCCGTCTCCCGCGTCGGCAAAAGAAGCCGACAATGCAGCAAACAGAAGGACCACCATCACCCGGACGATACCTTTCATGACCTGAATCCTCTCTCCTTATTGCGCCCGACCGCTGCCTCGCGCAGCTGCGGCTGTTTCGACACGAAAAACTGATCGAAACACTAAGGAGATGCAGGGGTGGCTTTCTACTCGGCGAAGGAAGATAATTGCCCGAACAACCATCCCCGCCCCCAAGGAGACGGACGACGGTTACAGCACATGGGACCTATGGTCTCGACCTGCGGCAGGGCGTGTGGAGTCGCTCGCGAACGGATTGCAGATAGGCTTTGGGCAGGACGCCGAAACGCTTTCTAAAAGCCGAGGAAAAGTGGCTGAGATTGGTATATCCGATGTCCCAGGCCACTTCGCTGACGTTCATGTCCCCTTCGACAAAGAGCCTTCGAGCCCGTTGCAATCGGTACTCCTGGACAAAGGCGAATGCCGACATGCCGAAAAGCGACTTGAATCCCGCCTGTATGTTGACAACGGGAAGGTGGTATTTCGAAGAAAGCTCGGCCAAAGTCGGCGGAGATGCGTGCCTTTCCTCCAGATCGCTGCGGATGGAATGCAGGGCCTCGTTCATCCGAGGGCACAGGACGCGCTCCGTCCCCCCGTCGGCGTCGTCTGTCAGGACCAGGGCCAGAAGCTCCAGGGTCTTGCCTTCAAGATACATTTGCAGGCCCGTCGCGTTGCTGGCGCCATAGAACAGCTCGTTGGCCACGGCGCGAACCAGCGGATTCTGCCGCTTCTGCAGGACAAAGCCGACGTCGCCGCGTCCATTGAGCACCCTGCCCAGGCACGACGGAAGACGGCCCACGTCCCGGCCAAGCATGACACCCAGCGCCGAAGGAGACACATGGACGTGAACCATACGGATCCTCCGGTTGACCGGAAGCTCCACAACGCCGCTCATCTCGGGCATGTATCCCATCCCGTAATCCCCGGCTCTGTTGTGCAGCTCCCTCCTGCCAAAGGCGGGCGAATCCACCCGATTGACAAAGGAACCCTCCAGAAAGAAACCGAAATCGATCATGTGGTTGCTCTTGGCGAACTCAAGGCTGAACCCGCGGGGCAACGACGCATCGAACAGTGTCAGCGTCAGGCCCGCGTTCAGCCGCACCTCCTTCCACAACCGACCATACCAGACGGCCTTTTCCCTGCCCGCGAGCGAGGGAAAGTCGCGCACAGGCAAGTGGCGGCCGCTTTCACCGGGTGAATGGGACTTGCTGCCCGGATCCGTTGCAAGTTGACGCACACAGAACTCCAGATGATTCGATTATGACTTTCATTATCATAGTAAAGACGCTTAAGCAACTCCACCTCCCCTGTCAACCGGAAACCCCACGCCCCCTGCCCAAGGGATGGCGCCCGTGCGGACCTCGTCAAAAACTGTACCGCAATGCCATGTAGACATTGCTGTTTCTTTCAAACTGTCCGAAAAATGTCTGCCGCGATTCCCCGAAAAAAACATTGGCCCCCAGGCTCGCCGTGGTTCTGTCGGAAATCTTGTAGCTTGCACTCGGCCTGAGGAACGCATCCCGGTCGCTGGGAGAATAGTAGGCGTCCATGTTCAACGTCAGGTTCTGGTTCATCAGCAGTTGCGTCACCTGCAGGGTCAGCACGTGCCGAAATTCGTCCCTGGGCTTCCCGGCATCAACCCGGGCCCGGTACTCGCCGTAGTCCAGCATCTGCTCCAGGTAGTATTGCACCCAAACATTGCAGTCGCTCCACACCTCTCGGGCATATCCGGCCAGGTAGCGGATTTCCGAATTCCTCGCGGACGGATTTCTGCCTCCCCGGCTTTCGGGTGAATGATAATAGGAGAACTCCAGGTTGCCTATCCCGGCCCCGAGGGTTCCCCGGATGCTTGCGCCGTATGCGTTCAGCTCCGGGAATATCGAGCGTCCTTGCGCGTCGGTCCCTCCGGGGCTTTTCCAGAACCCCCTGTACAGGTAGGCAGCCAGTTCGTAATCCTCGACATTACGATACAGCCGGGCCGCGAATTCATCATCCACAAACCAGCGGTCGGGTGTGTCGGTACGAAGCAGGTCCTTGTTGCCCACGGTCTTCTGCCGAGAGGCATCCCAGTAGGATAAATACTCGCCGTTGACGAATCGGTCCGGCTCGAACTTCGGGGTATAGACAATATCCAGGTTGGCAACGTCGCTGAACAGCCCCGCCTTGGCCGAAGTGCTCGGCGCCTTGAGATACTCCGCGTCCCTGCCGATGAAAAAGGATTGCCAGTCCTTGGGGAACAGGTCGTTGAGAAAGACCAGCCCCCCTGTCCCCCAAGTCAATGTCTGCCTGCCAACCTTGATGTCCAAGGAGTCGGATGGTCGGGAAAAGGCCCAGGCTTCGCGTGTTTCGTAGGCAACGCACTCCGCCACCGCGTCGATCCGAATGTCCCCTCTGTATTTCAGGTCCAGGGAGTCCGTGCCGGTGAAAGCCTCGACCTGAAGGCGTGTTTCCGCCATGGAAAGGGCCTTCTCGTCAGGGTCGGCGCCAGTGCGGGCACCGACCCTGGACTCCACAAAGCCATACAGCTCGAGCCTCTCCCGCATCTGCTCCAGCAGGGTTTCGGCCTCCCCGGCGTAGAGGGGAAGCGGCGCGGAAAGGATTGAGAACACCGCCAGCAAGACGGCAGCCATCACGCCCCTCATCGCATGACCTCTTGGGGGGGGCGGCGCAGGTAGCGCTCGCTGAAGATCCTTTCCTCAATGGACACGCCGTAGGAGACGCCGGAAAAGGTCATGACCGTCGAACTGCCGGTTTCCAGGTTCGTCACCCTGGACCGCGTCACGGTGGGATACACCCCGCCGCTGTCGCCGGAAGGAACATCCTCCACCCTGAGGACCTCCATGATCCGGTAGACCCGGTCATCCTTGTAGTATTCCACCCGCAGGGGGATAAAGGTCAGAGGGTCGACAAAGGCCAGATAATGCGTGAATTCGACCCCGCCGGAAACTTTCGGCGTGTTCGCGACCACCAGCAGGCCGTCCCGGTCCTCCATCCGCTCATGCCTGTCTTCATCCAGATTTCGACCAGATATATCTTCATACAAAAAGTCCGACCCGGCGAAGCTTGTGCGCTTGTCTCCTGCCGCTATGCGTTTGACCAGGTCAAGGCCGGGCATGTAGAGCCACCGCGAATCGTCCTGCCCCGGCTCCACCGTCTTGTGCACCAGAAAGACCATCTTGCGGACATCTGCCGGCGATTTGAAGAAGGCCAGATACTTCTGCCCCCGGTCCTCGCCCGGCAGATTCATGCGCAGGATGTTCAACTCCCTCTGACGGTTGCGGCCCTGAGCGTCCGTAATGATCAGGTTGACGTTCCCCTTGCAGGTTTCCCCCTGATAGAAGGAAACGTGGTTTGCCCTGCGGACAATGGCATCGCCATCCATGGCGTCGGCCTGGACCGCGGCCGCAAACGACAGCAGGGAAACCACAATGGCCAAGAGCATCAATCGCTTTTTCATTCTTCACCTCTCTTGTCTGTTCAACGGTTGTTCTGATCGGCCACTGCAGTCTGCGGGACCGATTCGTCAGGGAAAAACCACCGCGTGGCCACAGTGATGACGGCAGGCACCGCCACCAAAGAAAGCGCCCCGGAAAGCAGCATGATCGAAGAGAGCAGTATGCTGGTGGTCCGGTACGGCACGAGGGACGAAACCAGCAACGGCAGAAACCCAATGGAGATCACCATCACGTTGCGGCTGATGGCGCGTGCCGGCGCCTCGAACATGCGGGTAAGGGTCAGCCGCCACGACCGCGTGACGGCATGAATGGATCGGCTCCTCTCCACGAAATGAATGGCGAAGTCCACGGACATGCCCAGGGTCAGTACGCCGAGGACGGCCACGGGCATGTCGTAGTCCTTTCCAATCAGACCTATGAATCCGTAAATGAGGAGGATTGTCGCGGTCAGGGGAACCATGCACAACAGCCCCCACTTCACGGAGCGGAAAAGGAAGACCGTCATCAGCAGCACAATGCCAAAACTGCCGATGAAGGAACGCAGCATTCCCTGCACCATCTGGTTCTGCCAAGCCACGTTGATATGGGTCAGCCCAGCCCAGTTGTGCCTCATCCCGACCGGCGGCGGATTGCTCTGGAAATATCCTTCCACAAACCGTGCCACGGCCTCCATGACCTTGTTGTCGCCGCTCGAGAGCTGGAACAGGACGCAGGCGCTGGAGTAATCCGGCGTGACGAAGTGCCAGAGGTCATGCGGACGGTGGCTCTGCTGAAACTGCATGTAGCATTCGCCGACGGCGCGCCTAAGCTCCGGCACACGATAGTTTTGCTCCCTGCCATCAAGCATCTCCTGGTTGATCTTGCTGACCACGTCTGCGGGGGAGACGCTTTTCCCCACCAGCCCCTTTTCCTGGAGCTGCCGCTGGAGGCCGACGACGTAGTGCAGCACGTCCGGGCGCTTGAAGGACTTGCGTTGCTCCTTTTCCAGGTTGAAGAAGCTTTCAAACTCCTCCCAGATATAGGCGTCGCCATCGGTGTCCGCCTTTGCGATGTACGCCCCGGCAAGCTCCACGGCCGTGTCGAGCAGGGGCGTCTCGCGCATACCGGCGGGCATGGCGGCCAGATCCCGTTTGAATCGGTCGGCCAGGCCGAGAGCCCTTTCTTCATCTTCCATCGTTCCTGAAAACTCCGTGAACCGTTGCAGCATGTTGGCCTGCTCTTCCGGCGACAACAGCCTCTGCTCCTCGCCATCCAGGATGAGATAGGCCGGGTATGTTCCCTTGAAGTGCCGGGTCAAAGCGATGTCCGCCTTGCGGATCGGGTGGTCTTCGGCAAACCATTTCACAGGATTGTCGTTGATCTGGATTCGGGAGATACCCCACCCCGATACGGCGACGAGCAGCACCAGCAGGACCAGCAAGGGTTTGGCGTTGCGAAACGAGAACCTGCCCGTGGCCTCAAGGAGCCTGGTCAGCGGGGTGTTGCTGTGCTCCTCTTTCACGGACAGCCCGAAGTTGTTGAACGCACTGCGGGGAAGAAGCATGACGTAGGCCGGAACGCACAGGATGGTCAGCAGCCAGGCGACCATAATGCCCATCCCGACAAAAACGCCGAAGACCTGGACTGGCGGTATCGGCGTCAACGCCAGGGAAATGAAGCCCGCTGCCGAGGTGAGGGAAGTATAAAGCATGGGCATGAAGAGGGTGTCCAAAGCGCTTCGCAGGGTCTCCTCGCGCCCTTTTTCCGCTGTATATGAATCAAAGAACTCCGAGAGGATGTGAATGGAATCCACCACCGCGATCGACATCAGGAAAACCGGAATCATGGAACTCATGATGTGCACTTCGAAGCCTGCGGCGATCATGGCCCCCATGGTGATGACCACCGAGAACGTGGCGATGAGCATGGGCAAGACGGTCAGGGAAAGCTTGCGGAAAAAGAAGTAGAGCAGAACAAAGATCGTTGCCATGGCCAACGGCGAAGCCACCATCATCTCGGTGAACATTTCCACCCCGATGGCGTCCTGGGCCACCGGAAGCCCTGTTATGTGCACCTCGTCCGCCATCCCCAACGCGGCCACCTTTTCGTTCATCGCGTTGTAGACCTTGTAGCTGAGGCGCTTGTTCGTCAGGGGCAGATACAGGCAAAGGGCCTTGCCGTCCTCCGAGGCCATGCGTCCCGCCAGCATGGGATTGGCCAGAATCCGCTCGCGGACCCGCAGGGCCTCCTCTCTGTTCGTCGGCGGCCCGGGCATGAGCCAGTCAAACGAGATCGTGCCCGGGCCGGCCTGGGCAATGTGTTCCACCAGGGACGGAGCGATCACGTCAACGCCGACCACGCCGCCCTCCGTCGCCGGATCGTCCGGGTCGGGCCACCGCAGCTTTTGGGCATATTGCGCAAGCTCATAGACGTTGCTCAGGGTTTCCGCGTTGAACACTCCGTCTTGGTGCGCCGTGTTGACGATCCCAAGGACCACGATGTCGGACAGGTCGAATGTCTTTTTCGCCTGGTTGTGGAACAGCCGGGAAGGCTCGTTCTCGGGGAGCATGTGCTCGGGATCGGTGTCGATCGTGACCTTCGGAAAAAACGACCCAAAGACGGCCGTCGCCACGATCACCAACAAGAGCGTTGCCCTGTAGTGCCTGATGGCAAAAGAAACCATGGATTTTTTGATCTTTTTCATCGTCCGCCTCCCAGAGGCTGGCTGACCCCCGAAGGAGCCCTGGTTGAAAATAGTAAAGCCGCTTAACTTTGTTCCCAAAAAAAATGCCCGCCAGTGGACAGCGACGAAGTCCCGTCGCATTGTCCGAGCCATGTATACGGACCCGTTTACCTGGAGTCAAGAAAAAAGTAAACTGCTGCGTTTACATGCTGGTTTCCGGGTGCCCCGGCCACCGTCCCCCTTGCCCAAGGGCGCGGGGAGGGGCAGGGGGGACGGCGGCAAGGCGGCCTCAGCCGCTCTGGGGGCAATAGCGATCCCACTGCATGAGGCTGGCCGCCGCGGCAATGGTGGTCCCGTAGAAGAGCACAGGGCGACCGACAAGGAAGCGCCCGATGGAGTCGTTGACAAGGGTGGTTCCCGTAACCACCAGCAACTCCGCCCAGTCCAGGGCCTGGGCCGCGGATTCCGGGCCTTCCACCAGCACCCCGCGCTTGACCTGCCCGATGTTGTCGGGGTCCAGATCAAGAAGCCGAATATCCAGCTCGCCCCCAAGGCGCTCGGCCATGGCCGGCTGAAAGCCGACAATGGTCACACGCCCGACGCCATAGGTCCGGCGGATGTGGTCGGGCATGGCCCGGGCGCATCTTTCCGGCCCGCAGTCCTTGCAATGGATTGTCCCCCCGACCTTGCCGAGGGCATTCATGACGGCGTTGAGGGTCGCGATGAAGACCGCCCGATGGTAGTTGGTGGTCAGCGGCAGGTTGGCTATTTCCGCAAGGGTGCCGCAGAAGTGTCCGTAGTGATCGGTGAAGGCCTGCCCCCGGAACCCGCGGAAGGATGCCTCCACCAGCCTCTCCTTGCCCTGCTGGATGGGATAGTCCCCGCCCCCCGGGTCGCCAATGGCCTGCTGCACGGTCAACGGCCCGGCGCTGACCATGACCTCTTCCTCCATGAGTCCGTGGTCCGCCCAAAGGCGCACCCCTTTGTTCCAAACGGTCTTCAATGTTGATTCCATGATTTTCTTCCTATACTGCGGACATTCGTTTCAACACGAGATAAATTGCCAGGGAAAACAGGCCTATAATGCACGAGAGAACCACTGCGCGGTCAAATTCCCCGCTGAATACGGCGTTGTAGATTTCCAGGGATAGCGTGTTCGTCCTGCCCAGGATGTTGCCGCCGAGCATAAGGGTGATGCCGACCTCTCCAAGGGACCGGCCCAGGGCCAGAAACCAGCCGGATATAACGCTGCGCCGGACGTTGGGCAGCAGAACGAGCCAGAACGTCTGCCACTCGCTCTTGCCGAGCACCCGTGAGACCTCGGCCAGTTGCGAACCTCCGCGCAGGGCGGCCTCCACGGGCTTGACCATGAGAGGCAGCCCGGCCACGAAGGACGCGATGACAAGCCCCCAAAAGCTGAACACAAGGCCGTCGGTCACGAATCTGCCTATGGGGCCGTTTCTCCCGAGCAGGAGCAACAGCGCGAATCCCGTGGCAATGGGCGGAAAGACAAGCGGCAATGTCACCAGAAAATCCACCACCGAGCGCATCACGGTCTTCCTGCCCGTCAGGTAGTAGCCCACAAGCACGCCCGCCGCCAGATGCAGTGCGCCAGCCACAGCCAGCACCCGGACCGTCAACCACAGGGGGCCGAGGGTCTGGGGTTCGGTCAGGATGCCCAGCAGGGACATGACAGTTTAGAGGCCATGGCTGATGATGATCGCCTTGGCTTGAGCCGTGCGCAGGAAGGCGATGAACTCCAGCGCGGCCTCCTGGTTCGGCGCGTCCCGAAGAACGCCCGCCATGATGCTGATGGGAGCGTACCCGGACTGGTCCAGAATCACATACCCTCCCAGTTTGTCCGCAACATCCAGCACATAGGACAGATTGAGAAACCCCATGTCCACTTCGTTGGCCACCAGATACGAGAAGACCTGGGGTACGGTGGCCACCTCGATCAGCCGCGGCGCCGCGGCAGGCATTCTCCCGGTGTTTTCGAGGAATTCCCGCGCCGCCTTGCCATAGATGGCCTTGACCGGATCAGGCATGGCGATGCGGCGGGCGGCCTCGTCGTCCAGGGCCTCCACCGCGGCAAAACCTCCCTTTGCGGGGAAGGCGAGCACCAGCTGGCCGCGCCCCAGCTCGTGCGTTTTTGCAAAGACGAGGCCGGAAGAACTCAGGAACGCCTCGTCGCCAAGCACGAGATCGACCTTTCCGCTCTCCATGGCCAGGGCTGTAACCCGACCCATGTTGCCGTAAATCAGGTCGGGTTGCTTGCCGCTCCTCTCTGCATAGGCTGCGGCAAGGGCGTTCACCATCTTTTTGTACCCTGCGCCCGCAGCCACCACCGGGCTGTGGGCAGAGGCCGCCCCGGAAGCCAGAAAACCCACGGCAAAAACACAGAATACAACTGTTTTCAACCAACGTAACGAGTGCATGACAACCTCACAATGACGCGCAGGCCAAAGCCTCGCGAGTTAACTTGTGAATGGGGGCGCTTTGTCTGCGCAGCCAGTCGGGCGCTATCTTTCCGTTTTCCACGGCCATGATCTCGTCTCCGAGGAAGGCAGCCTCCTCCAGGTCATGGGTCACATGGAGGATGGGGATGCCCAGTTCGTCCTTGAGTTCCTTGAGGTGCGCCCGCAGATTCCGCCGGGTGGCCACATCCAGGGCCGAAAACGGCTCGTCGAGGAGCAGCAGGACCGGATCGCGGGCCAGGGCCTGACAGAAGGCGGCGCGCTGCCGCTCCCCGCCGGAAATGGCGGCTGGCCTGCTCGCCGCCAGGTGCCGTATGCCGAACATGTCCATGAGCGTGTCCACCCGCTCCATGTCCGTGGCGGCAAAGGCAACATTCTTGCGGATATCGAGATGGGGAAACAGCGTGTAGTCCTGAAAAACAAGGCTCAAGCCCCGCTTGCGGGCCGGGACAAAGAGACGGGACCCGGTGTCTGCCCAAGGCTGGCCATTGAAGACGATGGTTCCCAAGTCCGGTTGTTCCAGTCCGGCCAGCAGCCGGATCATGGTGGTCTTCCCCGCACCGGACGGCCCGACAACAGCAGTAATCTGGCCGGGTGCGCAGGAAAAACACAGCTCAAGATCAAAGTGCTTGAGCTTCTTGACCATGTCTACACAGAGCATCAGGGGCGCCTCGCATTGATTTTGTTGATGATCATGAGCACCGCGAAGCTGATGGGAACCAGGGCGGCGGACAAAAGGAAAGCGTCGTTGAAGCGCATGGCCTCCACGGCCTCGAAGATGGCGATGGACGCCACCTGGGTCTTGCCCGGAATGCTGCCGCCCACCATGAGAATGACGCCGAACTCGCCCAGGCTGTGGGCAAAGACGAGGATGGAAGCCGCCGCCAGTCCTCCGATGCAATTTGGCAGGATTATTCGAAAAAACGCCTCCGTTGACGTGAGGCCGAGAATGGCCGCGCTTTCCAGAAGACGCGGGTCCATTTTCTCGAAGGAGGCGCGAAGCGGCTGGACCGCAAAGGGCAGGTTGAACACCAGCGAAGCGATGAGGATTCCGGCGAAACTGAAGACCAGCCTGCCGCCGGTCAGGTCCTCCCATGCCGCGCCCACCGGGCCGAGAGGCCCCAAGATCACGAGCAGGGCGAAGCCCAGGACCGTGGGCGGCAGGACCATGGGCAGGGTGACGACCGCGTCAAGGACGCTCTTGCCCCGAAAGCGGCCAAAGGCGAGCACATAGGCAAGAGGCGCGGCCGCCACCGGAATCAGCACCATGGTCCAAAAGGCCAGCTTGGCCGAAAGAAGCAGCGGAGTCCAGTCCATGGGCTAGTTGTATCCGTACTGCTTCTTGAACGCCTGGACTTCGGGCGAGAGCAGGAACTCGGCGAAACGGGCTGCCGCCTCGGGGTTGGGCGCACTCTTGAGGATGCAACCCGCTTGGACCACCGGGGGAGCCTCGTCCACCACCTGATAACAGCCCTTGGCCCCCTCGTCCGTAAACACCGAGGAGAAGGCGACGAAACCCGCGTCTGCAGCGCCAGTGGACGCGAACTGGAACGCGTGGGAAATGGACTGACCGAACACCAGGCGGGGCTGCACCGCATCCCAGAGTCCCGCGGCCTGCAGGGCCTGCATGGCCGAAGCGCCGTAGGGCGCGGTCTCGGTGTTGGCAATGGCAATTTTCTTGACCGCCGGATTGGTCAGAGCGGATTTCCAGCCCCCATCGCACAGGGCCTTGCTCCGGGACCACAGGACCACCTGTCCTGTGGCGTAAACAAAGGGCTCCTGCGCCAGGCCGTCGGCGTGAAGCTTTTCGGGGCGGATCTCGTCTGCGGCGAGAAGCATGTCAAAGGGGGCGCCGTTGACGATCTGGCCATACAGCTTGCCCGTGGAGGCATAGGTGGCCTGGACGGTCAGCCCCGTGGCCTTTTCAAAGGCCGGGATGATCTCGTTTTGCATGATGGCGGTGTAGTTGGCGGCCTGGGCCACGAGCAAGTCGGCGGACAGGGCCGGGGCGGGCAGGACAAGGGCAAAGGCGAGTAAAAACGCGGCTATTCGTTCCATGGTCCAATCCTTGGGTTGCGGGTTTCTTTACTTTGACCGGCAGCTGTGCAAACGTCGATGTCATATATGAACGCCCTGACACACAACGCAACCGTGTCACGCAATCCGGAAAAAACGTGACCCTGACCGGGTGCCCAAAACAGCAATGACCCCACGCCACTGCCAACGCGAACTCTTCAGCGTCTCCGACGAGGTGTCTCACCTTGATGCGCGGCAGATCCAGGCCCTTGCCGAGGCTTTTGCCGCCTGGAGACGCAGCGCCAGGCGGCCTGACAGCGTCCGGGCGCGGGAGCGGATCGGGCTGACCTTTCTCCTGCTCCGGCACACGGGCGCCCGGCTTGGCGAAGTCCTCGCCCTCGACGACCGCACCGCCTTGGACATGCAGCGCTGCGTGGTCCATCTGGGCTTGAAGGGCAACACGCGGGAAGTCCCTCTGCCAGAGGATTTCTGCTCCGAATTGCACCGGGTGTTGGAAAGCCCCATGGCCTGCGGCCTGAGGGGGCACTTCTTCCATCTGGACGCAGGGTATCTGCGGCGGATTTGCTATGAACGTGGCAAGGAGTGCGGACTGCCCAGAGAGCTGGCCAACCCTCGGGTACTGCGCAATTCCCGCGTGGTGGAGATGCTGCGGGCCGGTGTGCCTCTGGCCGTGGTCAAATCCGTGCTCGGCCAAACTTCCCTTGATTTCGCATCGGACCTGCAACACTTCACGCAGGGGGATGTCACCGCCATCGTCCGGCTTGCCCAAGCCGACATGCGCACCCGCAGCAGTGCGCGCAACGCCTTCATCGGACACGTCACCGGCCTGGATACGGACACCGTGATGGCCGGAGTAAGCATGGAGAGCCGCTCCGGCATCGCCATCCACGCCGCCATCACTGCCGACAGCATGCACACCATGCGTCTTGAGGTCGGCACCCCCATCGTGGCGACCGTCAAAGCCCCGCTGGTCAATGTCATGCGGGCCGGGCAGACGCTGTGCGGGAGCGCCAGAAACCGTCTGACCGCGACGGTTCTGCGTGTGCTGGATTCCCCGGTCATTGCCGAAATCGCCGGCCGCCTCCACGACGGAACCGAGGTGTGCGCCCTGGTTTCGAGCCAGAGCGCAAGAGACATGGCCCTTCAGCCCGGCGAAGACGTGGTGTTCTGCTTCAAAAGTCTTTCAGTGGTTCTCAATTCCATCAGATAGCCTCCGCCTGTCCCGATTGGCGGGAAAAAGCCAAGCAGGTCCGGCCCTGCTGCCAGCATACGGCGACCCGCGCCCCATTGGCAGAAACCGGGCACGAGGCAGCAACGACGGAAGTTCATCCGAGCGGTTAAACCAAAAGGATTAACCACGTGGTTGACTTTTCTCCAGGCTGCGAATATATCCCTCGCACGAACATCGGAAAAGAGAGCGAATCATGGATATTGGCAAGAACGAAAACAACGTCACCGCACCCCGCCTGATAGCCGCAGGGGCCAAGCTCTTCAGCGAGCACACAAGCCACGAGGTGAGCAACCGCGCCCTGGCCAAGGAGGCTGGCGTCAACCATGCGGCCATCAACTACTACTTCGGCAGCAGAGACGGCTTGTGCGAAGCCATATTCGGCCATTGCCTGACCCAATGGAAGGCGATCATGCTGCCCCTTGTGGAGCAGATCGACAACCGTATCGGCGAAAGCTCCGACCCCGAGGACCTGGCCCGCATCGCCCACGATCTTGTGCGTGGCATGATCTCGGCCATAACAGGAAAGGAAGGGACCCGGTTTCTGAGAGTTCTTTTCAATGAAGGACTGATCAAACCCCGCGAACTCAACCGCCGCATGTTCCAGGATGTGATCCGCCCCTTCCACGCCGTTGCCACCCGGCTGGCCGCCGCTGCCAGGGGGCTGCCCCCCGAAGACATGGAGAGCATGGTCCTCGGCCAGGCCATTGTCGCCCAATGTATGACCTTTTTCCGAGGGCGGGTTCTCCTGCGCCCGAGGCTGGATCTCAAGGCCCTGGATCAGGGCCGGGCCGAACAGATCGCGGACATCTTGTCCCGCTCCGTGTGCGCCTCCCTTGGCTTGCCGGACAATATCCGGCAGTGACCAGCCTGATCCCGGCATCCCATCACCCCGGCAAGGTATTCCTTTTTGTTGAAAATGAAAATTGATTTCACGAAAGCATTCGTGAGGGGTTCTTCATGAACACACATCCAATCAGCGGCGTTGCGGCCCAGGCTCGAGGCCGTTTCGATATTGCAACAGCCGACCAGGAGGGCCAAGGACAATGCTCCAGGCAGAATCCACCACTCTGACAGAACTCTCCGGGGAGGCTCCCCCGGCAGCCTGGGCCGAACGCAAACGGCGCCACTGGCCGGTGCGCGATCTGATCGTCATCGGCATCTTCGCCGCGGTGGTCAAAATATCCAGCCTGATCATCGCGTTGGTGGGCGGGGGCATGAACCCCCTGACCCTGATCGTCAAGAACGCCGTCTTCACCAGCCTGCTGGTGGTGCTGCTGCACAAGGTTCCCCGCCTTGGAACGCTGACCCTGTTCGTCGGGGTCTCGGCCGTGGTTTCCCTGCTGCTCTTGGGGAGCGGAGCCATTTTACTGCCCATGTCCCTGGTCGCCGCCCTCTTTGCGGAGATGGTGATCACCCTTTTTGGCGGGTATCGCCGCACCGTGGGAATTCTTGTGGGCGTGGCAGTGTACGATCTGGCGAGCAAGGGCGCGTCTCTCGGCATTTCCTGGCTGGTAATGCGCGAACAGCCCGAGCTGCTGATCACCATCAGCACCATGGTAGCCATCGGCTATCTCGGAGCCCTGGCCGGTCTTTACAGCGGACACCTCTTTGTCAAGGAGCTGCGACATGCGGGTATCGTTCATCAATGATTCAGACCTCACCGACAGCTTCCCCGCGACCCTGGATGTACGCACCAAGCTCTTCCTTTGCGTCCTCTCCTCGCTGTCGGCTATCATTTTGCAGTCGCCCCTGGCCATGACCCCGCTCCTGGCAGCCAGCGCACTGTACGCCCTGTCCACGAAAAACATAAAGAAAATCCTCATGGCCTATGTGGCGGTTTTCACCATGCTCGGCATCTCCTCGGTCTTCGTCATCCTCCTCGCCATGATTTGGCCTGAGCTGACCAAGCTGGAGTGGAGCAATTTCCTTACCCCCTTCCTGCGCATCGTCCTCATGATCAATGTTGTCCTGGCACTGTCGCTGACCTCGCGCATCCAGTCGCTGCTGACCGCGCTCAAGTCCATGCGGCTGCCCAGCCTGATCTATATCCCCACCTCGGTCATGATCCGGTTCATTCCGACCTTCTTCAACGACGCCAAGCAGGTTCTCCAGGCCCTGAAAATCCGCGGGTATCCCCTGACGCCGCGCTCCATGTTCCTGCATCCGCTCCGCAGCCTCAGGGTACTGTTTGCGCCCCTGGTATTCCGCGCTCTGCGCTCCTCGGACGACCTGGCCATGGCCGCCGAGCTCAAAGGGGTGGGCATGTCCGAGAGCATCGTTCCACACCGGCTGAACGCCTTTCACCGAAGGGATCTGGCCGTATCCGGCCTGGCCGTGGGGTTGGTTGCCGCTGCCTTTGCCATCCAGGTCCGGTGCGGCGGCCTCTCCTTTGGCATGCACTGATCGCCATCCTCTCGCCCTCCAAAGGAACAAGTATGATCCAACTGCATAACGCATCCTTCTCCTATCCGTTTCAGCCATCACCCAGCGTGATGGAAGTGGACCTTGAAGTGGCCCCCGGAGAAATCGTCCTCCTCACCGGCCCAAGCGGCTGCGGCAAATCCACCGTGGTACGCATGATAAACGGGCTGGCCCTGCATCATTTCCGGGGAAAGCTCACAGGGCAGGTGTGTGTGGGGGGCCGCTCCGTCGAGTTTCTTGAGGCCGCCGACATTTCTACCCAGGTGGGCACCCTGTTTCAGGACCCCGAAGCCCAGTTCTTCGCCCTCAATGTCCGCGACGAAATAGCCGCGGGCCACGAATGGCGACAAGTGCCGGCCCAGGAAACCGAACGGCGCGTGCATCTGGCGGCCGACATGTTCGGGCTCCACGACATACTGGACAGATCCATTCTCACTCTTTCCGAAGGCCAAAAACAGAAAGTCGCCCTGGCGGCCATCATGTCCCTCGGGCCCCGTGCGCTGGTGCTGGACGAACCCTCGGCCAACCTCGACCCTGAGTCCACCGAGGCCCTGGCCCGCATCCTGGGCGAACTCAAGGCCCAAGGCGTGGCCATCCTGATCGTGGACCACCGCCTCTACTGGCTGCGTCGCCTGGCGGACCGGGTCATGGTCATGGACAAGGGGCGCGTCGTGGCCCAAGGCCCCTTCGACATCGTTGACGACGACTCCCTGCGCCAACGCCACGGGCTGCGCCACAGTCGCGTGGCCGACCCCCGCCCGGACCTGCTGCCACCCGATGCCGCCCTCAGCCCTGCCATCCGGCTGCGCGGGCTGTGCTTCGCCCATGGCCGCCGCAACCCCATATTCGACCACGCGCATCTCGACCTCCCCATGGGCCAGGTCATCGGACTGCTCGGCCCCAACGGGACGGGCAAAACCACCCTGGCAATGCTGCTGACCGGCTTGCTCAAGGCCGACAAAGGCCAGCTCACCGTTGGCAAGCAAACACTCAAGCCGTCTGAATTGTTAAACAAGGCCAGCATCATCCTGCAAAATACCGACCACCAGCTGCACATGCAGACGGTCTTTGCAGAAGTTACCAGCTCCCTGCCCAAGGAAAACAAGGACGAAACAGCCAAACAAGTCATGGCCCTGCTTGAAAAATACAACATAGCCCATCTGGCCAGGCGACACCCTCAGTCCCTGTCTGGTGGAGAGAAGCAGCGCCTGGTCATCGCCTGCGGCGAGGCCAAGGCCCCTGAGGTGCTCATACTGGACGAGCCCACCAGCGGCCTGGACGGGGCCAACATGCGCCTCATTGCCGACTGCACCAGGGACTTCGCCCAGCGTGGCGCCTGCGTCCTGCTCATCAGCCACGACCTTGAGATGCTGGACAACGCCTGCCAGTGCGCCGTGACCATGCCCCTGAACCCTGCAACCCCCAAGGAGTGATTCCATGACCGCACAATCCTCACTCAGGCAATTGATCCGCGAAAGGATCGCTGAAAACCCGAGCACCATGACAGACGCCCTGGCCCGCGAGCTGTCCATATCCGAGGCCGAGGTGGTCCGCTGCCTGCCGGACGAGATGTGGACAGAAGCCCCGACAGAAGAGTTCCAGACCATCTGGAAAACCATGACAGGCTGGGAACGGATCACTTTCATCGCCCGCAACCCAGGCGCCGTGGTGGAAGTGTCCGGGACCTTGCCCGACGGCAGCCCAGGCCACGGCATGTTCAACCTGACAGACAGCTCCAACCCGCTTCGGGGCCACTTGATGATCAACCGTCTTGGCTCCATCCTCCTGGTGTCCAAGCCTTTTTTCAAGCTGGAAAGCCACAGCGTCCAGTTCTTCGACACCGAGGGAGAGCCCATGTTCGCCGTATACGTCGGCCGGGACGAGAAGCGGACCTTGCTCCCCTCCGTGCTGGAAGGATTCATGGCCCTTCGTGACCGCTACGCGACGCAGGAGGCCCGGTGATGTCCCTGCTCGTGGTTTATTCAAGCCGCACCGGCAATACGCGCAAGGTGGCCGAGTCAGCCCTCAGGGCCCTGCCAGAGAACGCGGTTCTGGCCTCTGTGGAGGACGCCCCGTCGCCGGAAGGATTTACTGCCGTGGCCGTGGGCTTTTGGGTGGACCGGGGAGGCCCGGACGCCAAGGCCCTGAAGTATATGGAAGGGCTCAGGAACCTGAAGGTCGGCGCCTTTGGCACCTTGGGAGCAAACCCCGATTCCCCGCATGCTGCCGAGGTCCTGCGCAGGACCGCGGAACATTTGCAGGGCAACCATCTGCTGGGAATGTTCCTGTGCCAGGGGCGCGTCGATCCCGCCGTGGTCGAGACCATGAAGCGCTCGGCCCACCACCCCATGACCCAGGAGCGGCAGGACAATCTGCGCGAGGCCGAGCGGCATCCCGATGACATTGATCTGGAAAACGCCTGTGCGTTTTTCAAGGCCGTTTATGACAGCGCCACCGCACAAGCGTAAGACGCTTCGGCCGACCTGCTCGGTCGGCTGACCCGGCCAAGCCTCCTCCTCCGTCCGGCCTGCCCGACACAGGGCAGGCCGGACAATCCATCTAGAAGCCTGTCTCGCGAAGGAAGACCGCCAGTGCGTATTGCTGAAACTGTCTGAAAAGACTTTTCTTTTCGGCAGAGATGAGAACCGTTCCGCGCACCACGCGGAGGTCCGCCTCTCGGCCCGGGACGGGACGCAGCAGAACTTTGTAGACCGCCAGCTCGGGCACCCAGGCATCAGACCCCGCCCCAAGGGCAGAGGCCACCCGCTCAGGAGCCCGGACCGCGGCAATGGCACCTCCATTTTGCGAGGCCAGCTCAGGGACAGCGGAGAGATGCCGACTGGCCATGGAATCAATGTGGGCGACCTCCATTTCCACGACGGCTTGCTCCGTGTCCTCGGGAACGAATCTGGCTCTGCGTCCCACTTGCAAGCGGTGCATTTCCCGCTCGTCCACATAGGCAACGGCCAAGGGCCGCGTCGCGTCGATGACGGTGCAGAGCCACTCCCCGGCACCGATCCATTCTCCTTGGGCCAGCGGGGCGGCCATGTCTGCGATGCGCCCGTCAAAGGGGGCGCGGACCGAGAGCTGTTCCTCCTGCGCCTCCAAAAGGGCCAGCCGCTTCAAAGCGGCCTGGCGCTCCTGATGCACCACGGGAACCGCTGCCGCGGTTTCCCGCACAACGAAATGGAAGGAAAGCTGCCATTGCAGGGCGGCTAGCTGCTGACGCAGCCGGGTGATCTCGCGCCGCAACTCCGGGGCTCGCAATTCGAAAAGGAGATCCCCCTCCCGCAGGGCCAGCCCATTGGCAGCATGGATCGTCACGACCTGCGAGTCCACCGGGGCGAAGATTCGGAGCTGGCGCTCAGGCTGCAGGAGAGCTGGCGCGGCGATGTCGCTGCTCCAGGGAACAAACAGGATGCAAACAAGGGAGAAAAGGGCGGCGCAAACCGTCACCTTGCGGAAACGGCTTGTTTCGCGCAGCAGCGGGGGCCACTGCTTCATCTCCCTGTAAACCGGAGCGAGGATGAACGCGAACACTTCCACCAGAAACAGCACAATGCCAAGGGCCTTGAAAAACATGTGGTACACGATGAGGGCTATGCCCAGGAACAGGAAAAATCGGTACACCCAGGTGGTAAAGGCATAGGCAATGAGCACCCTCTCCCGCCAGGGCTCGTAGCGCTCCGGCCTGTCGGCTCCCAGGGCGAACAGCCATTCGCGCATTTTCCAGCGGGCAAGGGCAAATGCCCGCCCTTGCAGATTGGGGACATTCAGGATGTCGGAGAGCAGGAAATACCCGTCAAACCGCATGAACGGACTGAGGTTGACGGTCAGGGTCATGATCCAGATGGTGGTCGACATGATGAACATCGCGCTGCGCAAGGGGCCGTCCGGCAGAAAGCTCCAGGCCAGCGTGGCCCAGGCGGCCATGGCCGTTTCCACCATCATCCCCGCGGCGCAGACCTGGGTACGCTGGCGCCGTCTGCGAAGCCGCCAGGCCGAGGAGGTGTCGGTGTACAAAAGGGGCATCATGACCATGAAAGCGAGGCCCATGGAGGGAACCCGGCAGCCAAGGCGCTTGGCCGCGTAGGCGTGCCCGAGTTCATGGGCCGCCTTGGATGCCCCCAGGGTGGCGGCGGAGAGGGCAGCCCCCTCCAGGGAAAAGAAATACAGAAAGGAGCTGCTGAACGCCTCCCACTGACGAGAGACCAGAAACAGCCCGAGAAGCGCAGCGGCACATGTAAGCAACAGGAACGCCCGGCTGAAGAAAACGCGTTCGACAACAGGCAGCGTCCGGGCCAAGAACCGATCCGGCCGGAGGAGCGGGACCCGGAAAAACAAATAGTTGCGCAACAGAAACTTGCCAAGCGGCTGGCGGAAACGCGCATTGTCCTCATGGATGTACCGGGCGATGGCGCCGCCGTCACGCGTGAGACTGTTGTGCTCCAGAAACCGGGCGAACTCCGTCAGTTGCTCGGAGTCCACGCCCAGGGGTGTCTGGGCCTGGATGGACCTCAGGATATCCTTAGGATTTCCAAGGTGCCATCGATTCAGGATTTCCGCCTCCACCCATCCTATCTGGAAGTAAAGGTCGCGACCGGGATCTTCGAGCAGCCACGAAGGCGACCCGTCGAAATTGCGCGGCCCGGGATGCAACAGAAGCTCCTGACGAAGCGCAGGCAGGGATTGCGCGACACTCATATGCCCAACCAGAGCCGGAACAGGATCAAAGGCTTGCGCAACAGATATACGGCGAAAACCGTTTGCTCTCCATAAAGCTTCGCCGTTCCCTTCAACCCCACGCGCAGATCCGGTGCGGCCTCGTTTGCGCCTGGCTCGAAGCTTGCCCGGACGCGATAGGCCAGCGTCCCGTCCGCCACAGGAACGGCGCGGTATCCGACACGGTCCAGAGCGGCCTCCACAGGCGAGGCCGGTTCGGCATTCAGGAACAGGCGGACACGAGCACCGGGATGCAACGTGATGGCGTCAGCCAGGGGCAGATGGGCTTCAAGCTCCACATCAAGCGGATCGGCAATGACCATGATACGCTCGCCCAGGGAGACCGGCCGCCCGCTCCACTCCTGCGGATCGTCGAACACCGCTATGCCGGAGCGATCGGCACGGATTTCTGTCCGAGCCAGCATGTCCTCAAGGTAGGCCGCCTCGCTGGCGGCCTGATCGCGCTGGCTCAGGAGTACGCCGAGGGTCGCCTTGCTCCTGTCGTCAAAGAGCGCCTGCTGTTGCCGCTGTCGCAGTTCGGCCTCGGCCACGGCCAAAGTCTGCCGGGCCGACTCGAGCTTTCCCTTGATGTCCTGCGCATCCATCAAAACAAGAAGGTCGCCCTGCTTCACCGTGTCGTTGGGGAGGATGTCGACCCGCTCCACAACGCCATGCAGCGGGGCGCGCACCGTGAAGGGCGCCCGCGGAACGACCTCGGCCGGAGCCAGCGCGGAATGGCGCACCGGAAAAAACAATACCGCAACAAGCGCAAGCAGCAATGCCAGCCTCCAGCCCCTGGAACGCAGCCGGGCCAGTGCTCCGCCCCAGCCGCCTGAGCCGAACCAAGAACGGGTGTCCCCTCCCAGGGAACGCCAGGCGTGGGAGTAGGCGTCACCCAGAAGGGCAAGCATGGCGGCGTCCTGGTTGGTCCACTCCTCGTCCCGCCACAGGACCAGCCCTGCCTGAAGCGATCCATCCGAGACAGGCCGCGTGGCCCCGGCCTCGTCAGTCGCGGCGTGTTTGGCCAGGGGCAACGGAATCCACAACCCTTTGTCCGGCAGATATTCCCGCCACATCCGCATGTCCTCGGATTCCGGCGCCACCGAGAGAGCGCAAGGCTCCCCCGCCCGCGTCGAGTCGGCGTGCCTGCCGATAAGGGCGGCGAGCCAGACATTGAATGTCGAGTTGTCCGCAGGATGCGCAAGGCCCGATAGGGCCACGATCTTCCCGGCCACACCCCTGCGGGCGCTGCCAGATTTGGATCGGCCCGGTTCCCCAACCCACAGCGCGGCCTGCCGGTATGGTGCCAGGCCGCTGGTTTCATTGACCATGACAAAGGTCAACTCGCGCCGGTCCTCGCAGGCACGGGCGCGTTTTTCCAGAAGAACAAGCCGCTGCAGTTGGTCCGCGTTGACCGCGGACGACGGTGGAGTGGTCATGGACTGGCTACCGGATCGTTTCCGACTGGACGGGCTGGGGAGGGACCACAAAGACCGTCCCGCTCATGCCCGGCATCAAAGGCATGCCGCCCTGCTCGTTGCGGGGGCCTTCGATCAGGGCGACAATCTTGACGGACTGGCTGACAGGGTCCACGACTCCGGCCATGCGCAATACCCGGGCCTGATGGCTTGCCCCGGTTTCGTCAACGGCAATGGTCATGGGGTGGCCCGGCTTGATCCAGGCCAGCCAGCGTGAAGGCACAATGGCCTCCACCTCAAAGGCACTGTCGTCGTAGATGCTGAACAGCTTTGTCCCCTCGGCCACGTGTTCGGACGCACGAACATATGTCTCCCCCACCCGGCCGGAAAACGGTGCCGCGATCTGGCATCGGTTGACCATCACGCGCTCGGCGCTGGTCTCGGCTCTGGCCACGGAAAGATCCGACTTGGCCTGCTCGTAATCCGCCACGCTTATGGAGTCGAGATCGCGCAGCTCCTGTGCGACATTGAGCCGTTTCAAGGCAGCGGCCTCTGCCTGGACGGCGCGGTCGAGCCTGGCCCTGAACAGGGCGCTGTCGTAGGAGACGAGGATGTCGCCCTTTTTGAATCGTTCGCCCTCGCGAAAGTGCAGGGCAGTGATCCGACCGGCCAGCTCGCTGGAAATTACGGCCTGCCTGATCGCGACGATCTGGGCTCTCTGGCCGTCTGAACCGGGCGTGGTCATCGCTCCGACGCCGTGGAGCTGAACCGGGACTGCTTCAAGCTCGGCCGAACCCGCCTGGGCCGTCAGGGGAACCAGGAGCGCAAACAGCGCGAACAGCACTCGCACGGCCTGAAAAGAACGGACAGGAAATACGTGGCACGGTGGTTTGGAACTGACCATTACATCCTCTGGAGATACTCTCGGTTTGCGCCTGAGTGCGCTGCCTCTTCAGGACGGCGGAGCCTTGGGGGATGCCCCCCAAAGGCTCCGCCTGCGGACTGCCGCATGCGGCTAGTCGCCCTGCAATGAACCCAGGTCTTCCCATGGACGGCCGACAACGAGGCGGATGGCAGGATGCCTGCCCGCTTCCCCGGATTGCGCCACGGCTTGACCGGATACGCCCGGCGCCTTGGCTGCGGGGGCGGCCTGAACGGCAGGAGCGGACCGTCCGGCCTGTGCGTCTGCCACGGCGTTGGCCTGTCCGGCCGGGACATAGGCCAGGTTCAAGAAGGGAGCGTTGACATGACCGAGTTCATTCATCCTGCCTTGTTCTGCGATTGCCGAGGCAAGACCCGCCACGCTCTGGTCGCTGATCTCTTCAGGCATGCTGTCAAGACCGGCGGCCTGATACACGGCGTCCTGAGCCTTCATCATTTCAGCATAGCTCATGTCGCGGGCGTGGACGGCCAGCAGGGTCTCCACTCTGGTGCGGATAAGTTCCAGCCGGGTTTCCGACTTGCTGGCAGCGGCGTGTTCGGTCTGCTCGCGGATGGCTGTTTGCAGCTCGCACAAATCCCTGGCCCGTTCAAAGGCCTTCTGGGCGTAATGGCGCTGATGCCATGCGATGTGCACCTGGGAAAGAACTGTCATCCGCAGCGCCTGACGGCGCAGAACGGCCACTCTTTCACGGTTTTCTCCTGCCTTGCGCTCCGCCGGGAGCGAGAGGAGCTTGAACAGGTTCCACCCCACCTGCACTCCGGCGCTGGTCCAGGTGTTGTTCACGAGAAAATCATTGCTGTCGTAGTTCACGCCGCCAAAGAGCGTTGCGTTGGGGAACATGCGCAGCATGGCCGATTGGGTCTCCAGGACCGCGTTGCGGGCCAGATAACTTTGCTCTCGCAGCTCCGGCCGCCGCACCATGGCCAGGGATTCCAGGGAAGGCAGCTCAAAGGACAGCTTGGGTTCCGTCATCGGACCTTCGGGAACGACCAGTGCGTATTTCGTTCCCGGAGCCAGGTTCATGAGGGAGGCAAGTTCCGCCTTGGCCTTGGCCAGTTCATTGTCGAGCTGTTCGATCTGACGCATCATGTTCAGCAGGTCGCGCTGGTAGCGCAGAGCCACTACCGGCGTCGTCAGCCGACGGCGCTCCGCCTCCCTGGACTGCTCAAGGGCCTGCCGGGCCTGCCCGAGGGTGGCCGCGACCTCGTCACGCATCCGCTCTGCAGAAACGGCCGCCCAGTATGCGGCACGGGTCTGGCGAATGATGTCGCTGACCACGCGGCGGCGGCGCTCCTCTGCCGCCAGGGTCTTGTTGCCGTGGGCCTTGGCTTCGAAGTAGCTGAGGCCGAAGTCAAGGATGTTCCAGGTCATTTCGAGCTTGGCGGTTTCCCCTGAACGCTCGCGGCTTTTCGAGGGCTCCAGCGACTGGCGGCCGGTGTTGATCGATTCGCTGGACGACGCGTCGTCGTTGTCGCGGACCCGGTAACCGGCTTCTGCTGTGAGCTTGGGCAGCAGGTTGAAGTGTCTGATGTCCGTCAGGTTCGAGGCCAGCGCCCGTTCCATGAGCGCCTGCCGGTGTTGCAGGTTGTATTTGATGGCCCTGGCCACAGCCTCCTCCAGAGTGACCGGGCCAAGGATCGGCTCCTGGCTGCTGAACATGGTCGCATGGTCGGCGGCGGCCAGAGTGATCATGTCCTCATGGCTCAACGCCGGAGGCTTGCTCACCGCGCATGCGGACAACAAAACCGACAGGAGCAGCACGCCCAGCATGGCAGGGAGCTTGAGAAAGGGGTTGATGGTTCGGGTTTTCATTTGGGTTCCCCATTACAGGTTTGTGGGTTGATTTGCTGCTGCCAATTCCATCCTGGCGGCGCTTTCTCCGGCGGAAGTATTGCCTGATATGGTCGGGATGGGCAGCACGAGCGTCTGCCCCAGGCTGCGATTCAACTGCTCGGCCAGGGAGGGCTTGCCTCCCGGCAAGACCAGGCCGGAGCTGAGAACCATGTGTCCGTCTTCACGGAAAGAAGCACCGATCCGCCCGCCGCCTTGCTGTGACATGGGCGCTACGGGAGAGCCGCCCTCCTTGGCGGTCGGTTCTGCCGCGGCTTCGGCATCGCGGACGGGACGGACGCTCAGGGGGCTCACTTCGACTGGGAGCCTGAGCTGTTCGCCGCGTTCGGTTTCGATCAGCACCATGACCCTGGCCTGACCGGGATTTCGGAAACCCGCCGCGATCAAGCTCCATCGGGCCGTATCCAGACGCATCCCTTGGACCATTTCTCCGGTGTCCGCCCAGACCAGCCTGTACGAGACGATGGGCGCGTTGATGCCGAGCCGCTGCGGATCAGGCAGGGAGAAGATGTGACGGTTGCCCGCGACATCGTACACCCAGGTTCCGTGGACTGAGGCAAGCGGTGCAAACGCGTCGTTCAGCCCGACGCCCTCCTCCAACGCGGGCGCGTCAAACACACCTGCTCCGGTGTCAAAGGAAGACGGCTCACCCGAGATCATGGCATCCAGCATGTTCAAGGCTGAGTCCGCGCCATTGGCTCCCTGGCTGGCAAAGTTGACTCTCACGGGAGTATTCCAGCCCGAGCCGCCGTCTCCGGCTGGGACGGAATCAAAGCCGCCGCCAGTAAAATCCCCCTCGGCGCTGCCCGGAATGTCCGGCTTGGCCGTGTCGCCGGGGGACGGCAGGTCTTCCACCAGAACGATGGCGCTGTCGATGACCACCGTGGAAGCGATGTTCAGTGCCGCGGGGTGTGCGCTGGCGTCGCTGAGGCTGGTCAGGGTCACGGTGACGGAACCGCTGCCCATCTGCGACTCGGCAACGCGGTAGGCCATGCCGTCCACCAGGGTCTGCACGTCCGCCGACGCCGCGCCAGCGAGGTCGATGGTCACCACCGCCTTGCCGCCGACGATCTCCACCTTGTAGCCGTAGCCGTTGGCGGCTGTGGTTGCGCCCCCCCCGGTGGCGGTCAGTCCGATCTCATGGCCGTCGATCACCAGGGCGTGATTCGCGCCGCTGGTTCCGACCGTGACCACCAGCGTGGTCAGCTCTTCTCCGTTCACATCCAGGCCCACGGCCACGTTGTCGAACAGGTCCACGTCGTTGCCGGAAACGGTTCCGTCGGCCGCGATGGACACCGTGCCGCCGGAGGCGTCTGCCGTCAGGGACGGCGGCGTCGCCACCTCAAGGGAGAAGGCGTGCTCCACGGTGCCGCCAAAGTTGTCGCTGGCGCTGATGGTCACCGTGAAGACTCCTCCTGTGGTCGGCACACCGGAGATGGTCCTGGTGGACGCATCAAAGTCAAGGCCGTCCGGGAGGTCGGTCACGTTGATGGTGAGCGGGTCGCCGTCGGCATCGCTGAACAGGCCCTCGGGCAGTACCATCCGGTATTCCTGGCCGTGGCTGGCCTGATCCAGGCTGAAGTCCGGGAGAGCAAGCTCCGGCACGTTGTTTTCCGCCACGGTCAGGGTCAGCACGAGCTGGCTGCTCGCTCCCTCGGAATCGGTGACGGTCACCGTTATTTCTTGGCTGCCGGACGCTGGCGCCGTTCCGGCAATGGTCCGCGTGACCGCGTCGAAGCTCAGGTCGTCCGGCAGACCGCTCACCTCCCAGGTGAGGGCATCGCCTTCCGCATCGGTGAACAGGCCCTCGGGCAGTGTGCAGGCGTAGTCCGTCCCCTCCTTGCCGGCGGGGAGGGCATACCCGGGCAGGGAGACGATCGGCGCCGTGTTTCCGGTGATTTCCAGCACGACGCTCTGCTCGGTGACACCGCCGTGGCCGTCGTCGGCGCTGATGCGTACCGTGTAGGTTCCGGCCGTTGTCGGCGAGCCGGAGATGACGCCTGTGGCCTCGTCATAGCTCAAGCCGGACGGAAGGTCTTCCACGCTGACCGTGAAGGAGTCGCCGTCGGCATCTGTGAAGAGGCCGCTCAAATCCTGCGCGTATTCGTGCCCTGTCCTGCCGTCGGGCAACGCGAAGTCCGGGTTGGCAAGCTCGGGAGCGCTGTTTTCCGTCACATCCAGAGTCAGGGTGATGCTGGCCTTTGCCCCGAAGGAATCGGTGGCCGTCACCCTGACGGCCACACTGCCGGCGGTCGTCGGCGTACCCGAAATGGTGCGGGTCTCGGCATCGTAGGTCAGGCCGGTCGGCAGGCCGGTGACCGTCCAGGTCAATTCGTCGCCGTCCGGGTCGGAGAACAGGCCCTCGGGCAGGATGTGGGTGTACTCATGCCCTGTGATGGCGTCTGCGAGGGTGTCGCCGGAATCCACTACAGGGGCATTGTTGGCGTAGATCAGGGCAATGGATGCCTGGGCGCTCTTGGACCCATCGCTGACCGTCAAGGTCATGTCCATGCGGAGGTCTGCGCCGGTCCCTTTGTAGGTAATCTGCCGGGCCACCTGGTTGGCCACCTCCTTGGTCACGGAGCTGGTGAAGGCGATGGTCAGGGAGCCGCCCGTGTCCGTGAAGGTGGCGATTTCGATTCCATTGTGCCGGATGACCCCGCCGGACATGGTCAGATCGTTGCCGTCCTGGAACCCGAAGGAGTCTGCGGCATTGGCGCCGCTGGTTCGCTCCAGGGTGAGAATGGTGCCCTGGTAGTCGCCTGCCGCGTCGAAATCCGCATCCGCGAAGTGAATGCCTGAGCCGATGACCACCTCGGCGCCGGAGCGGTCAAGGGTCACCACCGGCAGGAGGGATGCGGTTTGCAGGCCCGAGGTCACCAGATAGCCGCCAATATAGATGTTGCTTCCGTCAGGACTGACGGCCAGGTGGGAGGTCTGGCTGTTCATGTTCACCGTGTCGGAAAGCGAAAGCTCGCCAGTTTCCGAATCGATTGAGCAGATGATGAGATTGTTGCTGCCGTAAGCGCCCACATACAGGGTGGAACCGTCAGGAGACAGGGCCATTTCGCGCAAATACATGACGGAGCCGGCGTTCCATGTGTCAAAGGACTGCACATAGGTCAGCATCCCGTCATCACCCAGACTGAACACCGAGACCAGAGCGGAACTGAAGGTGCTGGCATACAGGTACTGGCCGTCCGCAGTGATAACGATGTCCACCACATTGGAAAAGGCATTGTTCTGCACAGTGTCGCCTTCGGCCACGTTCACATTGGTGCTGTTCACCGAAGCACGGAAGATCAGCTCGCCGGTTTCCGTGTCGCGTGAGAAGATTCCGATGCACGAACTGGAATAGTTGGACACGTAGACGAACTCGCCGTCCGGCGAGATGGTGAGCGATGTGGGATTGTTCACCCCCAGTTCTGCGCTGCCGCCCGTGTAGGTGGCAACATGATTGAGTGTGCCGTCCGAGTTTATGGTGTATGTGTCAATGTCGTGGTTGTTGGTGCTGCCATGGTTGTGCGCCTTGCCGCTGAAGACGTAGAGCGATTTGCCGTCGTCGGAGAGCACCAGCTCCGTGGCCAGGGTGGACCATGGCGTCTTGGTCACGGTCAGGGTGTCCACCACGCCCTGGTAGGAGAGTTCTCCGGTATCTATGTCTCGGGTGAAGAGGACGATGGAACTCGTGGTCTCTCCGTCATAACCGGATACGTAGACCCGGGTGCCGTCGCTGGAGATGGCCGCGCTGCCTATCTTGTTCAGGCCGGCCGCTTCGCTTTGGGTAAAGGTTTGCATCAGGGTCAGTGCGCCAGTTTCCGTGTCGCGGCTGTACACGTACAGGGTCGAGTCGCCGCTGCCCATGGTGCCGCTGCTGCCGCAGACGATCACGGTCTTGCCGTCCGCAGAGATATCGACCTCGTTCACATAGTCCGTGAATCCAGTGAGACTGCCGTCGTTGTAGAGGAGGCCGGGGTCGGTGTCGGTGTCGCCCGTATCAACGCCCACCGTGGGCGCGTTGTTCACGGCCAGGATAACGGAGGAGGTCAGCCCAGGGTTGGAGGTGTCCGCCCCGCCGTTGGCCGTGCCACCGTTGTCCGTCAAGCCGGAGATGGTAAAGGTGCGCGTGCCGGACATGGCCGTTGCGCTGGTGTTGCCGTAGGCCAAGCCGTTCACCAGGCCGATCATGGCCGTGGTGTTCATGCCTTGGGCCGAGGATATGGTCAGCGTGGCCGTGCTGCCGGCAAGGGTGTAGGCATAGGTGTAGCCGTTGGCGGTCGTTCCGGTGGCGCTCTGACTCAGGTCTATTTTCGTACCGTCCACCATGAGGTATTCGGCGCTTGATACGTCTGCCAGGCCACCGATTGTGAGCTCCAGCTCGGTCAGAGATTGCCCGACACCTCCGGTATTGACCAATGCTTGGGAGAACAGGCTGACCTCTTCTCCGGCGGACTCGTACTTGGGTGAACCGTCCACAGTGGCATCCAAGGTCGGCGCCGTATTGACTCCAAGAAGGATCGGAATTCCGATGATCTGACTGTCAAGACCGCTTTCGCCTTGGCCATCGTTGGCGACGACGGCAAGCGTCAAGGCTGTGGATGATCCCCCGTCATTGCGGTAACTCCACTGGCGCACAACGGCGTTGGCCTCGGCCGTGGTTGCTCCCTCGGCAAAGGTGATCACGAGTTTGCCTTCCGCATTGGTGAAGGTGGCGATGGTTCGGCCGTCTTTCATGACGCTATTGCCGTCGACAGTATACCCGTTGGCTGCCGCAAAGGCGAAAGTATCGGCCGCGTTGGCCCCTTCTGCACGCTCCACGGTGACGCTGGCGCCACCGTAGTTGCCTTCGCCGCCGTTCAAGGCATCAAGGTTCGCGTCAGATATGGTGATGCCGGACGCAAAATCTATGCTCTCACCGAAGACACCTGATATTTCGCTGGAAATCCGGTAGACATTGCTGCCTCCCACCATAACGTCGCCGCTTTCACTCACAGTCAGGGGATTGGACCCGTCAACTCCTTCGACTGTTGTAGTCAGCTTCAGACTTCCGTTACTGTCAATGGAATATACATCCAGCGTGCCATCGGCAGTGGTAATGTACAGGACGTCCCCATTTGTACTTGTCACAAAATCATTTGCTGCAACGCTATCTACGGTGTCTGTCAATATAATATTCGTACCGTCAAAGAAATATGCGTATATTTTATATACTCCAACTGTGTTATAATTTTCGTCATACCCTGTGTAGTAGCTGCGTACGAAGAATCTTGATCCGTCTTTTGAAGCTGTTATGTTGTAGGAGGCACCGTAATTATTCACATCGTTTAGAATTGATGTTACTTTGTTCAAAGTACCACCGTCTGTACGCTCGTACACTGTAATAATGCCTGGAAATCCACAACCGACAGCGTACACATAATTGCCAACAGATGTTGCAATAACGCCATTGGCTGAATCGGTCGCCAACTGCTGTCCATTACTTAAATCGCCGGTCGTCAAATCCACATTGATGACAAAAAATCCCTCATAGGCGCAGCTTACGTACAGCTGTTTACCATCATCAGACGCGCTGATCGCAAAGGCATTCAAGGAATCACCATCTTTTATCTTGATTGATTCCTTGTAGGTTAACTTGCCATCACCGCCGATAGTCAACGCCACGATATTGTTCCCGTCGATGGCGTACAGAGTTGAGACCTCCGCATTCAGTGCCATGCCCGAGACGGTACTCAAATCGTTCACATTCTTCAGGGATTGAATTTCCGTCAAAGTACCGTCTTCGCCAACGGAGAACACGCAAAGGTTGCCGTCCGTATCCGCCGCGTAGAGATATTCGACGCCGCCGACGGTGTAGGTGCTCACCTCTGAGGCCGTACCGAGATTTTCGCTGTTGAACATGCCAGCTAAATCATACCCATCGGTTAAGTCGAGCACAGGGGCTACGTTTCGGGCAGAGTCGACGGTGACCGTGGCGCTGATGTCCAGAACGGTCGTGTCTGAATCGTCTGAGATGCTGGTCAGGGTGATGTTGAAGGAACCGCTTTCTGCGGCCGAAGGATCGAGCATTTTATAGTGCATGCCGTCAATGGCTTCTCCCACAGTGCCCGCGTCAATGTAAAACTTGATTGTCACCACGGCATTGCCATCCACAACAGAAACCTGGTATGAAAATTCGTTATTGGCGGTGGAGTTCCACCCGCCAGTTGCCGTGAGCGCAATCTCCGTTCCATCGAACACAAGGGCATGCTCGGCCCCGCTGGCACCCACGGTGACCACCATCTCGGTGATGTCACTCTCGTCTGCGTCGGGGAAGATTTTGACATCGTCGAA
This sequence comes from Pseudodesulfovibrio alkaliphilus, assembly GCF_009729555.1. NCBI lineage: Bacteria > Pseudomonadati > Thermodesulfobacteriota > Desulfovibrionia > Desulfovibrionales > Desulfovibrionaceae > Pseudodesulfovibrio > Pseudodesulfovibrio alkaliphilus. The sequence continues at coordinate 70,258 of NZ_WODC01000009.1, forward strand.
AATATCAAGCGTGTCGCCAGAAACGATGTTGCCGTCAACGTCGATGATGCAGGTGCCGTCCACACCATCCGCAGTACCTGAGGGCGCGGTCGAGGAGGCTCCTGTCAGCATGATTGCATCACCGACAGCTTCGGATGCCACTTCACCCGCAGTTGCCACAGCCGCACCATCGAACATCATGCGCGGCTCAAGTGCCAGTGCCAGGCTGGATCTTTGGGCGATTCTGCTTTTTTTCATGATGATAACCCCTTGAAAGTTGTTGTTGCTCGTCAAAGCCTGAAGGGAGTGATTGTTGTCTGCTCCGGGAGATGTCGACGGATGTCCCTTCTGGTTCCTTTTGGCGCTGTTTATTCCACCAGCCAGACAAAGCTGCTCTGGCTTTCCAGGTCAGAGGCGATCGCCTCAAGTTTGCTTTTGATCTCTCCTTCAGCTCCGACGAAGGAGGTGTTGTCGACAAAGGAGATGTCATCCGGGTCTTCGGTGCAGGTCAGGAGTTGGGGGTAGGCGTTTTGCTCGAAAAGGTGCTGCCCATGGTCCTCGGGGTCGCCCGATCGGACCCCGATGAAATAGAATTTGATGTCGTGCTCGCGAAAGCTGCCGCACAGGTTCAGGAAGCGGTTGCGGACAGCCTCGTATACGTCGCGACCGGAATCGTGTTCGTTATCGTCATCGTTCTCTATCTCGTCACCTATAACTATGGGCGTGTTCACACTTTCCGCGTCTTCTCCCACATAGGAATTGTATGCGTCGGTATCGAACCAGTCTCCCTCGGTTTTGCCCAGCATGACGATGGCCTTGATGTTGGTATTCTCCTCACCGCTGAAATCCAGGGGCCGCTCTGCGTCGCCCCATCCGGCCGAGCCCCTGAATGCGGGTGACAGGGCCATGGCGCCCCAGCCCATGGCTATGGCGTAGTTGATGTTGAACCCGCTCTCCATCTGGTTCAGGCGCGCATCAATGTCATCCATATTATTGGTCAAAGGCAGCAGGGCGGCCGTAGGGCAGCCTTTATCGCCAACAATGTATCGCGTGTCTGCCACCCCGGTGGCCTTGCCAAAGAATGGATTTGGCCCCTTCCAACTAATGTAGGGCATCCAGTTGGCGTTTACAGGAAGGTCGTGGCGATAGTGTATTTTGAATCCTGCGATCGGAGACTCGGTCCAATAGTAGTTTTCTCCCGGATGAACCCCGCGATAAACGGCCAACCGCTTCACCCGCAGATCAGGCATGGCGCGGCTGGCCAGACTGGTGATCCCGTAATTGTTGGACATAAAGAGCGAAGTCAGCTCCACGGGCTTGAGCGCCCCGGTTTCAGCCCATTGAGTAACTCGGTCGGGATAATCTCGATCATACACATTGACCGTCTGGCTGTAGGGAACCAGGGCCATCCAGCGATCCGGCTTGTCCTCGATCAGCCGTTCGGCCAGAGTCTTGGTCAGGCGGCTCAAGGCGGCGAGGTCCGCCGGAGACTCCGAGCTTGTGTTGGGCAGGACCATGGCGAGTTCAATGGGGCAGTAGATGGCCACCGCGGCCGAGGAAACCGTCACGGCCCGGTCATTGCCGCCCAGCATGGACGGCTCCGCCGTATAGGTGGCTGAAACGCGGAAGCCGTCGTAGCTGTCCTTGCTGTAGGGGGCAACGGTCACCTCCAGCTGCGGTTCGACCTGGCTCCGGGAAAAGCCGAGGTTGGCCTGCACGTATTGCTCGGCCATCTCCTGCACATTGGTGGATTTGTCCCTGGCATAGGCCAGGGCCGTGGCCGTGGCCGCCGCATCGGTGGCGTGCTTGAGTTGGGCCGAATCCGAGGTCAGCCGCGTGCTGTCCACCACAAAGGCCAGGACGGCGATGCTGCCAGCAAGGAGCATCAATGCCGGGATGGCGGCCGATCCCCGCCTCGCAGCGACGTTTCGACCCTTTTTTTTCGATGCGCGGCAAGCCCGTTTCCAAGGGAGAACAAAGTTGGCGAGATGAATCATAGCTCTTGCTCCGCTTCGCTTGTGATCTGGTTCTCTTCCTGCAACTCGTCGTCAATGGTGATATTTTTGGCGTTGGCCCGATAGATTCCCTCGACCTGAAGAACTTCCGGCATGAGTATGCCCCCGTACGACCGGATGTCCCCTGTGTCGCGGCAGGCCTGAACCACGACCAGGGAAAAGGTGCTGTTGTCCTCATCGCTCCCGCTGTCGCTCTCCTCGGGCCGATCTTCCGGCAGATCGCCGGTGTAGTACCCTTCCTCGATGGGCGGCTCGCACAGATCCTCTGCTTCGCCCCGCTCCAGGGCCCACACGACACGCCCGGACTGCATGACGCTCATGATGAGCATCTGCTGACTTTCGGCGTGTCCCTGCATGACGATTTCGGTCAGGGCGTCGAGCCCCTTGCGTGTGAGTTTCGGCTGCGCCGCGATATTGATGGCCGCGCTGCTGGCCGCGGACTCAAGCCGGGTGCGCTCAATGCCGATCCGGTGCATGTCGCTGGCCACATAGCCAACGGCGAAGAGCATGGTCATCATGAGCGCCGCCTCCACAGCAATGGAGCCGCGCCGGTCGTTCTTACGTGGCATCGATCAATCCTCTTGCCGGGGCAGGTAGCTCAACACCTGCTCGAATCGATACTGAAAGCCATTATCAACAAAACTCAGCAACCGTGGCAGCGGGGTCAAAAAATCCTTGTGGATATCCACGGTGATCCGCCACGCAGGGGGAATCTTCGAAAACCCGCTCCCGCTGCCGTCCTCTTCCTGCCCTTCGTCCTCGTCCGCACCGCCCAGGGCGTCGAGGGATTCGAACCTCTCGATGAAGACAGAAACAATATCCGCTTGCGACAAATACCCGTGCGACGCCTCGGCCATGTTGCGGCGCAGTTCGCTTTCGCCCTCCTCGCCCGGCTGCCCGCTGGCCCGCATCTGCTGCACGGCACGTTGCAGGGCGACCTCGCCCATGTCGATGGTCAGCCCGATGTTGGCCAGCTCCATGACCACCATGGCGGCGATGATCAAGACCGGGAAAAGAAACGCCGCCTCCACCGAGACCACCCCGCTTCGGCTTCGCGCCCCGGTACGCCTTATGCGATCACTCACAGCTGAGCCTTGGCCCTGGCCGCGCTGCCGCGCCCAATGGCACGGGAATTATCGGAAATGTCCTGCCCCAGGACGTTTGCGCCGACATCATTGGTCTTTGCGGGCGGATGAATCGCAATCAGCTTGCCCGACGCCCGCAACATCTCCTCGGAAATGGTGCTCTCGCCAGCGTCAATCCGTTGCTGCATTTTCGCGAACATGCCCATGAAGGTTTCGCACTGCTCGGAAGGCATGAATTCACGAAGGCTGGCCCTGGCCCGTTTCTCCTGACCTCGCAGATAGAATGTGAAAGCCATGTTGAGGCTGAGTGAAGGGGAATCCGACAAACTCCTGGCCTGATTGAACAGACGAATTGCCTGATCGGGATCGTTGCCGCTCAGATACGACAAGGCCAGATTGTTCAGAATCCGCACATCGGCAGGATCAAGCTCGTTGGCCTGGATCAGGGGCTTCCTGGCTGCCTCGTGGTCGCCAAGGGTATCAAGCAGCACCCCCAGGGCATTGAGCGCGGCCACGCTTTGCGGGTCCGCATCCAGGGCTTTCTCCAGATTGGCCTGAGCCAGGTCGTACTGGCCGACGGCCATTCTGGCGCGACCCAGTCCAGTGTACAGCTCGGCTTTCTTCTCCTGAGGCAGCTTCTTCATCTCCTCGGCAAGGGCCTTTTCGGCCCGCATGAACAGGGAGAGCGTCTCTCGCGGCGGAGACACCAGGGAGGCGATGTTTGCATACTCCAACAGCTCGAGGGGCTTCATGCCTCCCCGCTTGTCCAGTTGCGCATAAACGCCCAGAGCCCCCTCGTAGCCGCCCTGCTCGCAGAGCAGTCGGGCCAGGCGCAAGGCGCTGTCGCTGTCGGAGGGCGTGGCCTGTTTCTCCTGGGCCGAAGGCGGCGGCGTGAGCATCTGCTTGCTTTTGGTGCCTTGCGAATGCGCCATGCAGCCCGTGAGAGAACCGCAAACAAGAACAACGAGAAAAACGGAGGAAACAGCAGTACGGAAAGCGATCATGACAGAAGGCTCCTTATGACGCGCATCAAGGCGGGTGTGGCAACCAGGGCCACGACCGGGGGAAGGATCATGGTCATCAGCGGGATGCTGAGCTTGGCAGGCAGTTTGCCGGCCCGTTCCTCAAGGGTAAGGATGAGTGAGTTGCGGCTTTCGGCGGCGATGTTGTTCAGGGCCTGGGCCAGGGGAGTGCCGTAGCGTTCGGCCTGAATCAGCGTCGCCACCATGCTTTCCACCGTGGGCACCATGGTCCGCTCCGCCAGATGGCGCAGGGCGCTGGTGCGGTCCGGCAACAGCTGCAGTTCCGCGCTGGTTACGGACAATTCGTCTGCCAGAACGGGCGCACTGAGCTCCAGCTCCTTGGACACGACCTTCATGATGCGCGTGAACGGCAGACCCGCTTCCGCGCAGATGACCATCAGGTCCAGCGCATCGGGCATGCTGCGCGTTATGGCGTTGTGGCGGGCCGCTGCCCGCGCCTTGAGCAACATTTCCGGCCCCACGCCCCCGGCAAAGAACGCGCCCATGGCCAGGGCGATGTTGCCGAGGCTCAAGCCCTCGCCGCCGCCAAAAGCCAGGGCCATGACCAGGCCGGAAAGACCCAGTCCGGTTTTGACGATCATGAACAGCCCGGTGGCCTCATCCTGCCGAAACCCCGCCTGGGTCAGCAGGCGGCGTTGATCCTCCCGGCTTTTCTCCGTGCCCGCCAGCTTTTCTCCGAGTTCGGCGAGGCTTGCCACCCAGGGAGGAAGGGAACGCCCACGCCCTGCGGCGATGGACTCCGCCCCTCCCTGCCGGCCACGTTCCGCGGGGTCGGAAGGCTTCCCAAGTCGCGTCTCAAGGGGGTTTTTCCTGCTTTCGTTGAAAAAGGCCGCAAGGATAAGGCCGCTTGCTCCCAGCATCATGAATATGACAAGCCACTGCATGGTTGCGTCTCCTGCGCTCTAGCGCACCCGCCGGACCATGGCGTAGGTTATCCCGAGCCCGGAGAGAACGCTGGCCGCCGAGTACGCCAAGACCTTGACCCCGGCCGGATCGCTCAACAGAAACTGGAAGTCGTTGGGCGCATTGAAATACATGTACGCCAGAACACCGGGCACCAGCGTTGCGACGATTTTGATGGAGGCGCGGGCCTCGGAGGTCTTGGCCTGCACCTTCATGGCCAGCTCAGCACGGGACCGCAGGGTGGTGGCCAGTCCTCCGAGGGTGTCCGCGAGCCTTCCGCCGGACTCCTGGCTGATGATCAGGATGACGGCGAAGAAGCGATATTCGCGCAGGGGGACGCGCTGGGCCGACTCCTGCAATGCCTGGCGTAGCGGCACGCCAAGACGCAACCAATGATCCAGGGCGAGCAACTCTCCTGCCAGGGGGCCGCGCAGGTTCTCGGCCGCAATGGCAAAGGAGCTTTGGGCCGGAACGCCTGAGCGGCAGATGCGGGCAATGGAGTCGATGGCCTCGGGCAATGCCTGCCCCAGGGCCTCCATGTATTTGTTCATGGCGCTTTGGTAAGCCACCATGCCGATGGCCGCGGACAGCGCAACGGTCCCGATCAGGACAGTCGTTACCGGATACGGCGTCATGCGGGCGACGAGGGCGGAGCCGACCAGGCCGCAGCCTAGGACGGCCAGCACCCGGAGGCGCAGATTTTTGCTCCAGCCGAGCATTTCGATATTCCTTGAGAGCTTGCGGTACGCCCTTCGCAGTTTGGCAAAAGGCCCCGCGTAGGCGTCCTGGGCCAGGACAATGGAATCGTCGGCGTCCTGGCGGCGTACCGGATGGTCCTGTTCCACCTGCCGCTTGAGTTGCTCAAGCCTGTCCTCGACGGCTTCCCTGCGAAGACGCCTCTGGCTGAACGCCCGCAGGACGTAGACAAGGACGAGCACGAACAGGAAAACGAGCATGGTGAACAGGTTCAACATGGACTAATCCTCGTACAGATGATTTTTTTCGGTGTAGAACTTGGGCCGGAGGCCGCTGCTCAGATGTTCCCCGACAATCTTGCCGCCGCCTCCGAGGGAGTGTGTTCGGAATGCGAAAAGCTCCTGCGTCTGGATGACCTCCTCCTCCATCCCGCACACTTCCACTATCGAGACCAGTCGGCGGGCTCCGTCGCGCATGCGTTCGATCTGGACAATCAGGTCCACCGCGCTGGCGATCTGCCTGCGTATGGCATTGAGCGGGAGCTGCATGTTGGCCATGAGCACCATGTTTTCAAGGCGCATCAGGGCGTCGCGGGGAGTGTTGGCGTGGACGGTGCAGAGAGAGCCGTCGTGGCCGGTGTTCATGGCCTGAAGCATGTCGAAGCACTCCCCGCCGCGCACCTCGCCGAGAATGATGCGGTCAGGGCGCATGCGCAACGCGTTGCGAAGCAGATCGCGTTGCGTGACCTGCCCGCCCCCCTCAATGCTTTCGGGGCGGGTCTCCAACCGGACCACATGCTCTTGCTGCAATTGCAGTTCTGCCGCGTCCTCAATGGTGACAATGCGGTCGCTTGCGCTGATGTTGAAGGACAGGGCGTTCAAAAGCGTCGTCTTACCCGCGCCGGTACCGCCAGAGACAACGATGTTCAGCCGCGCCTGCATGGCCCTCCTGAGAAGCATGGCCATATCCATGGAGAGGGCGCCGCCCTCGGCCATCGCCTCCAGCGAGAGCTTGCGCCGCGCAAACTTGCGGATGGAGATGGTGGTACCGTCCAGGGCCAGGGGATGCGTGATGACGTTGACACGGCTGCCGTCCTGCAGCCGGGCATCCACCATGGGGTTGGCCTCGTCGATGCGGCGGCCCACCCGTGCGGCGATGCGCTGGGCCGTGTTGAACACATGCTCCTCGTCGATGAACGAAATCGACGTGAGCTCAAGCTTGCCGAACCGTTCCACAAATATCTGATTATGGCCGTTGACCAGAATGTCATTGACGCTGTCGTCGGCCAGCAGCGGCTCTATGGGGCCAACGCCGAGCATCTCATCAAGCATCTGCTCGGCGATGGTCTTTTCTTCCTGAGCGGTCAGCTGAAAGCGGTTGTCGTCGCAAATGCTCTTGATGAGGGCGTTGATCTGCGACTGCAGGTTTTCCCGCTCCGTGGTGGCGGCCTTGATGGGGTCAATCTGGGTAAAGACCTCGTCGCGAATGAGCCGCCGAAGCCGCGACCCCTCGGACTCCGGCTGTTGAGCCGTTCTTTTCGCGGACCGCGACTGCGGAGACTGCCGCGACGAGCCCGCCTCGGAAAACGGCTGCCCGGCCCCGTCGCCCGAGGCGTCCGGCGAAACCGCCACCGGGCGAACAGCATGGATTTGCTCGTCGTCAGGGGAATTGACCCGCTGGGGAACCGAAAAGCCGCGGCGCATACCGCCGGTCTGCTTGACGGGTTCTACTGGATTTCGTCTGATGAGCAACATGGCAATACCACCTTTTTTTTTCGTCAACGAAGCCGCAAGCTCTGCCGAATTCGTTTGATTATCCCCGGGCAATGGGCCGGGGCCGACGGGTTTCCGAGAAGTGCGTTGGACAGTCGTTCCATGCCTTCCTTGAAGGCAGGCGCCCTGCCAAGATTCAGACTCCCCTCAAGCAGACTGGCGTCAAGGGCGCTTTCGACATGGGGCAGCTCCAAATCCACCCGCCAGCCCAAGAACTCCTCGAACTGGTCGCGGGGCAGAAATTGCCTGCTTCGATGCCTGGAGGCGTTGACCACGAGAAACAGCCGCTGACCCTGGCTTTCATCGCCGAAATCCGTCAGCAGCATGCGGGTGGCCCGTGCGTTTTGCAGGGTGTAGTCAGTGACGATGATCCGTATATCCGCATGGGCCAGCAGCCCGTCGCTTCCTCCCGGGCGGTGCGACGGAATATCCCATACGGACATGGAATAGAGTTCGCACAGCGCCACACCCAGCTGCAAAAGCAGCTCGGGGTCCACCGGAGTCTCCTCTCCGGGCCGCTGGGCCAACAGATGCAGCCGCTGCGCTGCGCCATTGCGGCCCTCCTGGGTCAGGAGCGCCCGCTGGATAAGCCGCAAGTCGACTTCGGACGCAGCCAGAACCCCGGCAAGGCCGCTGTTGGCCTCCAGCCCGAGCAGCAGGGCCAGATTGCTGCCGCGGCGATCGTAATCGACCAGGACCGTCGGGATGTTATGCGTTCCGGCCAGTTGCTGCCCCAGTGCGGCAACGACGGTGCTGGCGCCCACGCCTCCGGTTGCGCCGACGACGGCCACTGTCTGTCCGGCGCGGACGCAGCCGGGCTGGGGCTGAACCAGCCAGATGGACTCGTTGGCACGGGTCAGGGTCTCCGAGAGTTGCACCAGTTGCAGCGGTGTGACCAGATAGTCAAAAACGCCAAGTTGCAACAATTTGCGGTAGAGGTTCACATCCTGTTTGTCGCCCAGGGCAATGATGCGGCAGCCCGGACCAACGACCGCCCCCAGTTCCGCCAAGGAGCGCGTGGGGTGCGCCTCCTCGCTGATGTCCACAATCAGGATGCCGGGAGGCGTGGTCTGGGTGCACCAGGCCAGAGCCTCCCTGGGCCCGCCGGGCTTGATGGTTGCGGTCAGCCGCCCCAGGCGGTTGAAGGCATCCTCGAGGCTGGGCGCATCCTCGGGGCGGCAAAATACGGCCACCGCCTCGCCCGCGTTGTTTTCGGCAATGTCTGCTGCGCTGCTCACGGTTAGTTCTCTCCAAAATCGATATCGATTAACTCTTTTGTCTCGTCGTTGAAGTAGCGCTCCACCGCCGAGGTGGCGATCTTGCCTTCCGTCGGAGCCAGCGCGCGTGGTCTGATCAGGTCGCGGGGATCGCTGGCCATCATGGCGATGTTGGCTTCATTGGCGCATCCCAGTGTGCCGATGGCGTAATAGGGGGATACGGTCCAAAGATCCGGCTGAGCCACGGTGCAATCAGGGGCATTGACCACCACCGCCTCGGATATCAGCTCAATATCCCACCCCTGCTGCTGCCGGGTCAGGTCTTCGGCGGGGGCGGATCCGGCCCCGGCCTCCACCTCGTAGGCGCCGCGCCGGGGGGGATTCGCTCCGGCGTCCGTCAGGGTCTTGGCCAGTCGCGGGGCGAGCTTCTCCCCGGCCGGACTCAGGGCCACGATGGTCAGAACCTGCCTGCGGATTGGCCCCTGCGAGGTCAGCATCCTGTTGGCCGCGTCAATGGATTCGGCTGTCAGGCCGCCGCCTGGCGAGACCTGCAGATACAACGCACGAGCCTGGACCGAGGTGGTGACGCCTTCTGTCCGCTCTTGTTGAAAATTCGCGGCCCGCAACCGATGGATGGTGCGCTCCGCTCCGCAGCCGCCAAGAAGGGAGCCCATTGCCAAAAGGCCGCAGAGGCACAAGAGCCATGTTGATGCAGAAGTTCTCTTTTTCATTGGTACGATTTCCGGTTGACGTTCAATACAGGTATCCCACGGAAGCGTCCCTGGGCAGAAAGGCGTCTACGGCTCCGATTCCCTTTCCCGGGGTGCGCAGGTCGGCATAGGCAACGGGATCGACCACGTTGGCGGTCACTATGATGACCAATTCGGAGTCGGTCACACTTGTCTCCTCATGCTCAAAGAGGTGGCCCAGCAGCGGAATGCTTCGCAGTCCGGGCACTCCAGAGACTTGTTGCGAGGAGTTGGAGCGCAACATGCCTGCCAGGGCAAAGCTCTGGCCGCTGGCCAGCTCCACGGTCGTCTCCGCCCGTCGGACAGTGAGGGCGGGAATGATGGAGCCACCCTCAAGGGCGACCGCACCTTCGGCTGTCAACTCGCTGACTTCGGGCGCAATGTGCAGGCTTATCCGGTTTGACGAAAGAACGGTGGGCGTCATGCGCAGGATGACGCCATAGGACTTGTAGTCAATGCTTATGCTGTTGCCGGTGACGATGACCACGGGCACTTCGCCACCTCCCGCAAAGGACGCGCTTTCGCCCGACATGGCCGTGAGGTTGGGCTCGGCCAGCAGGGAGGCAAAGCCCTCTTCGGAAAGGGCCGAGATGAGGCCGCTCAAAGAAAACTGACCAAAGGTCATGGCACCGCCGATGGCACCGCCGGAACCGCTGGGCATGAGGCCCCCGAAGGTCTCGGTTCCCGCGGCCACGCTATAGAGCGCCTTGGCGTTTCCGGTGCCGAAGTAGAGAGGGCCTTTTGATGTACTTAGCACGGTCCGCCAGTCGAAGCCCAGCTCGCGGGAAAGGGAACGGGTCACTTCCACCACGCGCACCTGGATGTTGACCTGGGAGGACATCTCCACCCGCAACTGATTGATTACCTGAGTCTTGTTCGACGGGCTGTCACCGTTGGAGCGGTTTCCGCCGCCGCCCCGTCCTCCGCCTTCTGCGGACGCGGCGTTGATGTTTCCGGTGGACCCCGCCTCAAGGTAGGACTCCACCAGATCAATGACCCGCTTGGCGTCAATGGCGGTCTGCACCTTGCCTCGGACGATCATGAGGTTGCTCAGGGTCGGTTCGAGCTCCACCTCGGCGCCGGGCACGGCGCTGGATATTTCGCGGGTGAGTCGCTCCAGGTTGTATTCCACCACGATGCGCACCGCGGCAATGATCTCTCCCCTGGCGTTGAGGGCGTAGAAGGTGGTGGCCCCGACTTCCTGGCCGAAGAGAAACGCCTTGTCAGGTGCGGGCATCTGGAAGCTGGCCACTCCGGGGGCGGCGACCAGCACCTGGGCCGCCGGGCCAGGCAGCTGAAGCATGAAGCCTTCGCGAAGATGGAGTCGGATCTGTCCGGTTTCCTTTGCCGTCAACAGGTTTCCGGGAAGGGATTCGTTGTTTCCGCGCACGACGACCTTGGGAGATTCCGATGGAGCGGCAGTGGCCGGAACCGCCCAGAGAAAAGCGAGCAAGGCCACGTGGGCGAGCAGGGCCAGGGGCGTATGACGCCAATCCGTTAACATCATTCTGTACTCTTTTGCTTGATGATTGGTTTGCTGGGGTCAGGGTCTCAGCCCTCAGAAGTTGACCGCTCCGACTTTGGCGCCGTGAAATGTCTGCACCATGGCCGTGGTCTTCGACTTCTTGTTGGACACGAAGATGGAGGTGGCATCGTGCAGGCGGGTGACCTGATCCTTGTTCCCCTCCGCCAGTTCCGCGTCGGCCGTGTCTACATCCTTCACGCTGCGCAGCACGACCTGCAGCGATCCGGCCTCACGGGCAACCGCCAATCGCTCGGCTTCGTCTGGAGTGGCCTCCAGCGTGATTGTCTCATAGACGTTTCTACGCTGAGGCTGTGCGCCCTTGGCCGCCGTGGACACTTCCTGCCCGTTGGTGGCGACCACGGACAACGGGGCCAGGCTTGTCGTGTCGCTGTTGAGGGCCAGGACGCGCACCCGGCGCAAAATGGTCTGGGCAGCGAGATTGGCCTGGGCCAGCCCGCCGGATTCGGCAGACATCATGGCGGCTTCGCTCCGCTCCACACTGAGGATCACGTCCACCCAGTCGCCCGCGCTCACCAGCCCCGCATTGCTCGTCACCGCCGAAATGGGGATCGAGATGGCCCGCATTCCCGGGGAAAGCACCGCAGCGATGAATCCCGGGCTCCCTGGGCGCAACAGCAGGTTGTCCATGATTGGTTTTCCGGCCTCAATGTCCTGCCGCACGGTGGCGCCGAACAGATTCTGCTCGTGCTTGCGCCGGGAGTCGGCGGAGTTGCCGACGATTTCCCCGGGGCGGATTCCAGCCGCCTCCATCTGGGCCCATTGAACGGTACTTCCGTCCACGAAATCGCCTGGCTGCAAGCCGTTCACGGCAACAAGCACGAACTCGGGTGCAGCCACGGGCTCGGGCTGCTTCTCAACAATGATTTTCTGAGGCTCCGGGGGGCGCATCAGGTTCCGCGCCACCAGGGCCGAACTCGTGGCCAACACAATTGCGACAGCCAGCAGCGCAACAGAGGATTGTCTCAACTTCATAACGGCACAGTCCTGCTCAGATTTAGCGGCGCTTCACGCCCATGTTCGCATCAACGCAACAAAGATCCCTGCCGCGATTGCTGGCCCGTAAGGCACCCCTTGCGCGTCCTCACGCAGCAAAATCGCAGGAATCGAACCAGAGGTCGCTCCGACTGGTCCCGGCATGCGCATGACCAGGGACGCCAGTACCATCTCCACCCGGCGAAGCATCGGGAGCTGCAGAATCATCAGACCCCCGGCCAGGGCCGTCGCCAGCAGAAACGCGACAGCCTCTTCACCCAACCACAGACATGACACGGCAGCGAATTTCACGTCCCCGGCACCGAGCGCCCCCAGGCAGAACAGAGCGTATCCCCCTATCAGCACGGCGGCCGAGCAACCAACGCCGAAGACCAGCCCCGTGGGCGGAAACCCCGCCCGGCCGACACTCACAGCGGCCCAGAGGCAGAACAGACCCCACAACCCGAGCAGGGCGACTGTCAGCGGATTGGGAATGCGCCGGTAGAGCAAGTCGCAGCTGGCGGCCAGCGTTGCTGCCAGAGCCAGACACACTGCACCCGGCAGACCGAAGATTGTCATGGCATCCATGTTCCCGCCCCGGTTCCGCCCGGCCAGCCATTCACGAGCGCTTCCCCTTCATACCGTGCGCGCTATTTCTTGATGTCGGTACCGGCATCGGTGATGTCGGACGCGATGTCTTGAAACTTCCCGCGCAGGGCGGAAATGAATGCCCCATCAGAGGCGAAGATGTAGCCGATGGCCGCGGCCATGGCCGCGGCCAGGATTCCGTACTCGATGGCGGTAACGCCGCTCTCGTCTTCAACAAACGCCTTCATGCTTTTCAGATCGAACATTGTTTCCTCGGAATTGTTGCAGGTTGGCACAATATGGACATTCAACGACCTCCACGCCGCGCACAGGTGGCCCATTGGAGATATTGAAAGTCAATTTCATCAGCGTCATGCGCGGACTCGGTCCAAGAGCACTTCAGGACCTCGTCGCGCAAACAGTGCTAGGCTTCACGCTGTTCGTCGATGTACTCGATGAGAAGCTGGGTCAGATTGACATACCAGAATTGCCCGGCAACGGTGAGCAGATACGATGAATCCACAGGGGCGAGGAGCCCGCACCGGGACCACTGCTCAAGGAGCGGGGCGGTCAATGCGCCCAGTTCGCCTGCCCGCGAGAGTCCAGGATAGCCCTGCCGCTCACAAAGTCCTTCCAGCATGGGCATATCCAGGCGCCCCTGCTCCAGGCTTTCGGTGATGGACTTGTTCAACTCGGCCAGGGGCACCGGGGCGAGCAACATGCCGACAGGTTTGCGGTCGGCCTCGACCATATCCTTCCACCGGCCGAAGTCCCTGATGTTGTATGTCATGTCGCCGTGCAGACTGCCTCCGGCTCCAGGGCCAAAGCCGAGGCAGGAAACGCCCGCCCGGGTATAGAGGTTGTAAATATTGCGCTCTCGTGGAGTGCGACCCCAATGGTTGACGGACAACCGGCGATAGAAGGCGGTTTCGAGGATGCGGACCGAGGCTGCGAACATTTCCCCCATCTGCGGAGCGTCGGCGGCTGGCGGCACCCGACCGGCCTCTATGGCCTTGGCCAGGGGAGAGCCGCGATGCACTCCCAATTGGTAGCAGTCCAGCCCGTCCAGGCCGAGGGATCGCGCAATGCGCAGATCCTCCTCCCATTTTTCCATGGATTGCCCGGGAAGTCCGTAGATCAGATCCACCACGATGCTGGCTTGTTCATAGGACTGCAAGAGCTTGATTCGCCGGACAAGCTCCTCCTGGTCCAGGCTGCGACCCATGGCCCGCCGAATACCCGTATCAAAGCTCTGCACCCCGAGGGAAAAGCGGTTGACGCCGTTTTTCAAAGCAGCCTCAATGAGCTCAGGGGTCAGGTTTGCCGCCCGACCCTCCACAGTGAATTCGCAGTCGTTGGCAAGAGGCAGAGCACCCTGTATCGCGCCAAGAATTCGGCCAAGATCCTCGGGAGCGAGCGCCGTGGGGGTTCCGCCCCCGAGATAGACGGCATGTACAGGCTCCCTCTCCTGAACCGGACGACCCTTCCACAGCCCGAGCTCTCGGATCAGGGCGTCCGCATAGGAGGCACCCGCCTCGCGGCGGTAGGGGTTTTGAAAGAAGCTGCAATACAGGCAGTGCGTATCACAAAACGGAACATGGACATACGCCAACTTCCGATCCTGACAGGGGGTTTCAACCAGCCTTTCAAGCCGGGCCTCTTTATCTTCCGGCAAGACGGGCACACCACCCATGCCCGGATGAACGGCGATCTTGCCTTCAAACGCCCCGCCCAGGGGGTCTTCCCCCTCCCGGGCAAAAAAGCGGAGCGGATCACCCTTCTCGACCCGATGCGGGAGGAGATTTTTCCCCGGCACGAACATCTCGCCGTGGCCCTTCTCGCCGCCGGGCCGCCCCGCCCCGCTCACATCCATGCCGTGGGCCATCTCGGTGGCAAGCATTTCGTGCGGATGGCCGACGGGCATCGCCCGCCCGTGCGTTCCTGCTTTTTCCATGGCCGCTCTCGCGAGCAGGAGGGAGTTGTGGTCCATGTGTCTGCCGCCCTTTGTTTGGGTTTGCAATAAAAGTTTTTAGAGTCGCATAAAGTTTTGTGTGCCAAACTTTGTGTCTTTTATGAAATGCCAAGGGCCCTGTCAAGCGGAGAAAACTCCCCTTTCCACAAAAAAATTAGTGGCAAAAAAAGAAGTCTTCCCTGATAATTATCTCTCTGCCGACCCTTGGCATATCGAAAAAGTTCGTGTAGAGTACGGGTATTCAAACATTGTTTTTACACAGCCAAAAAAGGACAATGCCCCCCATCGGCACTGCCCGCCTTGAGTGGCAAACCACCTCGGCACATGGAAACCGAGCCGATGCCCAGAACAACAGCCCTCGAAAAGGCGGCCGACAGATGCGTCAAGCAAGGAGCCCTCATGACCTCGCAGCACAAAGAAGAGCAGCAACTCAGCCCGGTTCAGGAGAACTATCTTGAAGCCATCTTCCGCATCGAGACGCGTGACGGCGCAGCTCGGGCCAGCACTATCGCCGAGGCGGTCCAGGTTTCCCGCTCCACTGTCACCGGGGCGCTCAAAACCCTCAACGCCATGGGATACGTCGAGTATTCGCCCTACAGCCTGATCTATCTGACAGACAAGGGGAAGGATGTGGGGAGAAGGATTGCCCACAGACACTTCGTTTTTTTGGCTTTTTTAGAAAAAGTCCTCTACCTGGACCCAGAGGAGGCAGACAAGACAGCCTGCGCCCTGGAGCATGTCGTCTCAGACGACATTGTCAAGCGACTCGGAGAGTTCGTTCTCTTCCTCAAGAGCTGTCCTGAGTTTTGGACGGATTGGCTGAAAGTCTACAAACGGAACAATCTGCTTGAAAAAAGCCACACCAGCGCCACCATCGCAGAGGTTCTTGGGACAAAGCCAGGCCAGCAGAGAGACGCCGCCCCGCAAGACGACTGAGCCCCCATCAAGGCACAAAGACCACGCCGACAACCCGCCCGGACCCGCAAGTCTTCACGGGCTTGAATTGACAAATCCCCTGCCCCTCAATGGGATCATTCCGTCCGTCCTGTCGGCGGAAATCCGCTCCGACGACCGTCCGCCCCCACTGCCGGGAATTTGCCAGTCAGGAATTTTTCTCATCCCAGCCCTTGACATCCTTCCCGCGCCAACAATATGACTGACCCGTCAGTCACAAAAAGAGGTCGGCATGAGCGAGTCGCGCAAATCAGGCCGGGGCCCCGGACGACCGGCCAACCCGGCAAAAAGAATCAAACGACGCAAGGCCATCCTTGCCCAGGCCGTGCGCCATTTTGCAAACGATGGATTCGACCGCACCGACATCGAGACCATCGCAAAGGCGGCGGGCTGCTCCAAGGGGACGGTCTACAATCATTTCGCCTGCAAGCAGGCGTTGTTTCGCGAATCCGTGGACTATGTCATGGACGGCCTGATCAAAAGCGTCGACAGCTCCACCACGGACAACGACACCGTGTCCTCCCTCGGCCTGGCCATCCGGGCCTTCCTCCGCTACTTCAACGAGAACCCGGAGTACATCGAGCTGCTCATTCAGGAGCGGGCCGTGTTCAAGGACCGCAACAGCCCCTCGTACCACGAGTACGTCGGCCGCCACCGCCAGGAGCATCTGGGCAAATTCATCCAGCTCATGGACCAGGGGGTGTTCCGAAAACGCCCGGTGGAGCGACTCTTCGACATGATCGGAGACATGCTCTACGGCACCATCTTCACCAATTATTTCGCAAAAAGGACCATCTGCCTCGAAGAGCAGGCCAAGGAAATAACGGACCTGTTGCTCAACGGACTGCTCACGCCCGAAGCCAAGGTTCCCTGACGCGATCCCCTGCCATAGCGAGACCAACACCCCATGCCCTGCGTTATGCCAAGCAGGGAGCGCACCTGTCGTTCCCATCCATTCATCAGGAGTTTTTTGTGATCAAATCAAAACGATTCAAGACCGTCGGGCTTTTTCAAAACGCCCGGAGCATTCGGCGGGCGATCATGCTCGTCATCCTGGCCGGGGCCGTGGCCGCCGGTCTGACCTATCTGCAAGGGGCGGATTCTCCCCCCGCAGGCATGCAGGCCAGGGGGCCGCAGCACGCCCTGGCCGTGTCCATGATCACCGTGACCCCGCGCAACGTGCCGTTGCGGCCGCTTTTTCTCGGCCAGACAGAGGCATCGCAGACCGTGGAGATCCGCGCCAGGGTCAGCGGCTTCCTTGAGAGCAAACATTTCGAGGAGGGCGGCGAGGTCAGCGCCGGGCAGATGCTCTTCCGCATCGACCCGCGCTCCTTCGAGGCCAGCCTGGACCTGGCCCGCGCCCAGTTGGCCAGCGCGCGAGCCGAGTTCGCCCGGGCCAGGAGCAAAGTCACCCGCTACACCAAGCTTCTTCAGAGCAACGCATCCACCCAGGACGAGCTGGAGCAATGGCAGACCGAGGAGCAGGTGGCTCAGGCCAACATTCTCATGGCCAATGCCCGCATCGTCAACTCCGAGCTGGACCTCGGCTACACTGAGATCACTTCGCCCATGGACGGCCGCATCGGCATGGCGCTGAAGGATGTGGGCAGCTACGTGGACGGCTCCACCGGAGGCCTGTTGGCCGTGGTCGAGAAAACCGACCCCATCTATGTGCGCTACACGGTCAGCGAGCAGGACATCCTCCTGGCCCGGCGACTGGCCCTGAGCGGCAAGACCTCCCAGCCCCAGCAAAGCCAGATGCGGCTCGCCCTGACCCTGGCCGACGGCACCTCCTATCCCTATGAGGGCCGCATCACCTATACCGATCCCCAGATCGACCCGGCCACCAGCTCATCGGTCATGCGCGGCACCTTCCCCAACCCGGACGGCCAGTTGCGGCCCGGCCAGTTCGTCCATGTCCGCATCGACGGCATTGATCGGCTCAACGCCATGCTCGTCCCCAAAACCGCCGTGATCCAGAACCCTGCCGGAGCCTTTGTCTACGTGGTCGGCGAGGGCAGCACGGCCGAACTGCGCAAGGTCGCGCTTGGCGACTGGCACGAGGACCAGTGGGTCATCGAGGAGGGGCTTGAGCCCGGCGAAACGGTCATCACCGACCATCTGATGCAACTTGCGCCGGGGTTGCCCGTGCAGTCCTCGACTTCCGCCCAAGCCGGGCCGGGCGAGGCGCCGACAGGAAGTGAGGGCTAGCCATGTTCTCGCGTTTCTTCATCGACCGTCCGGTCTTCGCCTTCGTGGTCTCCATCCTGATCATGCTTGGGGGCACGGTAGCCATCTTCGTCCTGCCCGTGGACCAGTATCCGCAGATCACGCCCCCCACCATCCAGATCGATGCCAGCTACCCCGGCGCAGACGCCAAGACCGCTGCCGAATCCGTGGCCGCTCCCATCGAGCAGCAACTCAGCGGCATCAAGAACCTGCTCTACTTCAGCTCCCTGTGCTCCAACAACGGAGCGGTCAAGGTGGTCTGCACCTTTGAGATCGGCACGGACCAGGACCTGGCCGCCGTGGAGGTGCAAAACCGCCTCTCCATCGCCGAGCCAAGGCTGCCCACAGAAGTGACCCGCCAGGGAGTGACCGTGACCAAGTCCTCCACCAGCATGCTCACCGTGCTTTCGCTGGAGTCCGACGGCCGCTACGACGACGTGTACCTCAGCAACTACGCCACCATCAACCTGCTCGACATGCTCAAGCGGGTTCCTGGCGTTGGCGACGTGGCCGTGTTCGGGACCAAGGACTATTCCATGCGTATCTGGGTCAACCCCGACCAGCTGGCCGCCCGTGGGCTGACCGTGACCGAGGTGGCAGCGGCCATTCGCGAACAGAACGCGGTGTTCCCGGCAGGCACCATCGGCCAGCGGCCCACGGCGGGCGAAGTGGAGCTGACCGTGCCGGTGCTCACACGGGGCCGTCTGCATGAAGTGGCCGACTACGAGAACATCATCCTGGTGGCCAACAGCGACGGCTCCACCCTGCGGCTCAAGGATGTGGCGCGGGTCGAACTGGGCGCACAGAGCTACGACCTGTTCGGCCGGGTCAACGGCAAGCCCACCACCCTCATGCCCGTCTATCTCCAGGTGGGGGCCAACGCCCTGGACACCATGGAGGGCGTGACCGCAGCCATGGAGGCGGCGGCACGCAGTTTCCCCGAAGGGGTCTCCTACAGGATGCCCCACGACACCACCCTCTTCATCCGCGACTCCATGGCCGAGGTGGTCCACACGCTGTTTGAGGCGGTGCTGCTGGTGCTGGTGGTGGTCTACATCTTCCTGCAATCGTGGCGGGCCACGCTCATACCGCTGCTGGCCGTGCCCGTGGCCATCATCGGCACCTTTGGCGGCATGCTCGCGCTGGGCTTCTCCATAAACACCCTGACCATGTTCGGCCTGGTGCTGGCCATCGGCATCGTGGTGGACGACGCAATCATCGTGGTGGAGAACGTGGAGCGCATCATGCACCAGGAGGGGCTGGGACCACGCGAGGCCACCATCAAGGCCATGGAGCAGGTCACAGGGCCGGTCATCGCCATTGTTCTGGTACTCGCGGCGGTCTTCGTGCCCGTGGCCTTCCTGGGCGGGCTGACCGGCCAGCTCTACCGGCAGTTCGCGGTGACCATCGCCGTGTCCGTAGGCATCTCCGGACTGGTGGCCCTGACCCTGAGCCCGGCCCTGTGCCGCCTGATCCTCAGACCGGGACACGGCAACAAGGCCCGGTTCTTTCAGCGGTTCGACGACTTCTTCGACCGGATGACCACAGGCTATGCCGAGGGAGTGCGCCGGGCCATCCGCCGCATTCCGGTTTCGCTGGCCATTTTCGGCCTGCTCTGCCTGATCGCCCTGGGCCTCCAGCGCCATGTGCCTTCCGGCTTCCTGCCCGACGAGGACCAGGGCTACGTCCTGGTCTCGGTCATGCTCCCGGACGGCTCCTCCCTGGACCGCACCGATGTCACGCTCCGCCAGGTGGAAGACCACCTGTTGAACGACCCTGCGGTTCAGAACACCGTCCTGCTCGGCGGCCTGGACTTCTTGAGCGGCGGCATCACCAGCACCAGCGGCAGCACCATGTTCGTCAAGCTCAAGCCCTTTGAGGAACGAAAAGGGCCGGGCATGAGCTCCCAGGAGGTAGCCCTGCGGACCATGATGCGCTTCGGGGCCGACCCAGTGGCCCGGGTGCTGGCCTTCAACCCCCCGGCCATCCAGGGCCTGGGCACCCAGGCCGGATTCCAGCTCGAACTGCAGTCTCGCGGAGGCGGGAGCGTGGAGGATCTGGTGGCCACTGCCCAGAAGTTCGTGGCCGACGCCAACGCCAACCCGGACCTGACGGGCGTACGCGGCACCCTGCGCGTGACCCAGCCCCAGCTCTATGTCGAACTCAACCGCGACAAGACCAAGATGATGGGTGTGCCCGTGTCCAGCGTCTTCGACGCCATGCAGGCGTACCTCAGCTCCCTGTATATCAACGACTTCAACAAGTACGGGCGGATATGGCGCGTCCAGCTCCAGGCCGAGTCCGAATTTCGCGACTCGCCCTCGGACATCGGGCGCATCTTTGTGCGCAACGCCGGGGGGGGCATGGTCCCGCTCTCGGGTGTCACCGAGGTCAGTTTCCGGGCCGGTCCCAACGCCGTATCGCACTTCAACGGGTTTCCGTCCGTGCAGATCACGGGGGTACCCGCGCCGGGCGTCAGCAGCGGCCAGGCCATGGACGAAATCGTCAAGCTCGGCGAGGAGACCCTCCCGGTGGGCTACGGCTTCGAGTGGAGCGGCGCCTCGTACCAGGAGGTCAAGACCGGCAGCCAGGCTCCCAAGGTGCTCGCCTTCGGCATCCTGGTGGTCTTCCTGGTGCTGGCGGCCCAGTACGAGATGTGGTCCCTGCCCATCGCGGTGCTCGGTGTGCTGCCCATCGCCATCCTGGGCGCCCTCATGGCCGTGTGGTCCCGAGGGCTCGTGCAGGACATCTACTTCCAGGTCGGGCTGCTGACCCTGGTGGGCCTGTCGGCCAAGAACGCCATCCTCATCGTGGAATTCTGCGTGGCCTCCTACCGTAGCGGCATGGGGCTGGTGGAATCGGCCGTCGAGGCGGCGCGGCTGCGCTTCCGGCCCATTGTCATGACCTCGCTGGCCTTCATCCTCGGCGTGGTCCCGCTGGCCATATCCAGCGGCGCAGGCTCTGCGGCGCGGCATTCCATCGGTACCGGCGTCATCGGCGGAATGGTGGCGGCCTCGGCCATCGCCATCTTCTTCGTGCCGCTCTTCTTCGTCATCATCCAGCGGTGCAGCGATTTCATGCGCAAAAAGTCGCCCCTGATCGTGCCTTCGCCGGACGGGTACGACGACGAAGACGTAAACGGAGAAACCCCGGAACCGACACCCGGCAGACACACCGCCGGATAATCGCCCAAACAAAGCGGGTCGGGGCACATGCCCCGACCCGCTCTCTTGTGACGCGAAACCCCTCCTCGGCAGCACCGCCCGGTGGACGACGCCAAAAGGGATGGCAGCTCCTGCTCAGGGGAGACCAGGGGGCGGGAAGGCCCCGCCCGGCAGGTCATTCAGAGGCGATATCCTTGATCATCCCGAGAGATTTCCCCCGGTCCTGGGCCAGCTTCTTCCACTTCTTTTTCTCCTTTTTCAAGGCTTCAACGGTGTGCAGCAGGTTGAGGATGGTCTGGGCGGGGTAGCCATGGGTTCCCCGGCCACCCCTTCTGAGTTCCTCATCGTTGTGCTGCCTGATTGAGGCGAGCTGGTTGGCGTCGAGTATCATTGCTCGTCAGTGGCCCGTCAGGCGGGCTGGCAGAAGGTTTCCTTGGAATATTCGATGCGATCCTTGTACTCTTCCTGCTTGCCCTTGTTCCAGCGACCCACCGGGCGGTAGTAGCCCACCACCCGGGTGTAGACCTCGGCCTCCTTGTCGCAGGTCGGGCAGTGAAAGTGCTCACCGTAGAGATAGCCATGGTCCTCGCAGACGGAGAAGGTCGGCGTGACCGAGATATACGGGATCTTGGTCTTGCTCATGGCCTTGAGCAGGAAGTTCTTCACGCTCTCCTCGTCCGGGGCAGCCTCGCCCAGAAATGCGTGGAAGACCGTGCCGCCGTTGTACAGGGTCTGCAACTCGTTCTGGTGCTCCAGGGCAAAGAAGACATCCGAGCTGATACCCACGGGCAGCAGTGTGGAGTTGGTATAGTACGGGGTTTCATCGCCCGAGGTATAGATGTCGGCGTACAGGTCGCGATCAATCTTGGCCAGCCGGTAGCAGGTTCCCTCGCCGGGCGTGGCCTCAAGGTTGTACAGGTTGCCGGTCTCCTCCTGGAACTCCACCACCAGACGGCGCAGCAGGTTCAGGGTGCGCTGCATCAGTTGCGAGCCGGACGGGGTGTCCAAGCCCTTGCCGAGCAGGTTCATGCACGCCTCATGGCCGCCGATGAGCCCGATGGTCGAAAAATGGCCCTTGAAGCCGTTCTTGAGGTAGCGCCGGGAAAAGGGGAACATGCCCGCGTCCAGGTTCTTCTGGACCACCTTGCGCTTGAACTCCAGGGACTCCGAGGCCAGCCGGGCGTACTCGGCGACCAGGTCCATGAAATCCTCCTCATTATGGGCCAGGTAGGCCAGCTTGGGCAGGTTCAGAGTGACCACGCCGATGGACCCTGTCAGGTCGCCCGCGCCGAACAGGCCGCCGGTCTTCTTGCGGATCTCGCGCAGGTCCATCTGCAACCGGCAGCACATGGAGCGCACGTCCTCGGGGTTGAGGTCCGAGTTGATGAAGTTCTGGAAGTAGGGAGCGCCGTATTTGGCGGTCATCTTGAGCAGCAGCCTCCCCTCCTCGGAATCCCAGGGAAAGTCCTTGGTCACGTTGTATGTGGGGATGGGGAAGGAGAAAATGCGCCCGTCCGCGTCGCCTTCGAGCATGACCTCCAGGAAAGCCCGGTTGATCATGGCCATCTCCTCTGCATATTCGCCGTAGGTGGAGTCCCTGAGTTCGCCAGCGATGATGACCGGCTCCTTGGCGATGTGCGCGGGCGGCACGAAATCAAAGGTGAAGTTGGTGAACGGCGACTGGCCGCCCCAGCGGGAGGTGGCGTTCAGGTTGTGGAGCAGCTTCTGGATCTGCTGCTTGACATCGTGGTAGCTCAACGCGTCGTTGCGCACGAACGGGGCCAGATAGGTGTCCACGTTGTTGAAGGCCTGCGCCCCGGCCCACTCGTTCTGCAACGTACCCAGGAAGTTGACCATCTGGCCGCAGGCTGCATCGAAATGCTTGGCCGGGGTGGACGAGCAGCGGTCGCGCAGGTTGAACCCCTCCAGCAGCAGATCGCGCAGGGACCAGCCCGAGCAGTATCCGGCCAGGCCGAAGGACAGATCGTGGAGATGGAAGTAGCCGTGGGTGTGGGCCATGCGGACCTCCTCGGGATACTTCTCCAGCATGTACCGGGCCTGAACCGATCCGGCCATGTGCAGGATCAGCCCCTGGTAGGAGTGGGTCATGTTGGAATTCTCGTTGACCCGCCAGTCCACGTTGTTCAGGTAGCTGTCAGTCACTCCGGCGATGTCCAGGAACGCCTCGTTCTGGGAGCGCAGTTCGCGCCGCTTCTCGCGATAGACGATGTACCGCTCGGCCACCTTGTACAGCCGGGCCTCCATGAGCACCTGCTGGACCATGTCCTGAACCTGTTCCTGCTCGGGAATGTCCACGTCCATCAGCTTTTTCTCGACTTTTCCGGCCAGCCTGTCGGCCAGCAGGGGATCCTTGATGCCGCTGCTGGTCAGGGCCTTGAAGATGGCGTTGCCGATCCGCTTGGTGGACCAGGTTTCGATGCATCCGTCGCGTTTGAGGATTTTGCTTGGCATGTAAATCTCTTGCAGACAGGAAAAGCGGAAGGCCGCGCCCCGTGACGGGTTGCGGCAGAACTGTCTGCGCTGTCGCCGATGCACGGCTTCGCGGCGGAACCGCGAGACCCGACGACGGTTCGGGTGGGCTCATTCTTGTCCGCATGCGGGTTCCGCGAACCGCATCCGGCAGGAAACGCTTCAGGTAGGTCTTCTGACTCTCCCCGTCCGGCCCGCCTTCCCGCCTCGCGGCAGTGGCATGTTGAACCGGACCTTCGTGGGGGATTACAGCGGCGGGACCGCTCCGGCTTCGCACCGGATTCCCTGTTATGGCCTGGCGGCCACCTGAAGGACATCGTGAACTCGGAGCAGACTAGCCAAAGCGCCTGTGAAGCGCAAGACTGGAATGAAACAGGCCCTCAATACTCACCCGGCCAGACGCCGATGCCAGACGTTCATACTTTCCAGCCGGCCGGCAATCTGGGTGTTGTTGTGCAGGGTTCCGCCGTAGCGATACCCACCCCGGGCAAAGACCGTGTTCATCCCGTAGCTGACAGCCCGGGCGATGGTATAGGCGGTGCACACCCCCAGGAAGCGCACCGCCTCTTCCATGTGGATCAGCAGACGCCCTGCCGCGCCCTGGCCGCGCAAAGCCGGCAGGGTGGCGAAATCTGTCATTTCCGCGCATTTCCAGTGCATATCCATCTCGGCCGAGGCCGCGGCCACCAGCCCGCCCCCCTCGCCCGGAATTCCGAAAAAGGCCACGCCCGAGTCCATGGCCTCGCGCAGATAGTCCGGGTCGGTAATGGGAAAGGGATAGGTCTCAAAGACCGCACCATACAGTTCGGCCAAGACTCCTGCCTGGTCATGGCCCAGGCGGATCACATCCGGTCCGGGCGCTGCGGCCACGGGCTTGCGCGACTTGCGCTCGGCCACATCCAGGACATCGGCGATGCGCCCGGGGTCGGCGGGCACGGCGCGACGGCGGGCAAGGTAGCGGCTCATGAAACAGGCGCTGCCCTCGCCCCGGCGCATGCCCGGCACACGGGCCTCGTTGACGAAGCCGCGCCGGGCGAAATGGTCGGCAGCATCGGATGGAACCTTGGCAAAAAGTTTGGTGTATCCCCGCTCGCGACCCAGTTGGCGCATGGCGTCCACAATGCCGGGCAGGTCGGCGCGGTCGAGCTTCATCAGGTAGACCCGGTCATTGGCCGGGCCATGCTGCACCAGGGAATTGCCAAGCCGGGTGACGGAATCATGCCGCATCGTCGCGCCTCCCCATGCGCTCGTTGCTCTGCGGGGTCAGGCTGTTGGTCTCGTCCCAGTCCGAGAGCAGTTTTTCTATGCCGATGGCCTTTTCCTCTGCATCGTCCTCCTTGAGCTGGAGGTTGCACTTGGCGCACTCGCGGTCGCAGTAGTTGGCCTCGTAGGTCTCGGGTTCGTGATAGGTGGTGATGACGCCTTCGTAGTTGCGCAGCACGACCTTGTTGGGGCCCCAGGAGACCACATAGTTGGGCATGACCGGGATCTTGCCCCCCCCGCCCGGGGCGTCCACCACATAGGTGGGCACGGAAAAACCGCTGGTGTGGCCGCGCAGGCTTTCGATGATCTCGATGCCCTTGCCAATGGGGGTGCGGAAATGGGTCAGGCCTTCGGACAGGTCGCACTGGTAGAGGTAATAAGGGCGGATGCGGTTCTTGATCAGCTTCTGGTTGAGGGTGCGAATGAGCCGCTGGCAGTCGTTGACCCCGGCCAGAAGCACGGACTGGTTGCCCAGAGGGATGCCCGCATCGGCCAGGCGCTGTATGGCCCGGCGCGAGGAGGCGGTCAGCTCGCGAGGATGATTGAAGTGGGTATTGATCCACAGGGGATGATGCCTGGCGAGCATGTCCACCAGATCCCCGGTGATGCGGTAGGGCAGGACCACGGGCGTTCTGGTGCCTATACGCACCACATCCACATGCTCGATGGCGTCGAGCCGGGTCAGCAGCCAATCGAGCTTGTCATCAGAGAGCATGAGCGGATCGCCGCCGGAGAGGAGCACGTCGCGCACCTGGGGGGTGTCGCGGATGTACTTGAGCCCGGCTTCAAGGGCCTCCCGCGAGGGCACGGAATCCACATCGCCCACCTTGCGCTTGCGCGTGCAGTGGCGGCAGTACATGGCGCAGACGTTGCTGACGTGGAAGAGCACCCGGTCCGGGTAGCGGTGGGTGATGCCGGGCACGGGACTGTCCTTGTCCTCGTGCAACGGGTCGATCATGTCGTGACGGCCGATCTTCAATTCCTCGGGGCTGGGAAACGACTGGATGAAGACCGGATCGTTCCCGTAGTCGTCCACATCAATGAGGGAAAGGTAATACGGGGTCACGGCCATGGGAAACTTGTCCAGGGTCCGCTCGTAGATGCGTCTTTTCTTCTCCGGAAACTCGATGCCGAGCACCCGCTCGAAGTCGTCAACGGTCCTGACGGTGTTGCGCACCTGCCATTTCCAGTCGGTCCAATCGGTCCAGGAGGCCGTATCGCGCAACGTCCTGGCCACATCCTGCTGATGTTCGTTGAATATTGTCAAAAAGTCTCCTTGGTTAGAGTATTTGGCCGAGGAACTCCTTGGTGCGGGTCTCCTGCGGCGTGTCGAAGATGGTGTCCGGGCAGCCCTGCTCCAAAATCACGCCCTCGTCCATGAAAGCCACCGAATCGGCCACTTCGCGGGCAAAGCCCATCTCGTGGGTGACCACCATCATGGTCATGCCGTCGTCGGCCAGCTGACGCATGACCGAGAGCACCTCGCCCACCAGCTCGGGGTCCAGGGCCGAGGTCGGCTCGTCAAAGAGCATCACCTCCGGCTCCATGGCCAGGGCGCGGGCGATGGCCACCCGCTGCTTCTGCCCGCCCGAAAGGGTCTGCGGGTACGCGCTCTCCTTGTCGGCCAGACCTACCTTGTCCAGATAGTAGCGGCCCAGTTCGCGGGCCTTGGCCCTTGGCATCTTCCGCACCTGGGTAGGGCCTTCGGTGACGTTACCGAGCACGGTCATATGCGGGAACAGGTTGAAATGCTGAAAGACCATGCCTACCCTGGAGCGCAGGGCGTTGATGAACCGTTCATCGCCATGGACCAGTTGGCCGCTCACCCGAATCTCTCCCTGGTCATAGGTCTCCAGGTAATTGACACAGCGAAGCAATGTGCTCTTGCCCGAACCGCTGGCCCCGATGACGCAGACCACGTCGGACGGCATGACCGCCATGTCGATGCCTCTGAGCACATGGTGCTCGCCGAACCATTTGTTCAGTCCCTGTATTTCGATAACCGGCGTCTGATGCACCGCTTCCTCCCGTGGTTTGAAGATTCTCCGCCGCCGCGCATTGCGCCGGGCCGCGACCCGACGCCTCCGCCCCGGTTCACTGCGACGAGACATCAAGCCGATTCTCCAGGGCGCGGAACAGCCAGCTGAACACGGCTGTGTAAAGCAGATAGAACAGAGCCGCGATGAACAGCATCTCCATCATCATGAAGTTGGACGAGGCCAGTTGCTGCGACTTGAGCAGCAGCTCGTTGATGGTGATGGTGCTGGCCAGGGACGAGTCCTTGAGGGCGATGATGAACTGGTTGCCCAGCGGAGGCACCGCCCGTTTCAGGGCCTGGGGCAGGATGATGCGGATCATGGCACGGGGATAGGGCATGCCCAGGCTGCGGGCCGCCTCCATCTGCCCGTTTGAAATGGAGACGATGGCTCCCCGGAATATCTCGGCGATGTAGGCGCCGTTGTGAATGCCCAGGGCGAGCACGGCCGAGGTCAGGGCACTCAGCCCGGCCAGACTGCGCAAGCCGAAATAGATGAATAAAAGCTGGAGCAGAAGCGGCGTACCGCGCACCACATAGATGTAGGCCCGGGCGGGAAGGCTCAGGAGCCGCCGCTTGGAGATACGCATGAAGGCCGTGCCCAGGCCCAGACCCACGCCCAGAACGATGCCCAGTGCAGAGACCTTGAGCGTCATCCAGGCCGCCGGAAGAAAATAGGGCAGATACTTGGGCAGAGCCGCAAAGTCGAAATACATGCAAGTTCCGATATCTTGAGGGTTGGGGGGAGCGGTCGGGACACTTCGCCCCGGCCAGCGTAGAGCCGCCGGGCGGCAGCCGGTGGCCGCCGCTCCGGCCGCGCCGGACAGCGTCTACTTCGCTGTGATGTCGGCGTTGAGCCACCTGACGCTCAACCGTGCCAGGGTGCCGTCCTCGTGCATGTCCGTGAGGATTTGATTTACGGCATCAAGCAGGGTGGCATCGCTCTTGTTGAAGGCCACGGCGATGTCCTCGCTGCGCAGGGGCGCACCCAGGGGGACGATGTCGAACCTTTCGGAATTCATGGCGTTCACGCCCACAACGCGGTCGGTGATCACCCCGTCCACCACGCCGCTCGAAAGCTCGGTCAGGGTCTGGGTATCGTCCTTGTAAAGCTTGACCTCTCCCACGCCGAGCCGGGCCGCGTCATCGGCAAAGGTGGTGCCGGTGACCACGCCCACGATCTTGCCGCGCAGATCGTCGGGCAACGAAAAGGGCGCATCCTTTTTGACCATCAACTGCGCCCCGGAATAATAGTAGGGTATGGAGAAGTTGACCACCTTGAGCCGCTCCTCGGTCACGGCCATGCTGCCCAGGATGCCGTCGTACACGCCGGAGCGCAGGCCCTCGATGATGCCGCTCCACTCGGTGGTCACCGGCTTGAGAGCCACGCCAAGCCGGGAAGCCACCTCGCGGGCCACGTCCACGTCGAATCCTACCAGCTCGTTGTTTTCGCTGTAGAAATTGAAGGGAGGATAGCCGCCGCTCATGGCAAAGCTGATTTCGCCGGCCTTTCTGACGCGTTCAAGGGAATCCGCCTCCTTGTCCGAGCAGGCGGCAAGGCCGAGGAGAAACAGCGCGGCCGCAGCCACGGCCAGCATACGCACAATGATCTTCATGAAAGCTCCCGTGTTATGATGATATAGTGATTATCCGGACTGGCGGCAGCTATTGCGGTTAACGCCGATGCTTGTCGCGACATGGTCATAACCATGGGATCATGAAGCCAGCCTGGAATACCATGCAATGGACGACAGCATGACGATCAGTCCCTCGCCGCATCGCCAGGATCAATGGCGTTGCTATGCCGTTGCATTGCCGTAATCAGCACAAACACTGTGCCGCATTGATGCAATGCTGACACCATTGTGTCCTGCCGGGCAAGGGGGGAAAGCGGGGATGTGTCGGGTACTCGGGGATACCCGAAGGTCAGCTCAGGGGAGGCTTGTGTCGAAGGTAGGCGTACAATGATGTCCGGCTGCCGCGCAGGCCGAGCTTGCGCCGGATGTTCTTGCGGTGGGTCTGGATGGTTTCAAAGGAGAGGTTGAGCAGCCCGGCGATCTCCGCGCCTGTGCGGCCCAACTGGATGAGCTGACAGACCTCCATCTCCCGGGGCGAGAGGCGGTAGAGGGCTGCGTCTTGGACCATGTCCGGGCCCGGTGAGCCTTGGTCCCCGGCCAGATCGGCCAGCCGCTCTTCGATGACCGCCCGGTAGCCCTCGCGCACGTCCGCGGCCTCGGCCTTGGCAATGCGCTCCAGGGCGGGCAACATCTGTTGACGCACCTGGCTGGTCAGGGCTTGGCGCATCTCGCGGCGGTCCTCTTCCACGGTCTTGATGACACGCATGAGCGCGATGTTCATCTTCTCCACCTCGGCCTTCTGGTCGCGCAGGTCGGCCCGCAGCTCCGCCTGGCGAGAAAGATCGTGCAGGATGAGTTGAAACAGGGAGTAGCCGGTCAGCCGGATGCGGCGCACCGTGGCCTCGGCCGGATATTCGCCTCCAGAGCCGTCGGCTCCCTCCACCCGCCCGGTCCAAACCCCGCCACGCCCCAGCGAGTCCATGGCCTGACGGACCGTGCGTCGCGATCCGGGCGCCAGCAGGCTGTCCACGTCGCACCCGGCCAGATCTGGAGCTGGCTGCCCCAGCCTGGCCCCGGCGGCCACGTTGGCCGAAAGCACCACGCCCGATGTATCGGCGAGAATGGTGGGGTCCTTGGCCGTGTCGAACAGGGCGTTGAACAGGGCGATGGAGTCGGACAGGGCCGAGATGTTGTCCTCAAGCCGTTCCTCAAATGTCTGGCAGAGGTTTTCCATGGGCCGGTTGTCCGTGGCCACGATCACGAAACCTCCGGGCCGGGCCACCTCCACGGCCAGGGGAATGACCCGCAGGAGGAAGTTGCGCCCGCCCGCGCAGGCGACATCGTGGATGGTCAGGACCGGATAGCGGACCAAGGCCTCTTCCAAAGAACGCACCTTCAGGCCAAGCGCCCGCCAGAAGGGAAGGCCGACCCGGGCGGAATCGGGCAGATAGGCCAAAGGCTGCCCCTGCACGGCCCTGACCATGCCCGAGAGATCGGCAAAAAGCACGAGGTCGCTCCAGGCGTCAATGACACCGCCCGGAT
The DNA here is from genome assembly GCF_009729555.1 of Pseudodesulfovibrio alkaliphilus. NCBI lineage: Bacteria > Pseudomonadati > Thermodesulfobacteriota > Desulfovibrionia > Desulfovibrionales > Desulfovibrionaceae > Pseudodesulfovibrio > Pseudodesulfovibrio alkaliphilus. Next base: position 100,049 of record NZ_WODC01000009.1, read on the forward strand.
CCGAAAGGGGGGGTATGGCCGGTTCGCTGGTCATGGATCAAGAGTCCTGACGCAACCTGACACGCCCTGCCCCTCAAGTAAAGTCGGGCCGAACCGTGGATCAGGCCACATCAATCCCGCGCCAGAGGGCGACCTCGGTCGGACCGGCCACCATCTCGGCCGTTGCCCGACGCATGGCCGCCATGTGGGCCGAAACGCCGTGGGCAGCCAGGGCCGCATCGCTCTCCCATATTTCATAGAAAAGAAAAACGTCGCCGGAGTCGGCCCGGTGCAGATCATAACGGATGCACCCCGCCTCTGCGCGGACCAGGGGCACCACGCGGCGCAGCTCCCGCTCCAGGGCGTCGGCGCACCCGTCCCTGGCGGTCACCACCGCCGAAACGTAAACACGCTCACCCATGCTGTGCCCCCTTCGCATCAGGCCCGGACAACGAAAGCGTCAGCCGCCCTACTCGCAGACGGTGCCGGTGCCCGGCGCCAGCCCGGCCAGATAGGCCGAAGCCGCGTCGATACGGTCGGCGGGCAGTTGGGCGCCCTTCTGGACCATGCGGGCCACGGTGGCTTTCCAGGCAGCGTCGTTCTTGACGCCCACCGTGAGACAGACCCGTTTGGGCGAATGGCACCGCGAACACGCCTGCTTGACGGTCTGTCCGATGTCCGACGCTCCGGCCATCCCGGCCAGGGCAAAGATCCCGGCCATCGCACATCCGGCCAGGGCGTATCGGGTCTTGCGAAGAGTCATGTCGATCTCCGGTATGCTGCGCGGCCTGGGGCCGCAGATGTTGGACAGTGGCGCATCCGAGCCCGACCGCGCCGCCCCCGACTCGCCACCCTCCCACAAATACTTCACCGCGCTCCAAATGTACAGCCTGCCCGCCGGGTCGAAACCGTGGGCAACAGATTCCTTCTTGTCCGCCCGCCACAAACTTGTTACCTCTGTCCAACCTATGGAAGCGTTTCGTCACCGGTGTGGCGCTTGGTCTTCAAAACCAATGTGTGGCAGTGATGTCACAGGCAGGTTCGACTCCTGTACGCTTCCGCCAAAATAGACAAAAAAGCACTCCGACAGACTTGCCACGATGCAACCTCCTTCTGGTTAATCGCGAAAGGCTTGATGGGTCGAGATAGCCCTACTTGAAAGCTTCATGAGGCAAGGCAAGAGAACCATTGAACAAGGAGAACCGCGTTAGACATGCGAACGCTGAAACATATGGCCATTAACGCCATGTTGGCGCTGTTCACACTGGCGTTACTTGGTGTCGGTACAGAGTTTGCCCTGCGTTTACTCCTCCCTTTGCCCGAAACACATGTCCCCGGCGAACGCTTTAATGAAGACAGAACCGGATTCCGCCCAGGAACAACGTGGACCATAATAGAACCGGAATTTGTGGAGAGAATCAGTATCAACTCCCTTGGGGTTCGGGACACGGAGATTGATCCGGCAAAGCCGGTCATCATTTTCTTGGGCGACAGTCAAACCTTCGGCACCGGAGTGAACCAGGGGGAGCGATTTAGCGACTTGGTGCGACAAGCCCTTGTGAAGGGTTGCCGGAAGGAGGCATATCAGGTCCTGAACGTAGCCATGCCCGGAGCCGACACTCACTCTGAACTGTCCATGCTTCAACGACTGATGCACAACCACGACCTACGGCCGCTGAAGATTTTTCTGTGTATCACCGGGAACGACCACCAGGCCAACCATGCTGCTCTGACAGCAAAACGTGTCGAATCAAGACTGGCTCATGACATGGAGATGAACGCAAATTCCTCCGCCCCTCACCCGTTTTGGCAGTGGGTCAAGTCCGTTCGATACAGTTCTCGGCTGGTGGTTTTCGTGCTACAACGTCTGGAACAATTCCAATGGTTCCGCGACCTTTATACCGAACTCAAGCACCGTCTCGGCGCGGGCGAGATAAATCAAGCCGGCTGGATATATTTGGACAGTCCCGTGCTGGACCAATGGTTGGCGGCCACTGAATACTATCTGGAACAGTTGAATGCAGTGGGACCAACCTCGGTAGTGCTTATCCCGGACAGGTACAGATATGACTCCGCGTTGCGGGAAAAAGCACGGGAACACCTTGTGCTCACAGGGAAGAATCCTGAACAGATCGATTTTTCCGCAGAATCTGCAAAAATTTCAACGATGTGCGACAGGCTTAATGTTCCGTTTCTGGACCCTGCCGATGTGTTTGCGAACCACGAAAACAGCTCAAAACTGCATTATGCCATCAACGGCCACGCCACCCCGGCGGGCCACGAACTCACTGCGCAATTTCTCCTGCAGCACTCAACATTCCTGCGCGAAGCACTGTATTCATGCGGAGGAGCTTCGTTGGATTAGTCGCATCTCGTCAAGCGGTGCCATCCCACCTTGGTTGGCGGGCCCTGACTTCCTTCCGGTTCCTCGACGCGGCCCAGGCCGCGCTTGTTCCCTGCGGGGGCAATTGCGACATTCCAGTACATCCTCAACGCACTCCCGGACTTTTTTGCCCCTGGAAGTATTTGCTCTGGCTTTTTGCCACCTCTTTTTGTAGTCTAGACAATCTCTAGCCGTCCGTCTTTTTGGCGCTGTCCGCTCAAAAAAATGTATAATTTCAAGAGATAAACCGAGGTCTGTCCATGTCCAAGATGAAGATGCCCACCAACCTGCCCGACCCGATCATCAACGAAAACGCAAAGATAGTCCTTGCCCGCCGCTATCAGAAAAAGGACACGGAGGGCACCGTCTACGAGACGGCCAAGGAATTGTTCTGGCGGGTGGCGTCTTCCATCGCGGCCGAAGAGGCCAAATACGACAGATCCACGGTCAAGCCTGCTGCGCTGGCCCGCGACTTCTACGACCTGATGACCTCCTATTCCTTCCTCCCCAACTCGCCCACTCTGATGAACGCGGGAACGGGCCTGGGCCAGTTGGCAGCCTGCTTCGTCCTCCCGGTGGGCGACTCCATCGAGGACATCTTTGATGCGGTCAAACATGCGGCCATGATCCACAAGTCCGGCGGCGGCACGGGCTTCTCCTTCTCGCGGCTTCGGGCAAAGGACTCGGTGGTCGGCTCCACCGGGGGCGTGGCCTCTGGTCCGCTCTCGTTTCTGCGCATCTTCAACTGCGCCACGGAGCAGATCAAGCAGGGAGGGACCCGGCGCGGGGCAAACATGGGCATCCTTCGCGTGGATCATCCAGACATCCTCGAATTCATCAAGGCCAAGGAGCGCGACGGCGAGCTGAACAACTTCAACCTCTCCATCGGCCTGACCGAAGCCTTCATGCGCGCAGTGGAAAAGAACGAGGACTATGACCTGGTGGCCCCCAACTCCGCCACGGTGATCGGCAGCTTGAACGCCCGCGAGGTCTTCAACATCCTGGTCCAGAAGGCGTGGGAGTCCGGCGATCCGGGCATCGTCTTTCTCGACCGCATCAACCGCGACAACCCCACCCCGACCCAGGGCGACATCGAGTCCACCAATCCCTGCGGGGAACAGCCCCTGCTGCCCTACGAGGCCTGCAACCTCGGCTCCATCAACCTGGGCAATTGCTACGCCAGGGGCCACAACGGCAAGGACTCGGAAATTGACTGGGACGAGCTGCGCCGCATCGTCCACCTCTCGGTGCGCTTTCTCGACAACGTCATCGACGCCTCGGTCTACCCGCTGCCCCAGATCACCGAGATGGTCGGCAAGAACCGCAAGATCGGCCTTGGGGTCATGGGGTGGGCCGACCTGCTCTACCAACTGCGCGTGCCTTACAACTCGCAGACCGCCGTGGACCTGGCCGAGCGGGTCATGAAGTTCGTGCGCGACGAGGCCCGCAGCGCATCCAAGCAGCTGGCCGCCGAGCGCGGCCCCTTCCCTGCCTACGCCGAATCGGTGTTCGGCGAGGCCAATCTCGGCCCCTACCGCAACGCCACCACAACCACCATTGCGCCCACCGGCACCCTGTCCATCATCGGCGGCTGCTCCTCAGGCGTGGAGCCGCTCTTCGCCCTCAGCTTCGTGCGCAACGTCATGGACAACGACAAGCTTGTGGAGAGCAATCCCTTCTTCGAGGCGGCCCTCAAGGAGGCCGATGCCCACTCGCCCAAGCTCATGGAGGAGATCGCCAAGGTCGGCACCATCAGAAAGATGGACCACCTGCCCGAAGAGCTGCGCCGCGTCTTTGTCACAGCCATGGACATCGAACCCATCTGGCACCTCAAGATGCAGGCATCCTTCCAGAAATACACGGACAACGCCGTGTCCAAGACCGTCAACCTACCGAACTCGGCCACCAAGGAAGAGATCTGGGACATCTACTGGAAGGCCTACGAGTACGGCTGCAAGGGCGTCACCGTGTACCGCGACGGGTCCAAGACCTCCCAGGTGCTCTGCACCGGAGATGGCGACAAGAAAACAGACGACGCCAAAGCCGGTAAGTCCGTGGTCAAGGCACGGCCCGATGTCATCTACGGCTTCACCCAAAAGATTCCCACCGGCCTTGGCATGCTCTTCCTGACCGTCAACGAGATGGACGGCAAGCCCTTCGAGGTTTTCGCCACCATCGGCAAGTCCGGCGGCTCCATCACGGCCAAGGCCGAGGCCATCGGCAGGCTCGTCTCACTGGCCCTGCGCTCGGGAGTGGAGGTGCGGGAGATCGTCGAACAGCTCAAGGGCATCGGCGGGGAGAACCCCAAATTCATGAAAAAGCATCTGGTCAAGTCCATCCCGGACGCCATCGCCCACGTCTTCGAGTCCCGCTACCTCCAAGGCGCGACGATCAATGGAGGCGTTCCCTCCCTGAACAGGGAGACATGCCCGGAATGCGGCGAGCCCCTCGTTTTTGAAGAAGGGTGCCACATCTGCAAGTCCTGCGGTTTCACCAAATGCGGATGAGGCGGAGTGAAAACAGGAGCTTCAACGGCCGGGGACGAGACCCTCGGCCCCCAGAATATTGACAAATCCCGCCCTGGCAGACGCTGAGAAAGGTCCGCGCCGTTGTAACGCAACGAGGCGCTCGCGCCCCGGTCAACGGCTGACGGCCAGCCCTGACGATCAGCTCCTGGCTGACTGCCCGGCCGCTGCCTCGTCCAGGTACCACAGGGTGCGCCCGGCATCGACCCTGGCGGCCGGGTGGCTGCCGGACGCAGGATCATTCATGATCTCCGTGACCAGGGAGCGCTTGTCCCGGCCGGACACCAGAAAAAGGGCCGTGCGGGCCGCGTTCAGCACGGGCAAGGTCAGGGTAACGCGGTCCACGCGGGGTTCCGCGTCCGGGGCGGACACGGCCTCGACCCAGTCCGAGGAGTCCAGCTCGTACCGCCCGGGAAAAAGCGAGGCCGTATGGCCGTCGAGCCCCATGCCGAGCAGCGCGAGGTCGAAACAGGGCCATGCGACCTCCCCGAAGCATCGGGCAAGGTCCCGACGCAGTTCGCGAGCCGCTTCCCCGGCCCCCAACTCGCCCCTGATGCGGACCACATTGGCCCGGTCCACGGGCACGCGGGAGAGGAGCAGATCGTTGGCTTGCCGATAATTGCTCCACTCGTGGTCGGGCGGCACCGCCCGCTCGTCACCCCAGAAAACCACTGCCCGGTCCCAGGGGATGCTCCCGCGCCAGGGCTCCGTGGCAAGCAGTTGCATGAGCCTGGCCGGGCCTGCGCCCCCGGACAAGGCCAGGGTGAAGCGGCCCCGCGCCTCCAACGCCCGGTGGGAGAGGCTGACCAACAGATCCGCGGCGGCCCGGCTCTGGGCCTCGACATCGGCGAACACGAGAAACTCCGGCATGGCTCCTCCGACAACATGAACGACCCGGCGCACCGTGCGCCCAAAATCTGGGGCGGACCATTGCACCGCGGCGAGCCCGCGTCAACACCTGGGAAACAATTTCGACGCCCGCCTCCACCGGGATCAGACCACGACCGAATACACGCCCACCCTGCCACCGAGAAAACAGGCGAGGGGGTTTCCGGGGTCCAGCCCAAACCGGGTCAGAAAAGCGGAGCAGCCGCCCTTTTCCATAAAGTGTCGGTAGCAGGCATGGTGATCGCGACCGGCCAGTCGCTCCACCAGGGCAATGGCCGCCCCGGCCAGCCGCGCACCATTCGCCGTGCGGTAGTCCGCCACGACAACAAGGCCACCGGGCCGGACAAGCCGAAGGGCCTCGGCAAGGATCGCCCGTCCGATCTCCGGCGGCTTCTCGTGCAGGGCAAAACTGATGGCGCATCCGGCGAACCCGGCCGGTTCCAGGCCAGTGGCCGCAGCGTCGGCCAGCAGATACCGCACTCCATTGCCCCGGCCACGGGCCTGATGGAGCATGGCCGGAGAAAGGTCAACCCCCACCACCCTCAGGCCGGCCCCGGCGGCCATATCGGCCAGGGCCCCGGTGCCGCAGCACAAGTCCACCACCGCGTCTCCCGGCCGGACGGCACCGCTGCCCAGCGCAGCCGTCATGGCCTCGTGCACAGGCCGCAAAAACGGGCCAACGACCACATCGTAGACCGGGGCGATACGGGAGTACTCATCGCCTCGGGGAACGGCCTCCATGGTGTTCTTGTGCGCCGCCATGCGCTTTCTCCGCGATCATTGAATGGGTTGACGCCCATGCGGTGCTTGCAACAAGGCCCTGTGATGACCTTTATCGGAACAGACTAGCGAATGCCTTCCCGAAACAACCGCTCCCGGGCGCGATCAACGGCCCCCTCGGCCACCAGGTCGGCCATGGTCCGGTTGAACTCATCCAGCCGGGCCGCATGGGGCGACCGCCGGGAGAGGGCCATATGCACGTTCTGGGGCTCACGATACACATGCACGACCTTGGACACCTTGTCTCCCAGCCCTGCTGCGGCAATCCGGTAATCCCCCGAGGACTCGGTGGAAATAAAGGCGTCGATGCGGCCTGCCAGCAACATCCTGATGTTGAGTTCAATAGAGGCCACCGGATACCTGTCGATGCCGGGGTCGCCGTCGAACTCGGGATAATACCCCACGCCCAGGATCGTGCCCACGCGCAGACCGCGCAGGTCTGCATGGCTGGAGATGACATGCTCCCGTCCCTTGAGCACGTAAAAAGCCTTGCACGTCTCGTTCTTGTACGGAGGTTCGATGAAATGCAGGTACATCTCGCGCTCGGGCCGGCGCAGTATGCTGGTCATCAGGTCTATCTCGCCGCTCTCCATCATCTTGAGGCCGCGCTTGAAGGGGTAATGAACGTACTCCACGGTCAGCCCCATCCGCTGGGCGAGCATCTCCAGAAGCTCCACATCTATGCCCGCCGGTTCATCATCCGGGTTGAGCACCTTCCATGGAGGCAGAGAATTGAATGACACGCGCAGCACGGCCTTGTCCCCGGCCAGGGTTCCAGGCGCTGCGGCCAGCACGGCAACCGCCGCCAGCACCACGCCCGCCAGCGCACGCACCACACTGGCCCATTTTCGACCGCCCCGCCACACCGGACCCGGCTCACCTCTGTCGCACATCGTCTCTCCCGGCTGCGTCCAGCCGCACCCGGACAGGCGCGGCATCGTGGCAACCTACCAGCAAACAAGGCTTTGTCAACATGACCACGGCTAGGGCCGGGAATTGTCCGCCGGGGGAAAATAGCGGTTCATCACGGCATCATAGACCCCGGCCGCCTTGAGGTCGTCCAGGGCCTGCCGCCACGCCCGAAGCACCGAATCAGGAGTGGATCGGGAAAAGCCGATGTAGACCCCTGAGGTGTGGACAGGAGGCCCGACCCGTTCGAACATGGCCGGGTCCAGCCCGTCGATACTGCCAACAAATTGGGCCAGGGCCTTTTCACCCATGGGCACCAGATCCACGCGGCCCTGGGCCAGCTTGCGAAAGTCATGTGCCTGACAGGTGCTGACATCAAGATTGGTAAAGCCCCGCGCTGCCAGGAATTGATGATAAAAGTCGTCGCGGGTCACGCCGATGGCCCCGACCCGCCGGGCGTCGTCCAGTGAGGCAATCTCCAACTCCGCGCCGCGCCGCGCATAAAAATAGAGCGTGTCCTCGAACACCGGGCCCACAAAACGGAACAGATGCTCGCGCGCGGGAGACCGGCTCAGGGGGAAGAGCACCCGGCCGTCCTCCTCCTGCAACGCCCTGTAGGCCCTGGCCCAGGGATAAAAGATGATCTCCGTGTCTTCCAGCCCCAGGCGGTCGAGAATGCGGCGCACCAGATCGACGCAAAACCCCCGAGGCTCTCCGTCCACCTGATAGCTGAACGGCGGATACCTCTCGGTCATGACATGCAGGTCGTCGGCCTGTGCGGGCGGGGTCCAGATCAGACAGGGGACCAGGGCCAATGCCAACGGCAAGATCGCCAGACATCGGCCCCATGAGGGCCAGAGAGTCACGCGGTTCCTCCAAGGTAGGCCAGTTCGCCGGTCAACCCCTCGCATTGCGAGGAGCGACCGTGCAGCAGACGGCCAAGACGCATCATCTGCCCGGCGGGAAAGTCCCTGGACCAGCGGTCAAGATAGCCCGCAAAGCCATACTGCCGCAGCAGGCTCGCGGACTGGTCGAAAACCTGCCCGGCCAGGGCGGCCCAATCCGTGTCAAAACAGATGCTCCAGACCGGGTACTCGACCCCGCCCACCTCGCGCTTGCCCTTGAACTCCACCCTCACCTCAAGGCGCCCGCCAGGGCCGGGCGCGAGGGACCAATAGTAAAGCCAACCCTCGCCCACCCACTCGAACTCCAGGTGATGATAGTCCACGGCCATGTCCGGCGGCGCATCCAGACCATGGACATCGCACAGGCAGCGAAAAAGATCCTTGAGCGGCTCGGACAGGGCGCAATGCGCACTCAGGTCGTATCGGGCTCCTCCAAGGACGATGTACGCCTCAAGCCAGCCGGACTTGATCTCGGTCAGATGAAATTGCGGCGAATGGGACATGCTCTCCTCATGAAACGACTCCTTCCGATTGCGGGACAGTACACAATGTCGCCCAATTTATCAAAGGGTGACGGCTCCTGCCCGCCCCTCTCCCCTTGCTGCCCATTGCTCATACCGCTTGCCCCATTGGCACAGAGACTCAATGACCGGCATGACGCTCATACCCAGCTCGGTCAGGGAGTAGTCCACGCGGGGCGGCACCTGGGGATGCACCTTGCGGCTGACCACTCCGTCGGCCTCCAGTTCGCGCAACTGCTGGGTAAGCATCTTCTGCGTGATGTTGGGAATGGAACGCCTGATCTCGCTAAAGCGCAGGACTCCGCCATCGCCCAGCCGGTACATGATGATCGGCTTCCATTTGCCGCCGATGATCTGAAGGGTCAGCTCCACGCTGCAATAGTAGGTCTTGTTGCCGCAATGCTTGAGGGTGCAGCTGCCGCTCATGGCTTCTCCTCGCCCTGCCCCTTTGCGATCCGGGGCCGGCAGTATCTTTTTGGTGACTATGGCACTTTGCCGTGCGTACTTGATGTTTTTCGCCTGATAGCGGAAAAGAGACTGAAGGTAAACACGCTCCGGCCGCAACTGCCGGGGTCAAAGGAGAAGCCCATGGATCTGATGCACGCCCTGCGCACCCGCCGCAGCATACGCAAATTCGAGGCCAGGGCCGTGCCCGAGGCCATGATCCGTCAGGTACTCGAAGCGGCCATGGCAGCGCCCAGCGCAGGCAATGCCCAGCCCTGGCAGTTCGTAATCCTGAACGACCCGGCCAAGCTGGCCGAGGCGGCGGCCGTGCATCCCTATGCCAAGATGGCGGCCCACGCGCCCGTCGGCATCCTGGTCTGCGGCGATCTTTCCTTGGAGAAGTACGCGGGCTACTGGGTGCAGGACTGCGCTGCCGCCATGCAGAACCTGCTGCTGGCCGCCCATGGCCTGGGGCTTGGCGCGGTCTGGACCGGCATCTATCCCATCGAGGAGCGGGTCAGCGCCTTCACGAAACTGGCGGGTCTGCCGCAGGGAGTGATCCCCCTCGGGTTCGCGCCCATGGGCTGGCCAGCCCAGCCGTCCGGCGAGGTCAACCGCTTCCGCGAGGACAGGATACACTACAACATGTATTCGTTGTGTGTTGATAATACTCATTAGCCCAGTCTGTTCAAAAATGTTCGCGTACAGCCTTGAGCCGCTGATGAGCCGTCTTCGGCGAATCCTACGGGTCAGGACAGCAGCGATAGGCGCAACAAAAGGGCAAGGCCGAAGCTCTTGAGCCGTTGACGAGTTTTCGAGCCTTACGGATCATGAGAGCAGAGATGTACTTCCTGTGCGCGAGGATTTGATTCGCCCCGTCGGGGCGTCGGCTGGGCCGACGTCCAAATCCGCTGTCCTATGGATTTGTGACCTTTTTTGAAGCAACGCAGCAATCGGACGTTTTTCAACAGACGACGAGGAGGGAAACATGAAGGTAGTCGCCATTAACGGCAGTGCGCGCAAAGGGGGCAATACGGCTCTGATGCTCCGCAAGGTGCTCGAACAGCTTGAGGCCGAGGGTATCGAAACCGAGCTTATCGAGCTTTCGGGCAAAGCCATGCACGGCTGCATCGCCTGCTACAAGTGCATCAAGAACAAGGACCGCCGTTGCGCGGTGGACAACGACTTCGCCAACGACTGTATCGCGGCCATGGACGCGGCCGACGGGATCGTCCTCGGCTCGCCCACCTATTTCGCCAACGTCACCGCCGAGATGAAGGCGCTCATCGACCGCGCCGGCATGGTCGGCCGGGTCAACGGCGACATGTTCGCCCTCAAGGTGGGCGCCCCCGTTGTGGTCAGCCGCCGCGGCGGCGATATGCTCACCTTCAACGCGCTCAACGCCTTCTTCTTCATCGAGCAGATGGTCGTGCCCGGCTCGCGCTACTGGAACCTGGGCCGGGGCATGGACAAGGGCCAGGTGGCCGACGACGCCGAAGCCATGGAAACCATGGAAATCCTGGGCCAAAACATGGCCTGGCTGCTAAGAAAAATCCATGGCTGACAGAAAGGCGCCTTGCCGGGAGGCGTTTCACCGCCGGGGCAGGGTGACAATGACGCGGGTTTCGCCTGGGGTGGCGGCGTCGAGGGAGATGTCGCCGCCGTGGGTGAGGGCCATGAGGCGGGCGGAATAGGTTCCCAGGCCGGAGCCGGGCGAGGCTTCGGCACGGGCGTATTTCTGGAAGAAGGCTTCGCGGATACCCGGAGGCACTTCGCCCTGGTTGCGGATGGTCAAGGTCAGAGGATCTCCCAGGGCCAGGGAGATGGTCACAGAGCCCCCTTCGGGCGAGGCCTGAAAGGCATTGAGCAGCAGATTGGCGAGCATGGAGTGCAACAAATCCTCCTCGGCCGGGATCACGACCGCCTCGTCGGGCATCCCCCCCTCCACTTCGATGCCCACGCTGACGCCCTTTTCCCGCAGGATGAAGCGGCATTCCGCCTTGATCCGCTCCAGGGTCTGGAGCAGGTCCACCGGGCTTCGGTTCAGGACATAGGTGCCGCGCTCCATCTTGAAAAGGTCCAGGGAGCGGTTTATCAGGGTGAGCATGGCCTCGCCCGCCTGCTCGATGGTCAGGAGCATGGCTGACTGGGCCTCGGACAACCCGCCCAACCGAAGAATCTCGCCGGGCAGCCCCACCACCGCGCCAAGGGGCGTCTTGAGGTCATGCCGGGCCATGCGCTCCACGTCGTCGCGCAGCGCCTCGGCCAGCTTGCGGTCCGTGATGTCCCGCCCCACGCCAAGCATCCCCACGCTATCGCCCGACTCGTTGAGCAGCAGCCCAAGCCGCGTCTCAAGCCAGATGGAGCGCCCGTCCGCGCAGAGAAACTCGAGATCCTGCGTCACGGCGGGCAGTTGCTCCGGCCCCATGGCGACCATGCCCTTGAGGGTGGCTACCGCCTCCTGGAGTCTCCCTCGCGAGACCCCGGTCAGAAACTCGCAAAGGGGCCGCCCCAGAACATCGGCCCGGGCAAAGCCGCGCAGACCCAGGTCCGATTTGCTGACAAAGGTGACGCGCAGATCCGCGTCCGTCCCCCAGATGACATCCGTGACGTTGTCGGCAAGCAGCCGATACTGCCTCTCGCTCTTGCGCAGGGCCTCCTCCGCCTTGCGGCGATCGGTGATCTCCGTGCCCACGCACAGCAGCTCCACCAGGGTTCCGTCGGGCGAGCGTACCGGCGAATAGGCCCAGGAGACCCAGACCAGTTCGCCGCTTCTGCGGATGACTGCGGTTTCGGCGAGGACCGGCTCGGCCGGGTCGCGCAGGAGCTTGTTGAGCCGCCGTTTGGCGGACTCGCCGTCCGGTCCGCGCTCGGGAATCAGCGTGCCCACAAGGGGCATGCCCATGAGTTCGCCCGGTTCGTAACCAAGGAGCCGTTCCGTGTGCTCGTTGCAGAAGACGATGTCTCCGGCCTGATCGATCCGCAGGATGATACTGCGGGCGTTTTGCACCAGATAACGATACTGCTCGCGCTCCCTGAGCCTGACGGACAACAGGCGCATGATGGCCAGCAGAGCGGTCGTGACCACAAGGACGAGAGCTCCGCCGCCAAATATCAGGGGGACGCGGTTGGGCGATGGCCGCCAGCCGCCCAGGGGAACGGCACCCGCCTGCCACACCCCTTGGGGCACAGGCGTATTCATGACCACCGGGTCCGCCGCAAAGACCGACGCGGCGCCGTGCATCAGCCGCCAACCGTCCGCCGTCTGCTCCCGAAAGGCGATGTCCAGCCGCAGGGAGGCATCCATGATCCCGGCCTCGCGCAGCAGGGGACGCGCCTCGATCCACATCACGACCATGCCCCAATGGCCGCCGTCGGGAAGAACTGCGGGCATGAGGGCCACCACGGACTCGTCCCCTTCAGGCATTCTGGTTGGCGCCAGCACCTGGATCTGGCCTGTCCGGGCAGCACGAAGCGCCGCCTGCCCCACCTCCGGGGGGGAGACATCGGACAGGCGCTGCCCCGGCCGGGCTGTGGCCTCCGGAAAGGCATGAGTGATCCGGTCGTCCCTGACCAGCTTCACGAAGCGCACTCCGCCCATGTCCGCAAGCAGCCCCTTGACCAGATTGGCAAACGCCTGCTGATTCAGATCCGGGTCAAGAGAGATCACCACCCTGAGGGTGCGGGCCAGGAGCAGCCGGGCATTGAGAGCGCCCTCAAACCCGCCCTGAACCATGGACAGACGATGAAAGACCTCAAGCCGGGTCTGTTGGGCATGACGCAGGCCATCGGCATGCACAATGGCGGCCAGGGCTGCGGCCAGGGCCAAACCGACCAGAAGGGGTATCAGACAGGCGATGCGTCGGGGCATGGGCGGTATTCGATGGTTTTCGGGAAACGAACATCCATCACTGAAACATACCACACGAAATTGAAAAGTAAATGAGAATGCGCCTTCCCGTTTCCACGACAGGGCAATGGGCCGGGCGGCCCCGGCCGCTATTCCGCCATGCCGTTGTCCTCAATCTCGACGATGAAGGCTTCCACCACGGCCGGGTCCAGGGCTTCGCCAGCCAGGGAGCCGAGGATGGCCAGGGCGGCCTGAGGAGTCCTGCCCCGCTGATAGGGCCGGTCGGTGGTCATGGCGTCAAAGCAGTCGGCCACGGCCAGCACCCGGGCTCCCAGGGGTATCTCATCCGCGCACAACCCTCGCGGATAGCCCCGGCCGTCCATGCGCTCGTGATGGGCGTGAACATAATCCAGGGCCGGGCCAAGAAAATCGAGATTCTTGAGGATGTCGTATCCCCACTGCGGATGGCTGCGGATCTCAAGGAGCATCTCCTCGTTCATCCCTGTGTCTTCATTGGAGAAGACCAGATCGCTGAAGCCGATCTTGCCTATATCGTGCAGCATGCCCGCGACGCGGACGCGCTCCACCTCCTCTTCGTCAAGGCCCAGCCTCCGTGCCAACCGCTCGGCATAGACGGCCACCCGCTCGCCATGGCCCTCGGTATAGGCATCGCGTGCGCCCAGGGCGTTGACCACGGCCGTGACCGCGCCAAGGGAGTTGGTGCGGATGGTCGCCATGAGCTGCTCCAGGTGGAACTCCCTGGCCTCGATGCGGACCATCATCAGCCCCACGGCCTCGGCCAGCTCCCGGACCTCCGGGGGATAGTCCGGGCCGGTCAGCTCCATGATATCGTTCGAGTAGTTTCCTGCGGCAACGGACTTGATGGCCGCCACCAGCCGGTTTTGCCCCTTGAGCACGCCGACTTCCTACGACCAGATTCCGGCGTGATCCGAGGCAAAGGCGGCGAAGCTGCGGGGTTCGCCGCCTGTCAGGTGCGCCACGGCCCCGGTCACGTTGCCCATCATGCCGAGCTTGACCACACGGGTCAGGCTGACCAGCATGTTCACGGTCCACTCGGGCACATTGTCCCGGGACAGGTTCTCCACATACACCGACTCGTCCACGGGCCGGTAGACCACCTCGCGGCCGATTGCGCCGGAGAGAATGGCCGCCACCTCGGCCAGGGAGATTCCCTGGGGTCCGGTCAGAGCGTAGGTGCGGCCGTGATGAGCCTCGCCGTCGAGCAGCAGCCGGGCCGCGCAGGCCCCGATGTCGCAGGCGTCGATGTAGCTTACCTTGGCGTACTCCTCGGGCAGGGCCAGGACACCCGAACGTACCATGGGGGCCAGGACGGAGACGAAACGCTGCATGACCGAATTGGGCCGCAGGATGGTGAAGGGAATGCCCGAATCCTCCACAAACTGGTCCACGGTGCCGTGCTCGCGGCCGAGTCGCCAGTGGGCGTCGGAGGAAGCGGCGTAGGCGCTAGAACGCACGATGTGACCGATGCCCGCCGCCTTGGCCGCCTGCACGGCCAGATGCCCCCGCCGGGTCATGCCCTCGGCCAGGGGCAGCGTCAGGAAAAGCCTGTCACACCCCTGCATGGCCCGGACCATGGACTCCTGATCCGAAAAATCGAAAACCCGGGCCTGGACGCCCTCACGCGCCAGAGGCTCGATCTCTTCCGGAATGTGCGTCCCGGCCACCACATCCGCCCCTGCCTCGCCCAGGGCCGCCAGCACGGCCGAGCCTATGACCCCTGTGGCCCCGGCCACAAAAACACTGCCCATCTTCTGCCTCCTGTTCCGGCCCGGCGACCGGCGACTCTGCGTGTTTCAAACCCGGGCCACGCTACACGAAACCTGCGCGGAAAAGCAAATGCCCAGACCCGCCAAAACGGCCAGAGACGGAAAAAAAGGGCGGCCCGGCATCCCGGACCGCCCCTGATCGCCGCCAGGAGAGTTGCTACGCGCCAACGTGGAGCTTGTACGCCTCCAGGGTGTTGACCATCAGTTGAGCGATGGTCATGGGCCCGACGCCGCCGGGCACCGGGGTCATGGCATGGACCTTGTCCTTGAGGCCCTCGAAATCACAGTCTCCGGCCAGGCCCTCGTCAGTGCGGTTGATGCCCACATCCACCACCACGGCACCCTCCTTGACCATATCCGCCGTGACAAACCCCGGTACGCCGATGGCCGCGAACACGAAATCCGCCTCGCGGCACTCGGCCTTGAGGTCGGCCGTGCGCGAGTGGCACAGGGTCACGGTGGCGTTGGCACAGGGGCCGCTTTGCGAGAGCATCATGGCCAGCGGCTTGCCCACGATGTTGGAGCGGCCGATGACCACGGCCTTCTTGCAGGCCGGATCAAGATTGTAGCGCTTGAGCAGGGTGATCACTCCGGCCGGGGTGCAGGGCCTGAACCCGGGCAGCCCCAAACTGAGCTTGCCCACGTTGACCGGGTGGAAACCGTCCACGTCCTTGTTCGGGTCGATGAGGTCGAGGATGCGCTGGCTGTCGAGTCCCTTGGGCAGGGGCAGCTGAACCAGGATGCCGTCCACGTTCACGTCGCGGTTGAGTTGCTGGATCAGCCCCTCAAGCTCAAGCTGGGAGGCATTCTCCAGGCGATGCGGCATGGAGACGATGCCGCAGTCCTCGCAGGCCCGCTCCTTGTTGCGCACATACACCTGGCTGGCCGGATCGTTGCCCACCAGGACCACCGCCAGTCCGGGCCTGCGCCCGAATCTGGCCGCGAGACTGGTCACTTCCTCTTTGATCTCGGCCCGGATGGTGGCCGCCGTCGCCTTGCCGTCGAGTAGAATCATGATTGTCGCCTCCGGCGAGTAAAAAGCCCGCTCGGCACGGACTTGCGTGGTATCCGGGCCGCCGCGCCGGGAGTCTCCCCCCGGCGCGGCCCATCCCATGATCTTGACAAATGGTGGCGCGGTCCTGACATCGCTGTCGCGGCCGCGCCGTATCCCTACTCCTCCTCGAAGAAGCTGCCGCCGAGCACCGGGCCGTAGTAGGCCCCGTCGTCGCCCAGGTCTTCCTCGATGCGCAGGAGCTGGTTATACTTTTCGAGCCGGTCCGAACGGCACAGGGAGCCGGTCTTGATCTGGCCCGCGTTGACCGCCACGGCCAGGTCGGCGATGAAGTGGTCGCCGGTCTCGCCCGAGCGGTGGGAGATGACCGTGGTGTATCCCGCGGTCTTGGCCAGCTCGATGGTGTCCAGGGTCTCGGACACGGTGCCGATCTGGTTGAGCTTGATCAGGATGGAGTTGCACACGCCCCGGTCTATGCCCTCGGCCAGGATGTCGGGGTTGGTCACGAAGATGTCATCGCCCACCAGCTGGATGCGGTCGCCCATCTTGTCGGTCTGCAGGGCAAAGCCGTCCCAGTCGCCCTCGGCCAGCCCGTCCTCGATGGACACCAGCGGGAAGCGTGAGGTGAAGTCGTCGTAGAAGTCGACCAGCTCGGCCGAGGAGAATGTCTTGCCCTCGCCCGCCAGGACGTACTTGCCGTCCTTGTAGAACTCGCTGGCCGCCGCGTCGATGGCCAGGCAGATGTCGCGGCCGGGCTCGTATCCCGCGCCCTCGATGGCCCGGATGATGTACTCGAATGCCTCGGCGTGGGACTTGAGGTTCGGGGCGAAGCCGCCCTCGTCGCCCACCGAGGTGACGTGCCCGTCCTTGGCCAGGATCGCCTTGAGCTTGTGGAAGGTCTCGGCACCCATGCGCAGGGCCTCGGCAAAGGTCTCCGCGCCCACTGGCATGATCATGAATTCCTGGATGTCCAGGTTGTTGGGCGCGTGCTCGCCGCCGTTGATGATGTTCATCAGCGGCACGGGCAGCAGCTTGGCATTGACCCCGCCCAGGTACTGATACAGGGGCAGGCCCAGAAAGCGCGAGGCGGCGCGGGCCGCGGCCATGGACACGCCGAGCATGGCGTTGGCGCCCAGGCGCTCCTTGTTCTCGGTGCCGTCGAGGGTGATGAGCGCGTTGTCCAGGGTGTTCTGGCGCAGGCAGTCCATGCCGATAACCGCCCCGGCGATCTCGCCGCGCACGTTTTCCACGGCGGTCATGACGCCCTTGCCGTTGTAGCGCTCTTCCTTGTCGCGCAGCTCCAGGGCCTCGCGCGAGCCGGTGGACGCGCCCGAGGGCACGGCAGCGCGGCCCATGACGCCGGATTCGAGAATGACCTCGACCTCAACAGTGGGATTGCCACGCGAATCCAGAATCTCGCGGGCCCAGACGCCAGTGATGGTACTCATGATCGACTCCTTGCTAGGCTGTTGAAAAACGGCGATCTGCTGCGTTGCTTCAAAAAGGGGCAGATCCTCGCGTACCAGGAGTACGCTTCGGCCTTGACCTCTTTTCGCGCCTTGCATCTCACCATTATTGAACAGCCTGTGTTTTCGAGTTTTTCAACGACTCTTTATGCTGATTGGAAAAATCCGTGTTCGCCGTTATCCTGTGAAGGATAGACCAAATCCGCCCGATGCTCAATCGGATATACCGGAGCCCACCGGGTGCGCAGTTATAATTCGTGCCCGCCCCGCCGCCGCGGCCCGGCAAGACGGACTCTGTCGCGCCGACCTGCCATTGCTACGGTTGTGCCCCGCTCCCAATCAGGGTAGGAAAGGCAGAGTCCGAAAACCTCAGGAGGTGCGACATGTCCGTGAAGAAGATACTGATGCTGGTCGGTGATTTTGTCGAGGATTACGAGGTGATGGTCCCGTTCCAGATGCTGCTCATGGTCGGGCACGAGGTCCATGCCGTGTGCCCGGGCAAGAAGGCGGGCGAGACCGTGGCCACGGCCATTCACGACTTCGAGGGCCACCAGACCTACAGCGAGAAGCCCGGCCACAACTTTCTGCTCAACGCCGACTTCGAGTCCGTGGACCCGGCCGCCTACGACGGGCTGGTCATCCCCGGCGGGCGCGCCCCGGAATACATCCGCCTCAACGAGCGGGTGCTTGAGATCGTGCGCCACTTCGCCAAGGCGGGCAAGCCCATCGCCGCCGTGTGCCACGGCCCACAAGTGCTGGTGGCCGCAGGCGTGGTCCAGGGCAAATCCTGCACGGCCTATCCTGCGGTGCGGCCCGATCTGGAGGTAGGCGGGGCCACCTGGGTCAACACCAACGAGACCTTCAGCAACGCCCATGTGGACGGGAATCTCGTCACCTCCCCGGCCTGGCCCTCCCACCCGGCCCTGATCCGCGAGTTCCTCAGGCTGCTGGGTACCACGATCAACCCTTAGCAGGCTGTTGAAAAACGGCGATCTGCTGTCGTTAAGTGGCTGTAGGCGAGTCTTCGAGCCGTACAGAAAACTTATTCAAAAAGGTCACAAATCCGCAGGACAGCGGATTTGTGACCTTTTTTCGCGCCTAGCATCTCACCATTTTTGAACAGCCTAAGATGGTGCTGTTTCGACTCTCGGCTTGGCGCTCCTGTTGCGGCGCTTTCCGGCAACGATGCCGACCACCAGGCCGGAGTTTGCATTGACCGCGCACCGTGCTATGGGTCGGGCAAAGGAGTCGCCATGAGCAATGACGCGCTGGCAAACGCCGCCCGCATCCTGGGGAAGGCCCGCTGCGCCGTGGCCTTTACCGGCGCGGGCATCTCCGTGGAATCGGGCATCCCGCCCTTTCGCGGTCCGGGGGGAGTATGGTCGAAATACGACCCGGAAAAGTTCGAGAAGGGGTATTTCAAGCGCCATCCGCAGGAGGTCTGGCCCCTGCTCAAGACCATCTTTTTCGACACCCTGGCCCGGGCGCGGCCCAATGCGGCGCACCTCGCCCTGGCCGAGCTGGAGACGGCCGGCCTCCTGGCCGGGGTCATCACCCAGAACATCGACGGCCTGCATCAGGCCGCCGGAAGCCGCACGGTCCATGAATACCACGGCTCCACCCGGCGCATGCAGTGCCTCTCCTGCCGGGCCTTCTTCGACTCCGCATCCATCGCCCTTGACCGCCTACCCCCGCCCTGCCCGGCCTGCGGCGGCACGCTCAAGCCGGATTTCGTCTTCTTTTCCGAGCCCATCCCCTTTGAGGTCCACCGGGCGGCCACGGAACTGGCCCAGGCCAGCGACCTCTGCCTCATCGTAGGCACCGGGGGCGAGGTCATGCCCGCGGGCCGCATACCCCACCTGATCAAGAACTCAGGCGGCACCGTCATCGAGATCAACCTCCACGAAACCCGCTACTCCTACGGCTTCAGCGACATCTTCCTCCAGGGCAAGGCCGGAACCCTGCTCCCGGAGCTGACGGACAAGGCGCTGGAAAAGTAAGGGGGCGGGCGGTGCCAGGTGGATACGACCTCTGTGCACTCCACGAACCACTCCAATGAGCACCTTCTGTTTTGCCAAAAGCCGCACCTCTGTTTGCGCCGTCCAGCCATCCTTTCTGCCTGCTTCGGCAGAAACTCTTTGTTCTCCGGTTTCGAGGACAGCTACACCCCGCAACCTGCCTAAAATATCTTGCTAAAGATATATTTCTTCTGTAAGCGCTCTCTGTCATTATTGCGTTCTGTCTAATCCGTGTTCCGTTGTCGGTTCGGGAGCGGCAATGCGGGGCGAATCGGCAGGAAGGGGCCATGGCAATTTCCTCTTCCCGCAGGTGCATTGACGAAGAAGAAGGCGCCCCTGGCCTTCGTTGTGAACGGGCAGGTCTGTCTGGCCGGAACAGGTTGGGAGGGTTGAAAGACCAACTCGTCGTATATTGTCCGCCTCTCGCATAAAGCGCACCCATCTCAGCCCCCCCCCGCAGACCTATGATGAACAGAAACCCACTGCGCCCTTTCTCCGCGCCAGGAATGAACCGAGCATTCCACCCCTTTCCGTTGCGTTTGGCGCTGCTGCTAACAGCCGCCTTTCTTTTGCTGCCGTGCTGCCGGGCAACGGCGAATGGTGGTCCGCTGGCCGAAAACGGCGTACTGGACCTGCGGCTCTTTGACCCGGCGACCATGGGCCCCGCCCGGCTGGACGGCGCGTGGGAGTTTTACTGGAATCGCCTGCTGACGCCGCAGGACTTCGTTGAAAACACCGCCCTTGCACCGTCAGGCCTGATTTCGCTGCCCGGCACATGGAAAGGAATGCTCGTAAATGGTGAAGAGCTGGGCGGAACGGGGCAGGCCACCCTGCGACTGCGGCTGCGCCTCTGGCCGGAGGCGCACACGCTGACATTACGGCTCTTCGACATCCCCATGGCCTACCGGCTGTGGGCCAACGGCGAGTTCGTGGCGGGCAGCGGCACCGTGGGCACGGATGCAGACAGCGAGACACCTCAGCGCTCGCTGGTATTGGCCGGCATCACCCCCAAAGGGGAGAATCTGGAACTCGTGCTCCAGATATCCAACCACCATTTTCGCGCTGGCGGCGTGCCGGAGGGGCTGCGGCTGGCTCCGCCCGGCCCTCTGGAAGCCGAGCGCGACAGAACCTGGACCTTTGCCTACTTCTTCGCCGGCTGCCTGATGATCACAGTGCTGTACCACCTCTTTCTGTTCCATCTGGACCGGACGCAGATTTCGGCGGGCTACTTTAGCGTCTTCTGCCTGTGCCTGCTGTGCTACAGCATGACCTCCAACACGTCCTTCTGGGCCATCAACCGATTCCTTCCGGCCCTGTCGCCCCGTTGGTACGAATACATCCCCCTGTTTTTCTACATGGCCTGCGCCCCCATGCTCTTCCGGTTCTACTCCTCGCTCTACCCGCAGGTCTTCCACCCTGCCGTCCGCCATCTGGTTGACCTTCGCTTCCTGATATTCCTTGCGCTGCTGCCGACCGCGCCAGATCACCTCATTTCCCAGTACATCGCATTCAGCATATTTGTTGGGTTGGGCTGCGCCATCTATTACGTCCTGCGCCTGTCCGCCTGCGCCTGGCGCGGAATGAGCGGCGCAGGGTTGCTGCTGCTCGGCAGCGGAGTGTCCCTCCTCGCCAGCCTGAACGACGGTCTCTCCCACACCAAGCATATCAACACGCCCTACCTGATCAAATTCGGCATACTCTTTCTGGTTGTCACCCAGTCGCTGGCGCTGGCCAAACGCTTCAGCCATGCCTTTCTGTCCGTGGAAAAACTCTCCGAGGAGCTGGAGCACAAAAACCAGTCACTCATGGCGGAGATGGAAGACCGCAACCGGCTCGAACAGGAAGTGATCAGCATCAGCGAGGATGAACGCAGGCGCATCAGCCACGAACTGCACGACGGCCTGTGCCAGAAGCTCACCGGAGCCCGGCTGCGCGCATCCATCCTGAACAAGCGGCTTGCCGGAACGGACGACGCCACGACTGTAGCCAGCCTTGCTGCCTTGCTGGACGCCTCCACCGATGATGCCTACCGCACCTCACGCGGTCTCTGGCCCGTAGAACACGACCCCGCAATGCCCGGCCCCTCGCTGGACGATCTGGTCCGACGCATCGCCAGGGATACGGGCGCAGACGTGCGGATCGAAAGGCACCGCCACTGCGGGCAATGCACCAATTCCAACATGAGCACGCTGTACCGTATCGCCCAGGAGGCATTGACCAATGCGGCCAAACACGCACAGGCGCACACCATCCGCGTGAAGCTGCACTGCTCCGCCCAAGACGGCATCACCTTAACTGTTTGCGATGACGGCATTGGCCGCACGGCCTCCGCACGGCAGAGCTCCCGGGGGGGAGGACTCGGGCTCGGCATCATGGCCCACCGTGCCGGCGTCATCCACGCCAAGTTGACTATAGAGGACGCACCGCAGGGAGGCACCATTGTCACCTGCGCAGCCCCGTGCGACAGGCACTCTTCCCCCACCTCCACAAGGAGAACGCTCCCCGATGTTTCTCGCTGACCCGTTCCACACCCCCGCGAATCTTCGTTTTCTGCTCATCGACGATCACCCAGCCGTGCGTCAGGGGCTGAACCTGCTGCTGGAGGCCAACGGCTACACGCCCGGCGTGGAGGCCGGAACCCGCGTCGACGCCAAGGCGTGCCTGGAGCAGGCCGCCTTCGACCTCGCGCTGCTGGACCTTTCGCTGGCCGACGGCAGCGGCCTGGACCTGCTCGTCGATCTGGCCGAACACGGTGTCCGCACACTGGTCTATTCCATGCACGAAGACCCCGGCACCATCGACCGTGCGCTGCGCTGCGGTGCCAACGGCTATGTGACCAAACGCGAGCCCATAGGCGTGCTGCTGGAAGGAATAGAGGGCATTCTGCGCGGTGAATGCTTCGTGAGCGCCCACGCCAAATCAAGCCTGGAGGAAACGGCCGGCTCTCCGGCCACGGACCCGCTTTTTCTGCTCAGCGATCAGGAGCGGGTTATCTTCTCGGCCATGGCCCGCGGCGAGAGCAACACGGAGATTGCCGAAAGTCTCGGTATCAGCCCGCGGACGGTGGAGACTTATCTGACGCGGATGGTCAACAAGCTGGGGCTCTCGAACGTACGCAGTCTGCGCAAATTCGCCATCAGCGGACAGGGTTAGGAGCCACCCCGGACACCCCCGCCCCAGAGACGAATCCCGCCTCAAGGAGCAGCACGAGCCGCCGCACGTCCGCATGTGCGTGGCGACATCCTCCAGTCGCTTTTCCGAGCGAACGACGGACCTGGAAATCCGGCACAAGCGCTGCGTGTCAAACGTGCCAGCCTCCAATGGCATCCGGGAGCGCGATCCGGTTGTCATGCGGAGTTTTTGATATCTTGCCGGAAGATTCGACAACCCGTTGCCCCTAGCAGTCTCGTCGGTTTCCCATTCCCGCCCCTCATCGCTTTCCCTCCTGCTCTCCGTTTTCTTCATCTCTTGAGCCAGCGCCGGATCACGGCGCATTGCCCCCCCCGCAGACGACAAGTCCGGCAGTCCCCGCAATGGCAAACGACACAGGCGATGAGGTCAACCTTTCATCATTGCTGTAAAATTCCCCTTGTACGTGTTTTGCCGGACAGACGGACAGCCATGAATGGATTAAGTGGGGGCAATAGTATCCATGCGCAGAGAGGTCAGGGAAAACGAACCGATCTTTAGCGTATCCCAAGGGGGTCGTCATGTCTCTGACATACTCCGTTGGTTGTCCTTTTTTCATCGACGGGCTGTTCCGCTGTCCGCCCTGTTGTTCGTTGGCTTGGAATAAAAGTGCAACGCAGACTGGGGGCTGTCCAAGCTCGAGAAAAAGGCTTTTCACGACGGACTAGAGTCGCTTCAGCGGCATGGTAAGCGCACATTTTGGATCCAAAATATAAATAGAGAAATCAAAAAAGTATCTGGAGCATTACATGTTTTTTTCCCAAGGACTGACTGACACCTTGTGCAGCGCAAGGCTTTCTTCGCCGCCTCGTGTTGCCATGCTGCTTTGCGCCGTGTTTTCGCTTGGATTCATTCTCTTGTTGCCACAAAATGGCGTTGCCGCTTCCGTGACGTATAACGGGAATTACAACTATGATGTTGTGATAGGCAACCCCTTGACCGAAGACGCGACTATAAGCATTGGTGGGTCAAACAACCTCGATGCGCATAAAGAGAACACTTTTTCATCAGACAATAGCGTGACCATCATTAGCGGGAGCGTCACTAAAGGAATATACGGTGGGTATTTTTTCGGAGAAACCACCGAGGGGGATGTGGCGTCCAGCCGCAACACAGTAACCATAGATCCTGGCGGTGCAACACCATATGCAGGAGGTATTAGTGTCCGTATACATGGAGGATATGCTAGATCTGAACAGCCTTCGTCAATGACTGCCTCAGATAATACGGTGACTATCAACGGGGGGCAAGGGTCTTCCGCATATGGTGGCGCAGCTATAATCAAAAATCACGGCAGTTACACCGCTACGGCCTCCGGCAATAGTGTCAACTTCAACGGAGGTTCCCTAACTTATCTTAACGGCGGGGTGGCAATTTCTGAGTATGGCGCGTCAGCTGCTGCCTCCGGCAATACCGTTGCTATCAGCGGCGGTACCGTTTGGCAAGTTTGGGGCGGGTATGCCGATGCAAACTCCGGCAGTGCAGACGCCAGAAACAATATTGTGACAATCAGCGGTGGCACTGTCGTCTGGGATGTTTGCGGCGGGGCTGCCTCTGGAGGAACCACCGGACAGGCCACACACAATACCGTGACCATCAGCGGTTCCCCGAATCTGACAGCCGCAAGCCTCTACGGGGGGGGGTGGGGCTCTGAGGTTTTCAGCGGCAACACCTTGAATGTTAAAACCTCTGGGCTGACGGCGAAAGCGATTAGCAATTTTGAGCATCTTAACTTCTACCTGCCTTCCACATTGTCTGCGGACGATACCGTGCTGACAGTGACCGGCACGGCAGACCTGACAGGCAGCGGCGGGCGGTCTTCCGTCGTTAATGTGGGCATTGACGGCAGTTCCTCACCCCTGCTGGAAGGCGACAGCATAACGCTCATCAACGCCGGGACGTTGGTCACCAATGGCAGCCTCAACACCAGGGCGAGCGGCACGGGCATGCAGGGCGTGACCCTGGTGTACAACTTTGACCTCACAGTCGAAAACAACAAGCTGTTGGCCACGGTCTCCCCAGCCGGGGCTGCGGTGAATGAACAGTCCAAGGCACTTTCAGAGGGCTTTGTTTCCGGCCTGGGCATGGTCACGCAAGGTGCGGACGTGGTCGCCGGGCAGGGCATGGATTCTGCCGTTTCCGCGGCCAAGGCCGGGGTTGCCGGCGGTGCCGGTGCCCCTGTCGGGTTTGGTGCGGTTTCAGGCGGTTCCATGCGGTATAATTCCGGCTCGCATGTAGATATCAACAGTGTCTCCCTGATGGCCGGTCTGGCCTGGGGAGCCGACAGCTCCCTCGGCCGTCTGACTGGCGGGCCGTTTGTCGAATTCGGCAGAGGCTCGTACAATACCTACAATTCCTTCAGCGCTGCCGCTTCGGTCAAGGGAGACGGCAGCACCCGCTATGTTGGCGGCGGTGTCCTTGGCCGGGTGGATTTAGCCAATGCCGGACCCGGCAATTTCTATGTCGAAGCCTCGGGCCGGGCGGGTGGCCTGGAAAACGAATATGACTCGTACGATCTGCGCGATGCAGCCGGACGCAGCGCGGAATACGATTCGTCATCCACGTATTACGGTTGGCATTTGGGAACCGGATATGTCTGGAGCATGGCGGAGAATACCTCGCTTGACCTCTACGGCAAATACTTCTGGACGCGGCAGGAGGGCGACTCCGTCACGCTGTCTACCGGCGACAACATACGCTTCAAGGATGTGGACTCCAGCCGTGTGCGCCTCGGCTCGCGCCTCAGCCACGCGGTGAGTGAACATATCACTCCCTACATAGGCGCGGCCTATGAGCATGAGTTCGACGGCATGGCCCGCGCCACCACCAACGGGCTCGCCATGGATGTTCCTTCCATGCGGGGCGATACCGGCACCTGTGAGCTGGGGCTTGTGTCCGCGCCGTGGGCATCGGTGCCCTTGTCCCTGGACCTCGGCTTGCAGGGGTATGTGGGCAAACGCGAGGGCGTGACCGGCAGCTTGAAGTTCACCTATGAATTCTAGCCGCAGGAATGCCCTGCGGCCCGGATCAAGCCTGACGCCCCTTGTGGCCCGTCCGTAAAGCTGAATTCGTGATTCCTCCCGGACTCCGACAACGCGCAACAGGCCATGGGCAAAAGCCCGATTGACCTGAAGCACTTGGTATCGATTTCCACGGCCAAGGCCTCACGCCTGCCATCATCTACAGCATTGAAAGCCCCGAAGACGCGCCCGCAGCATCCAGATCAAGAACCCCGGCCGCGCCGCCATGGAGATCAACCGCCACGAAACCCGCCGCTCCCGGGGCTTCAGCGGGAGCAAGGAAACGGGGCTCAATGGCCCCCGTAGACCTTTCTGCGGTAGCCGACACGGAGAATCAGGATCAAGACCTTTTCGTCTTGGATGTCGGCCACAAGGCGATAGTCTCCGACCCGGTACTTCCAGAGGCCCGCGAGATTCTTGCGAAGCGGCTCCCCATAGTCTCGCGGGTTGTTGGGAGCGATCCGCTCCCGGAGGTACTTCAAGAGAAGCCTTTGGGCCTGCTTGTCGAGCTTGGCCAATTCCTTTTCCGCAGCTGCGTCGAACTCAATCCGCCAGTTCAAGGCGCGCCTCCACCTCGTCTATCGAATATGTGCGGCTCTTGCCCGCCTTGATGTCCGCGAGCCGCTGCTCCGCGAGATAAATGTCCTCAAGGTTCTCCAGGTGCTCCTGGATCGCCTCGCGGATGTAAAACGCCTTGGTGCGCCCGGTGGCTTCCGCCAGGGCGTTGAGCCGGTTTTCTGTCTCTTCCGGCAACCGAATGGAAATAGGCATAGGCACCTCCTTTGAGATACACGTATCTCAAGGGAGGGAGGCGGGGCAAGCAGCGACCATGGCTGCACCTCTTTTTCCAAATCGATGCTCTTGCCATTGACAGCACAAAGGCCGTTAAATATTCAACATTGATAGACTGAAGGCAAAAAACAGGCTCCGTATCGTGTTCGATGCAGCGACCGCCCAGCCGTGTGCACCCACGATTTCAGGAAGCCGCGCCAGTAGGGACAAGCAGGAAGGAGGCGCCAGATGAACGTGAAGCATTACTCCTACCGGGTTCTCTGGTCGCAAGAGGATCAGGAGTATGTCGGCCTGTGCGCCGAGTTCCCGGCCCTCTCCTGGCTCGACGAGGAACAGGCAGCCGCCCTTGAAGGCATCGTCCGCCTCGTCCGCGACGTGGTGGCCGACATGGAGGCCAGCGGTGAGCCGATCCCGGAACCGCTCAGCCAGAAGAAGTTCTCTGGCAAGATTTCCCTGCGAACCACGCCCGCCGTGCACCGTGATTTGGCTCTATCGGCAGCAGAAAACGGCGTGAGCTTGAACAGGCTGATTAATGCGCTGATTACGGGGCGGGGAGGATGTAAGGCGGAGTTGGGTTGTTGAGGGGGGGGGTCGTGGGGTGGCGGGCCTGGAAGGGCCTGAACTCTTCCCCCGGGGGCGGCGGTGTTAGGTGAATATTATCACTGTACAGACTACCCAACAAACAATTGAGGCTATGTGCTACGCTTTGATAAGGTACTTTTCAAATTCATTTTTCATGTATGAAAGTAATGAATATATCCAGTTGTCCAACTCCTCGATAGAGGCGGGAGACGTGACATGTGGCGAGGGGGGCACTGCTAGTTCTTGAAATCTGGACTCAAACCACTTCGCCTGTAGCGGGAAATGAATACGAGAGAGCCAATTTGAATTAGGCTCATCAACTGGCGACCGTTCCAAAAAAGCATCCGAGAAGTCATGCACTTCTTCACTGGACTTTGAAATTTCCAGTAACTCAGCTTCTATCATTCTGTGCTCTTGCTGTGTATCCTTTAATGGCCATTGGTCAATGTGGAAATGAGGGTGCGCCGCACCTTCTCCAGGAGCTTCACTTCCGTTCCAGCTCACACATTCAACTCGTATGATCTGCTGAAAAATATCTTCTTTGACTTTGCCGACTTTAGAGGTCGATGGGCAATAATAGAACCTGAATCCATAATTATCGAAAAAACATTCACTTTTTTTTGTAAGCCACCATTCTGACATCCCTACCCAAATCGAAATGTCTTTTTTGGGACACCGCGACAGCATAATGATGTTTTCATTTCGTTTACTGGTAACGCGAGGCGCATTATTTGAAGCTGAAAACGTAAGAGCAACCTTATAATCAACCGGAAGACGCTCTAGAATGAGCGTTGGCTCATCTAATACTTTTGCAAGCATAGAACGCAGGGAGTTCACCCTTCCACTAAATTGATGCTTGTCTATGACAAAAGCCATTTAAATAACCACGTTCCAATCGTCTAAACTAGTTTGATACGCGCTAGCCGTAAATTTATTTTTTAAAAGTGAACCAAGCGGTTGTCCTTGATCAAATAAATCAAGGATCTCTCCAGCCTGCTTAATCATTGAAGGATGATGCGCAGACAAGTCTGTCAAGTCAGGAAGTGGGATGGGTTTCATGTACTTGTTTGCGACCTCAAGATACCCTCCTCGCAGGCGGCTTGAGTATTCCATTGCAATTGACGTGAAGATGTCAGAATTAAACACCGCTAAATACAGTTTTAGTAAATCGACGATCAACTCTTTTGACCCACTATTGAGCGAAGCAATTATACTTGATTTCAAAATCCATCCGAATCCTTGCACAATCGCATACTCACAATCTGCATCAAGGACAAAACCATCCTTCCGGTAAAAGGATTTACTGATAATTCTAGGCTGGCCATCAAACATCCAACTCCGGGGCTCACTTAAAACCCAATAGTTATCATCGTTTTTCCGAGCTCTTGAAGCAAGAAGCATTTTGTTTGGCGAAAGGACATCACGATAATATGAAGGACATCTTTCTGCCAATTCCTGCTCGGTTGCAGGTTGTGGAATTGGATAAAAGATATAATCGACAGGTGTTACTTGACCACAACTGATAGCATCCTTCTCCGCAATAGGCTTGAAGCATCTTTGTTCATTTTCAGGCAAAGAAGAGTAGTAATTGCATGAGACAATAAAGAGGTCCCTATTCCCAGGTCTAATGCCTTGCTTAACACTAAAAAAGTCACCAACGGTCGTTAGGGTAGTAGATTTTATATCCTCAATCAGAGGCCCAATCCCGGTCGAATTTGGAGTCCAGTTCGCCCGACTCATCAGGTCTTGTTGCCGCATATTATATATGTTCCAATAATTGGCGGTACTGTGCACCTCTCGCCCAGGAACCCAATCTAATACTCTTAGATTCCTGAGAGCATTTGCGGCTGCATTGTTAGATTCATCGGCCCAGAGCATAGTTAGGCGAGAATCAACGGTGGGATTTTTCTTCTGAACGATAAGAGTAGAAATGTTGACGGAGGCATACCTAAAAAGAGTGTGATCCCCAAGCAAGGAGATTAAGTCGATGGTATGCTCTCCTGCTAAAACACTTCTCCATTTTTTTGCAAGATCACTTGTTAGCACCCCCACGGGAAGGATTGTTGCTAAAGTCCCTCCCGCTCGCAGGACATCTATGGATCTTTGCGTAAAAGCCATGCTTAAATCTGGCCGCCCTTTAACGTAGGGGGACATGATACGTTCGACAACCGACCTCGTTTCGCTATTCATCGACGCCCAAGACTGAAATGGTGGGTTAGTGAGAACAATATCACAAGCCATTTCTTCAGGGCTTATCGACAAGAAATCTGAATTATGCAGTTGAAAACGAATATGGGCTTCAGGCCAATCAGCTTTAGCGCATGAAACGGAAAATCGCGCCATTTCAATGGCATCGCTCGAAATGTCTACACCAATTAATTCTATTTCGCCCATATACCCAAGCCGCTGGAGGGTCCGAACGGACTCGCAAAGAAATGTTCCTGAACCGCAAGCAGGATCAAGGATAGTCAATTTGGGCGCAAAAAGGTGATTACCAACTGCCGCCTCAGTCAAGCTTCTTGCAATCCCCTGTGGAGTATAATATCCACCATTAGCCAAATTAGGCAAAGAAGCTTTCGCGTTCGAAAATCCATAAAGTGTAAGCTGACAATTCGTATTTGACAATGCTGTTTGGGCCTCTTGGAACAGCATTCCGCCAGCATGCCTGATAGTGATACCAAGTTCTAAATTTCTTTCCATCCTCCGATTAAATCTCAATTCGTCATTAAATCTCTGCAAGACATCTGCCGAAACCGTCTCTATGCCATTAACATCTATACCATATTTAAGGCACAAGCCTCCTTGGTTTTTAACAAAATCATCATAGCTTTCAGAATATCTATTCATATATGACGCGAGAAGTAGCAAAAAAGAGCTTAGTGCGTTGTGATATCGCGTTGAATTACGAAAATTCCTGAATGTAGTTATTACATGGTCAATAGAATCAACAACCGGAGTCGATGAATCTGTTTCTAAATAACGATAGAACTTGTCCAACTTACTCAATACAGTTTTCTTTGAAAAACTCGTCTTCTCTCCGCTAAATGCCTTTCGCACAGTAACAACGTCCCTGGAGACGCTAACGTGGTGCTTAACATCAGCAGACCAAGACCAATTAAAAGCATTGTCCAGCACGTCCTCAGAGGCATCCTGAGACAACAAAAAGCTACCATTAACTCCGTCCATCAGTGCATAATGAGAACCATTAGAATGATTCTCGGTGCCAAAGAGATTGTAGGGGGCTAATCCAAGTTTTTTAACAAACAACTCAATGTCTTTGTTGAGCTTCATACTGCCGCCTTATGCTACAAGAAGAAACGGTAATCCGTGTCCAAGGAATTAGCCAAACGTTTAGCATTTTCCTTGCCAATTGGACGTTTACCGTTTTCCATTTCCGATATATGCCTTCGCGGAATGCCTGAATTCTCTGAGAGTTCCCTTTGGGTTAGGCTCTGTCCGTATCTTGCCGCTACCAGCAAACGCCCCGGGGCCTGGGAAGCTGCACTAACAGTCTGAAGTAGGCTTGATTCGGTATACCCTAAAGAATTCAATACCTTAACCGCAGCATCCGCCTTGGATGCTGGTCCCCAAAAATGCAACTCCACCATTTTTGACCGAGTTCTGTTGATCATGAGCTATGCCAATGTCTAAATATTTTGTGAAGATAGTAGTGCGTATGTACTAAAAATTAGTACATGTCAATGTACTCTACAATCAATTTGGGAAGATGGTTATCACTCGGAGTGCCATAACGGAATATTCCCCCGATAAAACTGCTGCCTAAATCGTACAGGGCCGTCCAACCTCACAGTGAGCGGCACAGGACTGAACCTTCACAAAAAACACTTGTGGGGCAGCTGTGGGGCAAATCCTAGTTCTTCCGACATAGCAACCAAAACAGCGGCCCGCGATATCCATCGCAAGCCGCTGTTTTCATTCTGGTACCAGGGAAGGGACTCGAACCCTTACAGTATTGCTACCGGCGGATTTTGAGTCCGCTGCGTCTACCAATTCCGCCACCCTGGCTTGGGGTGGGTCATTCATAGGGCAGGGTGGCGCGGGCTGTCAATGCCCTTGTCAGGGGTGCGCCTTGGTGATAGCACCGCTTTTGCGGTGTAGAACCGCCACTCAACCCCGGAAGGTCGCCCATGCTCCCTGTCGGCTCCATCGTCAACGCCCTGGCCATCATCGGCGGCAGCCTCATCGGCTGCTGGCTGCAATCGCGCTTTCCAGAGCGCATCCGCACCATCGTCTTTCAGGGGCTGGGGCTTTGCGTACTGCTCATCGGCATCCAGATGGCGCTCAAGGTCGAGAACATCCTCATCGTCATCTTTGCCGTGCTGCTGGGCGGCATCAGCGGCGAGCTGCTGCGGCTCGACACCCTCTTTGCCCGGCTTGGCGACCGCTTCAAGCGGCTCATCAAGTCCAACAACGCCAAGTTCACCGACGGGCTGATCACCGCCTCGCTCATCTACTGCATCGGGGCCATGGCCATCATCGGCTCGCTTGAGGAAGGCATCAACGGCGATGCCACAGTCCTCTTCACCAAATCCATCCTCGACGGATTCGCCTCGGTGGCCCTGGCCGCCACCTATGGCTCGGGCGTGCTCTTCTCCTTCATCCCGGTGCTGCTCTACCAGGGGTCCATGACCATCGGCGCCAGCTTCTTCCAGCAATACTTTTCGCCCATGATGATCAGCCAGGTCACGGCCTGCGGCGGCCTGCTCATCATCGGCATCGGCATCAACCTGCTGGAACTGAAAGAAATCCGGCTGGCAAACCTGCTGCCTGCCCTGGTCTACGCAGTCGTACTCACCGCCTTTTTCGCCTGACAACGACAAGGCCCGCGAAAAGCGGGCCTCGCTAGCTGGCAATGGCCGTTCCAACGGTCCCGGGTCTACTGGGCGGGCTTCTTGTCGGCCTTGTCGGCCTTCTTGGCGCCGCAGCCGCCGCAGCCCGCGCGTTTGAGGTCCACATCCGGGTCCACCACCGCGATCTCGTCCTCGGACTTGATCTGATCATGGCTCATAGCGTATTCGATGACATCCTCCAGAATCTTCTGACAGTCCTCCACCGGGATAAACTCGCCGACAATGGCCCGCTGGTACTCGGGGCGGTCAAAGGGCGCGGCCCATTCCTTGTCCTTGAAGAAGCTCCAGGCGCCGATCCTGGGGATGTCGATGGCCTTGTCCACCTGGCGCAAGCTCACCTCCCACTTGGTGTAGGCGTATATGTCATCCAGGGTTTCGGCCGGTTCGCAGGAGTGGGTCTCGCTCGCCTGGAAGGAAAGCACCACCTTGAAGCCAACGGCCAGCTCCTTGAAGAAGCGGCCAAACTGCTCGTGGCGCGAGGCCTCCACAAGCAACTCTCTGAAATCTTTAGCCATAACAACTCCTTTCGCAACCTGTTTCGCGTAGTGCGGGCATAGTCGCCCAATTCCCCTTCGAATTCAAGGGGTTTTCCTGCAAAAGAGGTATGGTGGGCAGTCTGCCGCCGACCTCACAGGTGGCTGCGAACCCATGCCTCGATGTCGCGGGCGTTCATGGCGCCGGGCTGGCGGGCGATCTCGCGGCCGTGGCGAAAGAGAACCAGTGTGGGCACGGCCCTGATGGCGAAGCGGGTGGCCACCTCGATCTCGGCCGAGGTGTCGATCTTGGCCAGGCGCACGTCCGGGTGCAGGGCCCTGGCCGCTTCCTCGAACTGGGGGACCATCATCAGGCAGGGGCCGCAGGTGGGGGAATAGAAGTCCACGAGCAGGGGCGCGTGGCTCCCGGCAATCTGGCGCTCAAAAGTGGCTGCCACGAGCTCCAGCGGCTTCGGTTCGAAGACGGCAGCCCTGCATTTGCCGCAGGTGGCCTGGGCCTCGCGCCCGGCCTGGACGCGATTGCGCGCCCCGCAGCCGGGGCAGACGAGGATTCGGGCAGTGTCGGTCATGGGGTTCCCTCCGGGAATGTGTCTGGCCCGAAGATAAGCACCAACGGGCCAAAGGCAATGACTCGGCCCGATTCAAACCAGGAGGAAGGTGGCCGTGGCCCTGGCCGACTCCCGAGCCGGACCGCCCTTGCCAGCTTCGGCCTCGTCGGAGCCCAGATCCCGGAGCACGGCCTCGGCAAAGACGACCCGCTTGCCGCGCCTGACCACACGGGCCTCGCATTCGAGCACGGCCCCCTCCTCCACAGGGCGCAGGTAGCTGACGTTCATGTCCACTGTGGTGGTCTTCTCCCGCGGGGCGTTGCCAGCCAGCACGGCGTGGGCCATGGCCTCGTCGAGGAGGGTGGCCAGGATGCCCCCGGCGACCATCCCTGCCCCCTGGACCAGCTCTGGCCTGGCGCGAAGGCGCAGCATGGCCCGCTCAGGCATCAGGGCCTCGACCTCGATGCCGAGAAAAGTGAAAAGCGGGTTCACCCGCTGGTCCGGGCAACAGACTTTTTCCAGATACTTGCGGGTCATGATCGCTCCGTGTCGGTGGTCAGCCAGCCCTCCATGTCCCGGCGCAGCCGATCAAGCTGGGCGATGGTGCCGTCGATGTCGTCGGGGAAGGCCGCGGGTTCGAGTTCGAGAGTTACATAGCGCGAATAGCCCCGGCCGCCAAGATGGCGCAGGAACTCGGCCAGAGGCAGGCACCCCTTGCCCGGAGCCAGATGTTCGGTGTAGCCCCTGGCATCGGAAAAATGGACGTTGTAGAGCATCTCCAACGGCACCTTGGCGATGGAATCAAGGACGTTGCGCCCGGAAACACCCATGTGGCAAACATCAAAGGTCAGGCCCACGTTCTTGTCTCGACACTGTTCCAGGAGCTTTTCCAGCGGATCGCGCGAAAAGGGCGAGCCCTCGGGCCAGGGCATGTTTTCAAGGGAAAACCGGATGCGCCCTTTGGCGTCCAGGAGCAGAGGCAGGTCGCACGCCTTCTCGAACCAGCGGTTCTGGATCATGTTGGCCAGCCGGGAGCCCGGCGGGTGCATGGTGATGTGGTCGGCGTGGGGCAGGGCGTTGGCCAGGGCCGTGGTCGCCTTCCAGGAGGCGAGATGCCCGCCCCAGGCGGCCCAGTCGCGAAAGGGCGCGTGCAGGCTCCTGACGGGGAGTACCTCGCTGATGCGCTCCAGGCCCGCTTCGGGCGTCAGCCTGGGCGAGTTCATGATCAGTTCCATGCCCGCGAAACCCGCGTCCCGCCCGATCTGCGCGATGCGCTTGAGGGGCAGGTGGAATAGACAGCCTGCCGAGAGCAGGATGACGGGGCCGGGGTCGGCTGGGGCGCTCATGCCCTCCCAATACGACATCGCCCACACCTGCGCGATGAAAATTTCGGGGAAGGGCGCAATCGGGCTGGTAAACGGCGGGGCCTGCGGCCCTGCCCGGAAGAACCGGCGCGGCCGGTGCCGAACTCAGGATCGCGCCCTTGCCGGCGATTTTTCAATAAGGTCAATGATGACCAAGGCCCAGGACATGTCGCGCTTGTTGTCCTCGGTCATGGCGTCGAGGAGCCACTCCTTGAGGGGCTTGAGGGCGGCCTTGAGCCGGGCCGGGCCAACGGTGTCCACGGTGTAGGCGGCGTCGAGGCCGTCCATGCACAGGGAGTCAAGGGCCGGGTCATACCCCTTGCGATGGTGGGCGGCAAGGTTGCGCACCGTGAGCAGTCCAAAGACCACGGCCTCCACCTCGCGATAATCTCGGGTCCAGACATCCGCGCCCGAGATGTCTGGCCGGGGCGGGCCTTGCGGCGTATTGCGGGTCTTTTCCACGGACGCCCTGAAGGCATCCAGGGCCACGATGCTTCCCATGTGTGCTCCTTGTCGCGGTGTGTCTCCCCTCTCTTCGGCCGGACGGCCGGGAAACTTGAGGGCGCAACCAAAGGACCGAGGGAGCGGGGCTCTGAGGTTGTTGAAAAACGGCGATCTGCTGTCGTTAAGTGACTGTAGGCGAGTCTTCGAGCCGTACAGAGAACTTATGCCGAGGCGAAGTGACTGTAGGCGAGTCTTCGAGCCGTACAGAGAACTTATGCCGAGGCGAAGTGACTGTAGGCGAGTCTTCGAGCCGTACAGAGAACTTATGCCGAGGCGAAGTGACTGTAGGCGAGTCTTCGAG